>CAZMQY010000022.1:5523-22282 GCA_964568335.1 uncultured Clostridium sp.
CTTACAAATCCTACAGTGTCGGTTAAAGTTATAAGTCTATTATCAGGAAGCACTATTGCTCTTGTTGTTATATCTAGGGTTGCAAAGAGCATATCTGCCTCAAAAACCTTTTCTTTAACTGTTGAATCCTTTGGCATAGCTATATCACACAGTTTGTTTCTTAAGGTGGATTTTCCTGCATTGGTATATCCAACTAGAGATACCTTTGGTATATCAGTTCTTCTTTCCCGTTGTGTTTCTCTATGCTTCTTAATTTTTTCAAGCTCACTTAAAAGATCATATAATCTTTCTCTAATATGCCTTCTATCTGTTTCCAGCTTCTTCTCTCCAGGACCTCTTGTTCCTATACCTCCGCCTGTTCTTGAAAGAACTGTTCCAAGTCCTAAAAGTCTTGGAAGTCTGTATTTCAATTGAGCAAGCTCTACCTGAATTTTGGCTTCTCTGCTTCTTGCCCTTCTTGCGAATATTTCTAGTATCAAGGTAGTTCTGTCTATTACTTTAGCTCCAGTGGCTTCCTCAAGATTTCTAACCTGTGAGCCGTCTAATTCGTCATCAAAAACAACCACATTTGCTTTTAAAGCCTGCCTAAGCATAGCTAGCTCATTTACCTTACCACTACCAATATAAAAGGCTGAGTCTACCTTGCTCCTCTTTTGAAGCACCTTATGTACAACGTTAACCTGGCACGCTTTTGCAAGCTCCTCAAGCTCATCTAAACTTTCCTCACTCTCAATTCCTACTAATATTGCCTTTTCACTATTATCCTCAACAATATCATTTGACTTAAGATGCCCCTCTATGTAGCTAACCCTGTCTAAAAAATCGAACATAACAGCATTCTCAATACTTAATGGTCCAATGTTTTCAGAAACTAAAACATCATTTTCTATGGAGCAAAATCCTAAGGTGACTTCGCTGGCCTTTCCATTTTCTTCGGCTATTGCAGCTATACAATCAAGCTTTAACTTAAGAAGCGCAGAAAGATCTAAGCCCGACAGCATTGATACCCCATTTGGATGAGTGTGAACTACTCTAACTCCTGAAAGCTTTCTTTCTCTTATGTCTATTAATGGTATTTCTACAGTAGTACTATCACCAATGGCTACACTGACTACTCTTCCTTTTCTATCTATTGCTGCACTTACCTCTCTGCCTATCTGATTTGTAATCTCACAAAGAATCAATGCAAGCTCCTCGGTAAATACGCTTTCCCGAGGCATATTTAACTCGTATAATTTCTCAAGTTTATCTAAAATTGAATTTCTAATCCCCTCAGTATTACCATAAATCATAATATCAACTCCATTTTTACAAATTTCTAAATGTAATGCTTTGCAAGCTTATTTACGCCCTTGACAACTTTCATATTATTCTATACTATTTAAATAATATTGTAAATATCTAAGGCTTGGAGGCTTACAATGGAAAATAAAAAAAGAAACATACTCATAACTAAGGAACAAATAGAAACAAGAATAATAGAATTAGGTGCTGAGATATCTAAAGACTATGAAGGAAAAAACCTTTATGTACTTTCACTGCTGAGAGGTAGCTTTATATACGCTGCAGATTTAGTAAGACATATAACAGTTCCAACCAAAATAGGCTTTATGACTACTTCCAGCTACGGGCATAATGAGCAAAGCTCGGGCTCAGTAAAGATTGTTAACGATATTCCAGACAATATTGAAGGCTACGATGTTTTAGTAGTAGATGATATTGTTGATACTGGTATTACAATGCAATTCGTTTTAGACCATGTTAAAACTCTTGGTGCTAAGAGTGTACAATCTTGTGTGCTTTTAGATAAGCCAGAGAGAAGAAAGGTAAGCTTGGTACCAGATTATTGCTGTTTTCAAATACCAGATGTTTTTGTTGTAGGTTACGGTTTAAACTACGGAGATTACTACAGAAACATACCTTATGTATTCAATTGGGAATAATATTTGCATTATACTATTATACTAAAATCTGCCAAATAATCTTTGGCAGATTTTTTATTTCATAACTATTTTTGCAGAATTATAAATTTTTATACCAACTATTCATTTAGTTAATGTCCTCAGTCTTAATCTTAGTGCCTGCTCCCTTTAAATCTAAATTAATTGAGGTATCTGGTACTTTTCCTATTATAATAGTTTCTGCTATGGGCACTTCGCTTTTCACCTCTATATTATCATTTTTTAAACCAGCAATTACTTTAAGCTTCGCATACACTTGTACATAAATCTTATGTCTTGTCTGATTAATACCTGCACTTTCAAATTCAGATTGATATTTTGTTTCTATGTATCCAATTGGCTGCATTTTTACTGATACCTTAGGACCAATGGACGCTAATATATTATTTTGAAAAATATATCCTATAGGAATTTTTATGCCATGGCTGCCAAGATTTCTAAGTTGCCTTTGGGAATTTAGTGCTACATCATTAGCAATCCTATTCATCTTAAGTGTATCTGCTTTAAGCAAGGTAATATTACCTTCATTATCCTTTTCAACATTGATTACATCCTCGTACTTAAACTGTTTCGAATATTCATCTAATATGGCAGTATATATTATCTCCATAGATTTCGCTCTCATTTCAGCATTTGCTACTGTTATAAAAGTAGGTGTTATTACTCTGTCAAGTGTATAAATAAAAATATTAAACAGTACCATTAAAAAAATCATCGTAAAAATCAGTCTAAATTTAGTTTTTCCTTTAATAAATTTCCCCTCCTTTTTATTTTTCTTTCCTTCTGATAAAATCATTAGTATAATTTATTGTATTACAAGCTATTTTAACACAAGAGATTGAATATTTTTTTGGTTTTTGGTAATATTTGTAATATAATCATATTGTAATAAAAAGTTTCATAAATATATGATAATATTATTAATAGGAGAAATACTCTTATAACAAAATACTTTTTGTAAATGTTTGAAGCCTCTAATAGTAATTTTGTGTACAACCTATATGTGTTATAATAATATGGGATGCCAATGATTTGATTAGCGGCATTTAAGGAGGATTACATTATGGAAGATAAGAAAAAGACAAATAAGAAACAAAAGAAGAAAAAGGGTTGGAAAATATTTAAGATTGTTATGCTTTCACTTTTAGGGTTAACTATTTTAGCTGGCGTTGCTGGTATTGGAGTAACTCTTGCTATTGTTAAAACAGCGCCACCTCTAGATGTAAATCAATTATTAACATTAAATGAACCTTCCACTATATATGACAGTAAAGAACAATACATGGACGATGTAAATACAGATGAAAAAAGAAATATAATTTCAATAAAAGATTTACCGCCTTACTTACCGAAGGCATTTGTCAGCATTGAGGATGAAAGATTTGAAAAACACAAGGGTATAGACATTCAAAGAATTGCTGGGGTTATATACATAGACGTAGTAAGCACTTTAAAAGGCAATCCTACTATGCAGGGAGCTTCTACAATAACACAGCAGCTCGTTAGAAACACTATGCTTACAGATATTACAAAAGAAAAAACCTTCCTTGAATCTGCTACACGAAAAATAAGAGAGATGTATTTAGCTATTGAATTAGAAAAGCATTTACAAAAGGAGCAAATACTGGAAGCTTATATGAACACTATTCCTTTTGGAGGTACTGTTCATGGAGTTCAGGCTGCTGCAACCTATTATTTTAATAAGCCTATTAAAGAGCTTACTATAGCTCAAGCTGCATACTTAGCTGGGGTTCCACAAGCTCCTGGCAGATTCAATGCCCACTTGGATTCAGCAAAAAAGAATCCAACTCCATACTTAAATAGAACTAAGCTTGTGTTAAATGCAATGCTTAAAAATAAAGCTATAACTAATGAAGAGTACGATAAGGCTATAAGTGAATTAAGCCCAGAAAAATTAGCTTTTAACAAGCCTGCAAGCAGCAGCACCAATAGATTGAATTATGAATGGTTTTCACTGCCAGCAATTGAGCAGGTAAAGAAGGACCTTCAAGCTCAATATAAATATAGTGAATCAGAAATTAATAATCTATTAATGTATGGCGGGCTAAAAATATATACAACTATGGATAGAAGCCTGCAGGATGCTGCTCAAAACATTATTAACGATAATAAAAATTATGGAATTACATCAAAACCTATTAATGGTATAGTTGATCCACAGGCTTCTGCAGTTGTTATGGATCATCATACAGGCGAAGTAAAGGTTATTATTGGCGGAAGAGGAGAACAGCCTGCAAGATCTTTTAACAGAGCTGCATACAATGGCTCAAAGGCATTTCCAAAACCAATAGGTTCAACCATAAAGCCTTTAACTGTATATGGTGCTGCAATAGATTCGAAGCAAGCTACAGCAGGTACAGTAGTAGAGGATTCTCCTGTTGGAGATGAAATAAAAAAGGGTTGGAACGGTTATGACCCAAGAAATGTTGAAAGCTCTTCCTTTAGCGGATATGTAACTTTAAGAGAAGCTATAACACGTTCTATAAACTTAGTAGCAGTTAAGCAAGAATATGCTATAGGTCTTAAGACAGGTGCTGCTTATGGTGAAAAGTTTGGCTTAACCTTAGATCCTAAACATGACCAAACAAGCCTTGCTGCCATGGCACTTGGAGAGCTTTATGACGGCGAAAACGCTCTATCTATGTCTGCTGCTTATGGTGTTTTTGGAAACAACGGTATGTATACTGAGCCAAGACTTTATACAAAAGTAGTTGACAGAAGAGGCGTAACTATTCTGGAGAGCAAGGTTGTTACTAGAAAAGTCCTATCACCTCAAGCAAACTATATAATGTACGATTTGTTAAGAGGTCCTGTAACCAGCGGTACGGCAACTAGCGCTAGATTGGGAGCAATGCCTGCTGCCGGAAAAACTGGTACTACTGGTGATAAAAAGGAGCTTTGGTTTTCTGGGCTAACACCTTATTACTCTGGAGCTGTATGGATTGGACATGACAAGCCTGAATCTTTTGGAAGAGGTATAAGCAGTGGAACATCTGCTGCAATTTGGGCAAAAATAATGACTGCAGCTCATAAGGATCTTCCAGTAAAGCAAATTGAGAGACCATCCGGTATAATTTCTGTAAATATATGCAAAGAATCAGGAAAATTACCAACGGATTTATGTTCTAAGGATCCAGAGGGCAATCAAGTATATTCCGAATTATTTATAGCTGGTACTCAGCCAACAACCTTATGTGATGTTCACGTAGAAGCTACAATAAATAAAGCTAATGGTAAGATTGCTACTGAAAATACTCCTAAGGATTTACTTGAAAAAAGAGTATATATAAAGAGAGATTATACCCCATCTGTTAAGTTAGACGATGCTTATAAGGTACTGCCTACTGAATTAGATGATACAAAAGCTGCACCACCAGTACAAAATCCTAATCCTCCTGAAGGAACTGGTACAACTCCACCTGGGGAAAATGGTAATGGTACCGGAAATGGTAATGGTGCCGGTAATGGCAATAAACCTGATTCAGGTGGTCAAGGGAATAATAATAATACTCAAACTACTCCATAGTAGTATAAATTATTGTTTATTATAAAAGGAAGTGATTTTTCACTTCCTTTTCTGTATTTTATGCCTTATAAAAAATTTGTTAGTTCTCTATTATAATTTTTTAGTATTTCTTCCATAGCCTTTGTTATTATTGGCGCACCAATAGTTATTTCATCTTTCCCATTCATTTTCCCCGGGTCACCTATGCCTACTATGTATTTAACATTTACACTAGATAACATATTTACAGTATCACCTTTCAGTACACGGTTATTCTTGCTGTTGCCATATTTATCTACAGCTTTATATATTATATTTCCATATTTGTCAATGGAGCAATCTACCATAACTCCTTTAGCTCGTGAGGTATTAGATGCTACTGCCACAATTCCAAGAATTTCTATACCATCATCCTTCATTATTTTGTTCATGGCCCTTTCTCCATAGCCCATGCCGATATCTCCTCTATCATCCACCATTACAACTACGGGGTCATATTTAGCCATTTTTATAAGCTCTATTATTTTCTCTCCACTAAGCAATGTGGGATTTCCTGCTGAAAGAGAAATGCATCTTCCACCAATGTTCCTAGCAGCTTCCTCTACAGCATGCTTCGCAATGTCATCTCCATCCGTAACTATAATTACTCTCCTTCTCAAGGGCATCACTCCTTTGTCTTTGGATTAAAGAGCACAGCCATAATGTAACCGAATATAATTGCCGCTGTTATTCCACCAGCAGTTCCTTTTATTCCTCCCGTAAAAGCCCCTAAAAGCCCAACCTTATCCACTTCCTTCATTACCCCCTTTGCAAGAGCATAACCAAAACCCGGAAGCGGTACTGTTGCACCCGCCTTTCCAAAGTTAACTAAAGGATCATATATTTTTAAGGCTCCCAATATAGTTCCTAAAGTAACAAAGCTGACTAGTATCCTCGCTGGTGTTAGTTTTGTTTTATCTATAAGAATTTGCGCAATTACGCATATAGCTCCACCCACAATAAATGCATTTACATATTCCATTTATTACTTAGCCTCCTTCATACTACTATATTTTATATTTCTACGGCTACCGCATGGGCAATACCAGGTATAGTTAGACCTTGTAAGCATGACGTGGAGCTTAATAGTGCACCCGTTGAAACTAGCAGTACTTTCCTTAGCTTTCCGCTTAACATATTTTTATATATATATCCGCAATCTACAACCGCAGAGCAGCCGCAGCCGCTTCCTCCTGCATTTGTTCCTTGCCTTTCATGATCAAAAATCTCATCGCCGCAGTCCATATAGTTTTTACTTAAATCATATCCATATTCTAACAAAAGTTCAGCAGTTATCTTTTTGCCTACAGTGCCAAGATCTCCTGTAACTATCAAGTCGTAGTAACTAGCACTTCTGCCTGTATCTTTTAAGTGCTGAGCTATAGTATCTACTGCTGCTGGGGCCATAGCCTCACCCATATTGTTTACATCGTTTACTCCATAATCCTTAACCTTTCCAAGTGTTACATAGCTAACATAGGGGTAATTTCCATCTCTGCCCAAAACCATTGCTCCTGAGCCTGTGACAGTCCATTGAGCTGTAGGAACTCTTTGATTTCCATATTCAAGAGGAGTCCTAAATTGCCTTTCAGCTGAGGAAAAATGCGAGGAGGTAGCTGCAATAACATGATTAGCATAGCCTCCGTCTATCATTATGGCTGCCATAGACAAAGACTCAGTCATTGTAGAGCATGCACCATACATTCCCACAAATGGTATATCCATATCCTTAGCAGCGAAGCAGGAGGAAGTTAACTGATTTAATAGATCACCAGCAAAAAGATAGTCTATATCTTTTTCGCTAAGATTTCCCCTTTTTATACTTTCATTTATAGCTAAGTACATCATGCTGCTTTCAGCCTTTTCATATGTATCAGTACCATTTAAATCATCTTCTAGTATTATATCAAAATAGTCCTTTAATGGTCCGTTTCCTTCCTTAGGCCCAACCACACTTGCTGTTGAAATAATTCTTGGTTTATTATCCGTCCTGATAGTTTGTTTTCCTACTCTTTTATTCATAGCATTCACCTACTTAAACAAATAATATATTATTCCGACAATAACAGAGGTTCCAATGCCGTATACCAATACCGGTCCTGCGATTAGAAACATTTTAGCTCCTACACCAAAAATAAAGCCTTCCTTCTTAAATTCCATTGCAGGTGAAACTATAGAGTTTGCAAAACCAGTTATCGGCACCAAACTTCCTGCTCCTGCAAAAGCAGCTAATTTATCATATATTCCTATTCCGGTAAGAAATGCTCCTAGAAATACCATGATTATAGAAACCCAAGCGGCTACATCATCCTTTGGCAGCCCTATATTAGTTAAATAATTGTTGAAAAATTGACCTATATCACATAAAATGCCCCCAACAATGAAGGCACGAATACAATTTCTAAGCAACTGTGATTTCGGCCTTACTTCCGAGGATATAGTCTTAAATTTTTCCTTTATCTTATCTTCCTTGCTGTTCAACTGCGTCACATCCTTCTTTTTATAGAAGTTTATTTCAAAAATTATTTTATGCAAAATATCTTTTGTTATTCAATTGTACAAAAATAAGGATAGGATACAGAAACCTGCATCCTATCCGCTTAATCTTTCCTTCATTATCTTTAAAACTTTTTTTTCAATTCTTGATACTTGAACTTGACTTATGCCAAGCATTTTTGCCACCTGCACTTGAGTTTTATCCTTAAAATATCTAAGCATAATAATCTGCCTTGACTTGTTATCTAAATTTGTAAGAGCTTCCTTAAGAGCAAGCTTATCTACTAATTCATTATCCTCCTCATAGTTTTCGCTGAGTTTATCAATAAGCAGCACTGGAGAGCCATCATCCTGATGTATAGTATCATATAAATACTGAAGACCATTTGCAGACTCTAAAGCGAATACAATTTCTTCAGTGCTAACTCCAGAGTATGCAGAGAGTTCCTCAATGGTTGGGTCCCTGTCAAGTTTTTTAGTAAGCGCTTCTTTATCATAGTGAAGCTTTCTAGCTACATTTTTAACGCTTCTGCTAACCTTGATTATGCCATCGTCTCTGATAAATCTTTTTATCTCTCCCATAATCATAGGTACAGCATAGGTTGAAAATTTTACATTGAAATTAGGATCAAAATTTTTAACAGCTTTGACTAATCCCATAGAGCCTATCTGGAATATATCTTCATATTCATAACCTCTATTTAAAAACTTTTTACTAACAGCGGAAACAAGAGGAAGATTTATTTCAATCAGCTTATCTAAGGCATATTTGTCTCCATCTCTTGCTCGACTTATGAGCTCAAGATTATCCTCATAGTTATAATCTTTTTTTAGAATTTCCTCATCCATAATCTTCACCTAACTTAATGACTTAAAAACTTTTTTCATTATTATGTAAGTTCCCTTGTTATTTTCAGATTTTACTTCTAAACTGTCCATAAAGGTTTCCATAACTGTAAAACCCATTCCGGATCTTTCTAAGTCTGGTCTTGAAGTGTAAAGAGGCTGCATTGCAAGCTCAATATTATCTATTCCTACACCTTTATCTCCTACAATTATGGTGAGCTCATTTCCCTTAATCATGGCTTCTATTGTTACAGTGCCTTCCTGTCCACCATAGCCGTGAATTATTGAATTTGTAACCGCTTCTGATACTGCAGTTTTAACATCCGTTATCTCTTCTATTGTAGGATCAAGCTGAGATACGAAAGCTGCTACAGCAACTCTTGCAAAACCTTCATTTTGAGATTTGCTTGCGAATTCTATTTTTATCATGTTATCGTACATTTTTATCCCCCCACATTAAATGCTCTTTAATGCTTGTTCTACATTGTCATAAAGCATTATGATCTTAAACATGCCAGATAGATCAAATACTCGTTTAACAGAGTTATTTACGTTTGCTATGCAAACATTTCCCTTTTTCATCGAAATCTTTTTATATCTGCCAATTACTACTCCAATGCCTGAGCTGTCCATAAAAGTTACATTAGTAAAGTCCATAACAAGCTTATTAACACTGTCTCTATCAATTCTATCATCAATTTTGCTCCTAACCTCTTCAGCACTATGATGATCCAGCTCTCCCATCATATACACTACAAGCTTATCATCTTCATTTTGAAACTTTAAATACATTCATGCTCCCCCCTCAATTCTGTATAATGCTTAAAAGTAATTTTCCTCTATACTTTATATTCTACATATTACATAATTTTCCTTCTATGTTTGCAAATTTTACACATATTTTTATATTGTACCCATATAATATTATATTATTCACTTTTTAGGTCTTTTATTTTGCACATTATAGCTAGATATCAAAGTAAACTAGCTGCTTAATTTGGGTAAAAATCGTAGAAGCATGGTTATTTTTCTCTATTGAATAGTGATTTACTAATTGAACCTATATAACTATTGCCCCTTTAACAAACTATTGTTATAATAATCATTGTTTACCATAATAAACTAAGGAATATAAGGAGGTTTAATCTATGGATATGTGGCTTAAGGAAGGTCAAATCGGTGATGCTGCTATGACCTATAAGATAAGGGAAACATTAGTAAGAAAGCAAACTGAGTTTCAAGATTTAGCTATACTTGATACTGATGCCTTCGGAAGAATGCTTGTACTTGATGGAATAGTTCAAACTACTATAAAGGATGAGTTTGTTTATCATGAGATGATAGCTCATATACCTTTATTTACCCATCCTAACCCAAAAAAGGTTTTGGTTGTTGGCGGTGGTGACGGGGGCGCTATTAGAGAAATACTTAAACATCCTTCTGTAGAAAAGGCAGTTCTTTGTGAAATTGATGGCTGTGTTATTGAGGAATGCAAGAAGTATCTTCCTGAAATAAGCTGTGAGCTTGATAACCCTCGCTGCGAAGTTTTTGTTGGCGATGGAATAAAATATGTGCATGAGCATAAAAATGAATTTGATGTAATAATAGTTGACTCAACAGATCCTTTTGGTGCCGCCGAAGGACTATTTGGCGGAAGTTTTTATAAGGAAATTGCTGAATGCTTAACTGAAGATGGAATTTTTATAGCACAAACAGAAACACCTTTCTATCTTCCAGAGGTAGTTCAAAGAGTATTTAAGGATGCCAAAGCTGTTTTCCCTGTTACAAAGCTTTTTATGGCTGCAATACCTACATACCCTGGCGGTTTCTGGAGCTTCACTGTTGGATCTAAAACACATGACCCAGAGAATGTAGATTTATCAAATAAAATTAATTTTGAAACTAAATATTATACAAAGAGGCTTCATAAATCCTGCTTTACTTTACCAAGGTATGTTGAAGACTTAATAAAATAATTTACATGCATGAACCTTCTTTAACAGGAGGTTCTTTCTTTATAAGTATAAACTGTTGTATTGGTAAAATACTAAACTCATATTGTAAAAAACTTAAAATTACAAGGAGGCTTAACCAGAATGATAAAATTAATCAAAAATGCGTTAGTTTATACTCCAGACCTCATAGGGAAAAAAGACATTTTAATATGTGATGATAAAATAGCTAAAATACATGAAAACATACCACTGCCGCCCAAAGATTTTTACGATGTGGAAGTCATTGATGCTTCCAATCAAATTGTTACCCCAGGTTTTATAGATTTACATGTCCATATAACAGGAGGCGGTGGCGAGGGCGGCTATACAACAAGAACACCTGAAATTCAGCTGTCTCAAATAACAACCTCTGGGGTTACAACAGTCATTGGCCTTCTTGGTACAGATGGAACTACCCGTTCTTTAAACAGCCTTTTAGCAAAGGCTAGAGCTTTAGAAGAGGAAGGCATAAACGCCCTTACTTGGACCGGTTGCTATCAGTTCCCTACAAGAACTATAACAAACAGCTCTAGAGATGACATCGTGTTAATAGATAAGATCATCGGAGTTGGAGAAGTAGCAATGTCAGACCATAGAAGCAGCAAGCCTTTAAAGCATGACCTTGAAAGACTTGCGCTAGAAAGCAGAGTAGCTGGACTCTTATCTAATAAATGCGGAATGCTTCATATACATTTAGGCGATGATAAGGAAGGCATATATCCTCTTTTAAAGATAATTGAAGATTCTCCTCTTCTAGCTCAAAATTTATTGCCTACTCACATAAATAGAAACATGCCTCTGTTATATCAAGGGGTTAAATATTTGAAAAGAGGCGGATATTTAGACTTAACATCAGGAATAGTTCAAACTGAACTTGACCCTATACCTGTAGATGCTTCCTATGCCTTTAAATATTTGCTTGATAAAGGCTGCTCTATAGAAAATATTACTATGAGCTCTGACAGCAATGGCAGCATGCCCATATTCGATGAAGGAGGCAAGCTTAAGAGTATATCAGTAGGTTCAATCGAAAGCAACGTTATTGAATTTAGAAAGATGGTTAAAAACTATAATATTCCTATAGATAAAGCACTATATCCTTTAACAAAAAATCCTGCCAATATACTAAAATTAAGAAATTTAGGCACTATTGAACTAGATAAACAAGCTGATCTTTTGATTATGAATGAAGATTTATCCATTGATTATGTTTTGTGCAAAGGAAAAACTTTAGTGCAGCATGGAAATGCAGTAAGGTTTGGTACATTTGAAAGCACAAACTAGAATTACCTTATATATTTTTCTATTATAGATCTTTCAAAATCATTGAAATCAAAAAAATGATATAAAAAGTCGTCCACATTATCAGATAAGTTCATCATAGTCGGCATACAAAGCTTCATGAGATTATTAGGATAATATTCATATAAATCCTCTCCAAGCTTTTTAGCAAAGGTTTTAAAATAGTATTCATATACCTTGCTGTTTAATATCTTCAAAAGATAATCATAGGTAAAGGGTACAGCTTCTTTTAAAATAAGACAGTATACATCAGCGCTGAAGAAGCTTCCCTTATCTATTGCAAACCTATTTTTATTTGCTTTATAAGGAAATACTATTTTTTCTCCCTTAAAAATACTTTCTGTCCTCCCCCACTGAAGTTCATACCAAAGTCTTACTCCATTTTTACATTCTCTTCTTTCTTTAAGCTTGTCTTTATAACGACCTATATGCCTGATTGTGTTAGGATATTTTTTCTCATCACTTATAGAATCAGAATATATCAAATAGGTTTTTCCCCTGTTAACACTTCCTTTTTCTATAAAACTGCTTTTTATCCATGGTCTTATTAAATCATATTCCAATGATTCCTTCGCTATTGTTTCTTCATCTACAACAAAAGCTTTATCACAACCTGAAATAATCCCCTGAAAGCTTTCGCAAATATTTCCAAGGCTTGTGAAACACCTTTTTTCAATTTTATTTATTATAGCTCTTTCCTTTTCATCTCTAAGTATCCATCCCTTATCATTTAAGAGATTTTTATTAATATGAAAGCTATTAAAGCTGCTGCTTGTATTTTTAAATAAAGAATCAAAAAAAAGTTTTTCTTTGTTAATTAAGGGCTTGATAACCTCAATTTCCTCTTTGCACTCTCCAAGCTCTACAAATATGATTACTGGGTCTATACCCACATTTTTGAAAGGTCTTATTCCATAAAAATCAACTATTTTTTCAATTGAACAAAATTCCTTTAAAATCTTTCTTAAAATTTCACCGCTTGGAGATTCAAGGAAATACCTAGAGGTAATAAAGCTTAACTTTCCATTTTTATTTAAATTATTCAGAGCTGCACCAAAGAAGCAATAGGATAAGTCTCCCTTATCCTTATAAAGTTCTCTATACAGCTTTTTAATAGAAGAAGAGTATTCCTTATCAATTGATTTTTGTCCTATATATGGAGGATTTCCTATGAATACATCAAACTTTTCATTATTATCTAAAAGAAAATCTCTTATTTTGAAATTATCCTCATTAAGGTTATGACTTACATTAAATAAATCTATGATTAAAATTCTTAATGCAAATCCATCAATATCAAATCCAAATAAATTATTATCAACTATATGCTTATTTATATCCTGTTTAGTCAAATTCATATTATTTTTTTCATTAATCTCTTTTAAGTTCTCTCTATAAAGCTTTTGTAAACTCAAAAAGCATGGGATTATCAAATTACCGCAGCCACAGGAAGGATCAGCTATTTTAACAAATGGATTCCGTATTATATCATACTTATCAATTGTGTTTTCTACTATGTATTGAGCTATTTCTATTGGAGTATAAACAACACCCTTTATTTTCTTATCCTGTACTAAATTAAAGTAGTATTCACCAAAACTCTCATGTCTTCCAATATTTAAAGCCGCCTTGCAATTATTAATTGAAGTTAGTTTGTACATAATATCTATAGGTTGTAAAATTACATCATATACTTCTTCAATTTTTTCCTGAAAAAAGTTAGACATTCTGTTAATCTCCATCGTATAATTAGTATAAAAGTCAAAATCTCAACTATACACTTATATTTAGAATAAAAAAATTACAATTGCTGCTTTTATTCTTTATAAGTTAAGTTTACCCATTGCTTATATATAAATGACATACAAAGTATACCATAAGTAAAGGAGGCAATAAATATGAATAAGAAAATATTATCAATAATTTTGGTATTGCCTATCTTATTATCAGGCTGCAACAAGCTTGCAGATATTGCAACAAAGGATGTTACTACTCTAGCAAAGAATCCAGAAAATATAAATAAGCCCGCTTTTGAAGAAAAAATAATCGTGCCTGAAAACACTAAGGTTCCTGAACCTGAAACAAAGCTTGGTGAGAAAAAAGAAGTTGATGAGGTTCCAAAAGACGCTGAACCTAAGCAAACAGAAAATAAAGCTGCTAATTCAAAGCTGAATGCGGCAGAGAAAAGTTGGTTTTTCCAGCCCAAAAAGGATGGTACACCTTCTGGAGAACCACCTGAAATTTTAGCCCTAATAAAAAAATATTCAGCTTATTATTTAGGAGACACAAATAATAAGGTTATATATCTAACTTTTGATGAAGGTTACGAGAATGGATATTCTTCCAAGATTTTAGACACTCTTAAAGCTAATAATGTTAAAGCAGCCTTTTTTGTTACTTCTGACTATATTAAAAGAAATAAGGATTTAATAAAGAGAATGGACGCTGAAGGGCATCTTGTTTGCAACCACTCAAATACTCACCCTTCCATGGCTCAGGTAGCTTTAAAGGGACAGGAAAAATTTAGTGAAGAATTTATTCTTACAGAAAAGGCCTATGAAGAGGTTACAGGGAAAAAGATGCCTAAATTTTTTAGACCTCCTATGGGAAAGTACAGCGAACTTTCTTTAAAGTATACACAAGACTTGGGATATAAGACTATATTCTGGAGCTTTGCTTATAAAGATTGGATACCAGAGCAGCAGCCTTCACCGGAAGCAGCTAAGAAAACAATAATGGAAAGAACCCATAATGGCGGTATATTTCTTCTGCATGCTGTATCAAAAACAAATACTGAGATAATGGATTCTATTTTGAAAGAGTGGAAAAGCAGAGGCTTTGAATTTAAAACCTTAAATGAACTTCCCTAAATAAGGGAGTAAACGCTTAAAAGGTATTTTTCACATAGCAGTAAAAATAAAAAATCTAAGGATATAGCACTATCCTTAGATTTTTTATTTATAGTTTTGAATTTACTATACTCATTATATTGTCTCTTTTACTTATTCCTGCTTTAATAAGTTCATCGCATTTTTGCTGAACTTGTGCCTTATAGGATTCCTCTGTTATGCCTGACAAATTAATTTTTACATTTAAAAATGCACTTTCTATGGCAGTTTGGAGAAGAAGTGCTGCTACGCCAGCATCAGATACAGCATTTCTGTTGCCGAAATTTGCTGCAAGCTCTATATGCTTATAAAGCTCATAAGCTTTTTCAGCTACAGTTAAAGGAACCTGAAGAGCCTTTACATAGCCTTCTTCAATTTTTTTGCTTCGAACTGCTTTTTCTTCATCTGTATTTTTAGGAAGCTTAAAAGCATCCATCAGTTCTAAAAATTCCTCTGCATCTTTTTCCATTAAGTTTAAAAATTCATCCTTATTTGTGTTTGTTTCCTCTAAAGCCATCAAAATTAAGTTTTTTGTTTCGTCGCCATATTCGTTATAAGCCTTTTTGCCAACAGTTAAGTTAAAAACCATTGAACCAAGTGCACTTCCTAAGGAAGCTGCTAGCGCAGCGGCACTTCCGCCTCCTGGTGCAGGCGAATTTGATCCCAATTCTTCTGCAAAAGCTTTAAGAGTTAAATTTTGAAGCATTACATTGCACATCCTTCCACTAATCTTCCATTATCTACAACTACTTTACCACTTTTAATTACTGTATGTACAGCATTTGTTCCAAAATGATAAAATAAATAACTTAAATTTTTACTATTAAACATAACTATATCTGCTTTTTTTCCTACCTCAATACTTCCTATTTCCTTTTCCCTATCAATAGCGCAGGCTGCATTGATAGTCATAGCATTTATAATTTCTTCAGGCAGCATTTTCATACCAAAGCAGGCAAAGGTCATAAGGGTTTGAAGAGATTCTGTAGGTGAGGTTCCCGGATTGCAGTCTGTAGCCAAAGCAACAGGTACTCCCATTTCTATCATAGCTCTAGCCTTTGCAAACTTATTCAGCATAAGATAAAAGGAAGTGGCAGGCAGCAGCACTGCTACCACACCCTTTTCGGCCAAAGCTCCTATTCCCTGCTCAGAAGCACCAACAAGATGCTCTGCAGATACTGCATTAAGCTCCGCCGCTAGTTCTGCACCGCCTATGGGTTCTATTTCATCTGCATGAAGCTTTGCCTTCAAGCCATTTTTAATTCCGGTCTTTAAGATTTTTCTGCTTTCCTCAACAGTGAATACACCTTCTTCGCAGAAGCAGTCTATAAACTCTGCCAAGGAATTTTCACTTATATATGGAATAATCTTGTCCATCATTAAGTCTATATATTCATCCCTGCTGCCTTTGTACTCTTCTGGTACAGCATGTGCACCTAAATAAGTTGAAACTACATCTATAGGATGATTTTCATTTAGCTCTTTATTAACTTTAAGCATTTTAACTTCATCCTCAAAATTTAAGCCATAGCCTGACTTACTTTCAATAGTTGTAGTTCCATGAAGCAACATCAAATCAAGCCTGTTTTTGCTTTCTTCAAACAGCTTTTCAAAGGAGGCCTCTCTTGTTTGCCTGACAGAGCTCAATATTCCTCCTCCCATATTCAATATGTCAATATATTTAGCACCTTTTAACTTTTGAGAAAG
>CAZMQY010000023.1:0-22139 GCA_964568335.1 uncultured Clostridium sp.
AGCAAATAAGCGAAAACAAATTAACGATATATTATCAGTAGTAAAATTATCTTCTCTATTATTTTCTGGAATACTTAGTTATAACTTTATTACTTACAATAAGAATAATATAATCTCCCTATATACTATTATTATACCTGTACTTATTCTGTCTTTAATATACTGTATTTGGACGCTCTCCGCAGTTAAAAGATTTAGAACAAAACATTTTTACTATATACAACAGGCAGAAAACTTTCTATTTATCTTAATATTTCTTATAGTTGTACTGCTATCAGGCGCAAGTGCAAGCGAGTATAAATTTTTGTTTTTATTTATTATAATTACAACTACTATACAGTCTGGTATGAAGCAAGGCCTAATCGTTGCATATATTTCTTCATTTTTCATTTTAGCTATTGACCTTATAAATTCAACTGGTTCTTCTTATAATCAAACATTCCAAAACGACTTAGTTTTAGCAGGAGTTTTTATACTTACCGCTTGGCCCTTAGGCTTTTATGTGAAAATTGCTGATGAACATATTAAAGAACTTAAGAGTCTTGCAAATGAAGATGGTCTTACTGGAGTATATAACCACAGATTTTTTCATGATACTTTAAGAGAGAAAATACTATCTTGCGAAAAGGAGAAATCTCCTATTTCTGTGATATTCATTGATATAGATTATTTCAAGCACTACAACGACCTTTATGGACATCAAAAGGGAGATGAAGTGCTAAGAATTATAGGTTCTCTTCTGAAAAACATTGTTCGTCCAAAAGATATAGTCGCAAGATATGGAGGAGAAGAGTTCTCTATAATATTGCCAAATACTTTAGAAGAAGATGCCTTTACAATAGCAGAATCTATAAGAAAAAAAATAGAGGAAACCTATTTTGAAGGCGAAGAAAATCAGCCAAATGGCAAAATAACTGCATCAATAGGTATTTCTTCTTATCCAGATAAAGCAAAGAGTGATATAGAACTTATTAAGAGTGCCGATGATGCTCTTTATAGGGCAAAGTTCTTCAACAAAAACAGGGTTGAAGCTTATACCTCTATATTGGACGAATTGAAGAAGGATATAGAAGAGGAACATATAGATCTTATAACCTCAATAAAAACTTTAATAAGTGTAATTAATGCTAAAGATAAATATACCTACGGTCATGTTGAAAGAGTGGTTTTTTACTGCAGATTGATAGCTGACAAGCTTAATCTCAGTGAGGAGGATAGGAAAGCTCTAATTTATGGAGCCTATATACACGATATAGGGAAAATGAATATAGCTAAAGAAATACTTATTAAAAAGATGCCTTTGACAAATGAGGAGTGGGAAACCTTAAAGCAGCATCCTGCCAATGGAGTTGAAATAATAAAACCTGTTAAATCACTTAACAATATACTTCCTCTTATTCTTTACCATCATGAAAGATATGATGGTAAAGGTTATCCAGATAATCTTAAGGGAGTTGACATACCTTATCTTGCAAGAATATTAACAGTTGTAGACAGCTTTGATGCTATGACTTCAAACAGACCTTATAATAAAAGGAAAACCTGTGAGGAAGGTATTATAGAGCTACAAAGATGCAGCGGCAGTCAGTTTGATCCTAAAATTGCAGATGCATTTATAGAGGTTATTAAAGAAAATAAAAATATACTTGATGATTAAAAAGTATCCAGAGAAGATTTTCTCTGGATTTTTTCTTTAGTTTATATCCTTGAATAAATTCCAAAAACTTATCTAACACTATAGGTTAAATAATATTTATAGACGATTTAGATAAGGAGTACTACTAATGGATATTCATAATGTTCAACGTGAAGAAATAGAAAATATTTATGGTAAAATCAGCCCTTTTGAATTTAAAAATAAATTAATTCACCTTGCAGAAGGTCAACGAGAAAAAAGTGCTCATGCCTTATTAGATGCTGGAAGAGGCAATCCAAATTGGACAGCTGCTACACCTAGAGAGGCTTTTTTTATCTTTGGGCTGTTTGCAGTAGAAGAAACAAGGAGGGTTTGGAATGAGGGCGATTTAGCTGGCATGCCAAGGAAAAAAGGAATTGCAAACAGGTTAACAGATTACTTGAAGGAGCATAAAGCATTGCCCGGGGTTGAGCTTTTGACAAAAATAATTGATTACGGTATTAAACATCAAGGTTTTGATGCTGATAATTGGGTATTTGAGCTTACTGATGCCATCATTGGCGATAATTATCCCGTACCAGACAGAATGTTAGTGCACATAGAAAAGATCGTTCATGAGTATCTTGTTCAAGAGCTGTGCTACAATAAACCTCCTGTAGGAAAGTTTAATATTTTTGCTGTAGAAGGTGCCACTGCTGCAATGTGCTATATTTTTGACACTTTAATTGCTAACGAACTGCTATCTCATGGAGATAAAATAGCCCTTATGGTTCCAATATTTACACCTTATCTGGAAATCCCTCTTCTGCCTCGTTATGATTTCGAGGTTGTTTATATAAAAGCAATAGAGCTTACAGAGGATGGCAAACACACTTGGCAGTATCCCGAAGCAGAAATAAATAAGTTACAGGATGTCAATATTAAGGCTTTGTTTATGGTTAATCCAAGCAACCCTCCTTCTGTTGCCATGAAGCCTGAATCAGTTAAACAATTGATTGATATAGTTGAGAACTATAATCCAAACTTAATGATTATCTCAGATGATGTTTATAGTACTTTTGTTGATAATTTCCGTTCACTTATGGCTGATTTGCCCTATAACACAATAGGTGTTTATTCCTTCTCAAAATATTTTGGAGTAACGGGCTGGAGGCTCGGAACAATCTCTCTTTACGAAAACAATATATTTGATAAATTATTAAAGGAGCTTCCAGAGAATAAAAAGCTTGAACTTAAGCAGCGCTACGGAGCATTATCTACTACTCCTGATGATATAGCCTTTATAGATAGAATAGTAGCTGACAGCCGTCAGGTTGCTCTTAATCATACCGCAGGACTGTCAACACCACAACAGGTTCAAATGGCATTCTTCTGTGCATTTGCTCTTCAAGATAAAGGAAATAGATACAAAGAGCTTACAAAGAATATTTGCAGACGCAGGCAAAAACTTTTGTTTAATGGATTAGGCTTCGATTTAAGAAAGGACCCTTATGACGCAGCCTACTATACAGAATTCGATTTACTGGAATGGGCTACCTTCTATTACGGCAGTGAATTCGGAAAGTATCTTGAAGATAATTACAAGCCAGTACATATTTTATATCGTTTAGCCGAAGAATCCTCCATAGTGCTATTAAGCGGCGGTGGCTTTCAAGGTCCACAATGGTCTATTAGAATATCCCTGGCAAATCTTAATGATGAGGCTTACTCAAAAATTGGTGAAGCTCTTCACAAAATATTGGAAGAGTTTGTTACTTCTTGGAAGTCCGCAATTAAATAAATATATCTAATTTCACATTGACTTCTTCGATTTAGCATGATATACTTTTATAAAATTAGATTAATTAAGCATAAGGAGCGATGAACAATGAGAACTTTAGTAAACAATCAAGTACAATTCTTTTTTAATAGCCAATTTAGATAGGGTTTGTACTTGTGCTTCAGCATGGATACAAACCCCAGGAGTTATGGACTGATCTAGGGTTTGTATCTATGTTGGCTAGCTAGTTTATGAATTTTTCATTGCAACTATATATAGAGCCACATAGATAATCTATGTGGCTTTTTCGTTTTTTGCCGCATAGAGAAATTTATGTGGCTTTTTTATATTCAAAATTATTTAAAGGGGGCAAATATTATGGATGCAGTAATGTCTGTAGGAACGCAAGGTTTAATTTTAGGATTAATGGTTTTGGGGGTGTATATAAGTTACAAGGTTTTAGATTTTCCCGATATGTCTGCAGACGGTAGTTTTGCTCTAGGAGGAGCTATTGTTGCTTTATCATTAAAAAATGGATTGTCACCAATTATGGGATCCTTATTGGCGCTAATAGCTGGATTAGGAGCTGGCCTACTAACCGGTCTATTGCATGTAAAAGCAAAAATTTCAAATTTACTTTCTGGAATTTTAACTATGGGTATTTTATACTCTATTAATTTAAGGATTATGGGAAAGGCTAATGTTCCACTATTCAACACAAATCATTTATTTAAAAATAACCTTCCACCAGTAATTCTTGCTTTAGCTATGGTAGTTGTATTTAAGGCATTGCTTGATCTATTTTTAACGACTGGTCTTGGATATACCCTTAAAGCTGTTGGCCATAATTCACAAATGGTTAGCTCATTCGGTATAAAAGTTGATACCATAAAGGTTTTGGGGCTTATGTTGTCTAACTCACTAATATGTTTTTCTGGAAGTATAATGGCTCAGTTCCAAGGCTTCTCAGATATATCTATGGGAATAGGAACTCTGGTTTTAGGTATTGCATCAATCATTATAGGTCAAACACTTTTAAAAAGCGTAAAATTCTTAAAAGAAACTAGCATTATATTAACTGGAACAATTATATATCAATTTACAATTTATTTAGCTATGAATTTAGGCATGTCTGCAAGTGATTTAAAGATGGTTACTTCTCTAGTAATAGTTTTATTTTTAGCAGCAGGTCGTCTTAAGTCTTTTGAAAAGCTAACAGTATCTGCAAGGACTAATCAACAAGGGGGCTATTTAAATGTTGAAAATTAGCTATCTATCAAAAAGTTTTTCTAATCCCTACGGGGATCCTAATACATTGTTTTCAAACCTCTCATTCAATATAAATAAAGGTGAATTTATCAGTATTATAGGCAGTAACGGCACTGGAAAATCTACCCTGCTAAACATTATTTCAGGGCGTGTAAAAGAAAGCTCAGGCGAAATCACTTTAAACGATATGTCTTTAACTGCATTACCAGAGCATAGGAGAACAAAATTAATTAGCAGAGTGTTTCAAAATCCTGCTGCAGGCGTCTGTCCTTCAATGACAGTTAGAGAGAATTTGTCTTTTGCATTAAACAAAGGAAAACTACTGAATCTTAAGAAGTGTCTACGTCATAAGACTGAAAAACTTGAACATCTGTTAGAGGTTGTATCTTTAGACTTAAAAAGATACTTAGACGTTCAGGTTAAATACTTATCTGGTGGACAGCAGCAAGCTCTTGCACTAGTTATGGCAAGTGTTTCAAATCCACAGGTTTTACTTTTAGACGAGCATACTGCTGCATTAGATCCAAAAACATCAAATGAGATTATGGAGTTAACAAATAAAATTGTAAAAGAAAAGAATATTATTACCTTAATGGTAACTCATAATCTAAAACATGCTCTTGCCTATGGAAATAGGTTAATTATGCTTCACAAAGGAGGGATTGTGCTAGATGTAAGAGACGATGAAAAGAAAAACTTAACAATTGAAAGTATTCTAGAAAAATTTGAATATGCTATATAAAAATAAGGGGGCTATTAAAATGGTAAAAATTAAAATGACAAGTAAACTAGTAATTGCATTAGCGATTGGATCTACTTTACTAACGGGATGCGGCAAGGCTACTGGAACAGATGCTACAAGAGATAAGATTAAAATTGGTATAAGTCAGATTGCTGAGTTTACTGCCTTAGACGACACCAGAAAAGGCTTTATAAAGGCACTCGAAGACAATGGCTATAAAGAAGGTACAAATTTGGAAATTAGTTATCAAAATGCTCAAAGTGATTTAAATACATCACAAACTATTGCAAAGCAATTCGCCTCTCAAAAGGAAGATCTAATCTTTGCAATTGCAACACCTTCCGCACAAGCTGCTTATAATGCAACTAAAAAGATTCCAATACTAATAAGCGCAGTAACTGATCCTGCAGCTGCGGGAGTAGTTAAATCCTTAGAAAAGCCTGATACTAATGTATCTGGAACCTCAGATTATATACCAGTAGCTAAGCATTTGGATTTGATTAAGCTGCTAGTTCCAAAAGCTAAAAAAATAGGAGTTCTATATAATACCAGCGAGGTTAATTCTGAGGTTCAAGTTAATCAATTAAAGGAATATGCTCAAAAAAATGCCTATGAGGTTCTCCCTGTTGGTATCACCAGTACAAATGAAGTCAATCAAGCTATTAGCAGCCTTGTGGGTAAAATCGATGTTTTATTTGTTCCAACAGATAATTTAGCAGTATCTTCTATGCCTATCATTGTTCAAAAAACCTTAGAGAAAAAGATTCCAGTTATAGCTTCTGAAGGTGGTTCTGTGGAAGCTGGCGCCTTAGCAACACAAGGAATAGACTATTATAAATTAGGCTATAAAACCGGTGAAATGGCTGTCAAAGTTTTAAAGGGCGAGGATATTTCTAAAATGCCAGTTTCAATGGCAGATGAAACAAAAATAATTATAAATGAAGACAGCTTAAAAGCTCTTTCAATAGAAAAGATTGATAATAAAGATATTATATATGTGAAATCTAAATAGCACTTAACTGTAAAATTTACAGTTCTAATTAGAGCATAATAATTTAAAATATACTCTATTAGGAATAAAGAATTAAAAAACCTTCATATTTCAACCTAGTATTATAGTTATTAACATAGAATAATGCTTTAGGCATACTTAGCTTAAAGCATTATTCTTAAAGTATAAGAATTCAAAACTTAGGTAAAAATTACTATGATAGCTAGAATTAAAGGAATTTGGAGGTTTTATCATGAATCCAACATTAGTTTCAATTATAGTTCCTATGTATTTTGAAGAAAAAGTTGTAGATGAATGCTACAAAAGGCTAACTCATGTAGCTACTGAAAATAACTTAAAATATGAATTGGTGTTTGTTAACGATGGAAGCACCGACAGAACCCTAGAACTATTGGAGAAAATAGCACAATTTGATCCGCATGTAAAGGTTATTAGTTTTTCGCGAAACTTTGGGCATCAAATAGCCGTTACCGCTGGTATGGATAAAGCTAAAGGAGATGCTATAGTTATTATAGATGCGGATCTTCAAGATCCCCCTGAGCTTATTGCTGAAATGATTAAGCTTTGGGAACAAGGCTACCAGGTAGTTTACGGCAAACGAAAAAAGCGTGATGGCGAGAATTGGTTCAAATTAGCTACAGCAAAAATTTTTTATAGATTTTTAGATAAATTGAGTACAGTTAAAATCCCTGTAGACACTGGCGATTTTAGGCTCATAGATCGAAAGGTAGTTGAAGTGCTTAAAAAAATGCCAGAACATAATAGATTTCTAAGGGGTATGGCTAGTTGGGCAGGTTTTAAGCAGATTCCACTAGAGTACGAAAGAAAAGAACGTTTTGCAGGTGAAACAAAGTATCCTCTTAAGAAAATGATAAAATTAGCTTTGGACGGAATCTTTTCTTTTTCAGTAAAGCCTTTAAAGCTAGTGGAATATCTTGGGTCAATAGCTATTTTGATGGCGCTAATTATAGTTCTTCATTCTATTATAAACCCAATTTTAGGCCTAAAAAGTCTTGCTTTAGGGTGGACATTAACCTTAACTTTAGTAACCTTAATAGGAGGAATTCAACTGCTTTCTATAGGAATAATAGGTGAATATATAGCAAGGATTTATGATGAGAGTAAGGGCAGGCCTTTGTATGTAATTGATAGGGAAATTAACCTAGAAACCACCCCCAAAAATTCAGTATATACTCTAAACAAAAAAATAAATCTATATAAAAATCTAAGAACGCCTCTATATATAATCGCTAATGAACTGGAGGCTTCCAAGGATTTAACTAATTATAAAGGCACAGGTGTTGAGGAAAATGGTTAGGCTTGTGAAGTTTTTTATTGTGGGAGGTATTAATACGCTAATCTCCTTATTAACCTTTTATGTGCTTAACAAGCTACTTAGTTTTAATTATATATTAAGCTCTGTAATTGGCTATGTTTTCGGTATGACCAATAGTTATATTCTTAATAAAAGATGGACTTTCAATGACAACAATAAGAAAATCATTTTGCAGCTTGTGAAATTTACCTTTGTTAATGTAGTATCCATAGGTATAAATCTTCTGACAATGTATGTTCTAGTTGACGGACTTTATTTTGATAGTATGGTTGCACAAATTATTGCTACTGCCTTCTCTACTAGTGTTAATTTTATAGGAAGCAGAACTTTAGTATGTACTCGTTCTATGGATAATGAACAGCTTATATAAAATAAATATTATTAACTGAAACAGCTATGAATGTATATTGTTTAAAAAAGCTAATGTGGCAGAGGATATTCCCCCTGCCACATTAGCTTTATATGCTTCTGAAAGTATCCTCTGCCCTCTTCTATATTTCTCTTGTTGCTGACTTTAAGTATTCAAGTTCTTCTCCTTCTAAATCTGGAGACAGCTTATTAAATACAGTTTTATGATAGTCATTTAGCCACGTCTTTTCTTCAGAGGTTAATAACGCTGTATCAATAGCTTCTAAATCTATAGGACACAAGGTTAAGGTCTCAAACTTCATAAATTGGCCGCCATATTCAGTCTTTTCGTCCATTTGGACAACAACCAAGTTTTCTGTTCTTATTCCATGCTTTTCTGCTTTATAAACCCCTGGTTCATTAGATACGATCATTCCCTTTTCAAGCTTGATGGTATTAGGAACCATAGCTATTCTATGAGGACCTTCGTGAACATTTAGGAAAAAGCCTATTCCATGTCCTGTTCCATGCTTGTAATCTATACCTGCATTCCATAGTGGAATTCTAGCTAGAATATCTAAGTTTGATCCTGTAGTGCCATACAAAAATCTTTGCCTGGATAAATTAATCATGCCTTTAAGCACAAGGGTGAAATCTGTCCTTTCTTCCTCGGTTAATCTTCCCATTGCCAAAGTTCTTGTAATGTCAGTTGTTCCATCTAAATATTGAGCGCCGGAATCTATCAAATAAAGACTCTCTGGCTTTATAGTTGCCTGATTTTCTTCTGTAGCATGATAGTGAGGCATTGAAGCATTTCCTTTATAAGCTGAAATTGATCCAAAGCTTAAATCATAGAAGTTTTCTCCTGCCCTTCTTATTTCCTCAAGCTTATCTGATGCTTCTATTTCTGTAATATTGCGAGTTTTTATGGTTTTCTTTATCCAGTTAATAAACTTAACCATAGCAACACCGTCTCTTACCATTGCATTTCTTACATTCTCAATTTCTGTTTCGTTCTTTATTCCCTTAAATCTTGTAGTTATATCCATAGCTTCTATAGTCTTTATCTTTATAGCGCTATGCACCCAAGTATTCGTCTTGGATGGATCAAGCAACATTATTCCCTCAGTAATATTTTCTAAAAACTCGCCTACACTGTCATACGGTCTAATTTCTACGTTAGCCTTTTCAAGTTCTGCTTTAACTTCTGGACTAATTTTTCTATCATCGATAAACAAATAGCATTTAGCATTTGAAATAACTACATAAGATATTGTTAATGGATTGCATTTTACATCTCTTCCTCTGATATTTAAAAGCCATGCTATATCATCTAAACCTGATATTACATAGTGGTCTGCACCAACAGATTTCATTTCTTTAATTACTTCTGCAAGCTTTTCTTCTCTTGACTTTCCAGTATATTTTATATCATGCAGAATTACTTCTGTAGACGGTTTAACTGGTCTATCCGCCCAGATTTTATCTATTAAATCATAATTAACCTCATAGCAGAATTCTTTATTTTCTAGTGTTTTCTTTAAGTTTCTAAAATAATCTACAGAAATAACTTTTCCATCAAAAGAAACCTTTGCTTCCTTATCAAGAGAATCTTTTAAGAAACCTTCAATTGTTGGTACTCCAGCTTCTCCCATTCTGAATAAAGTAACACCTGTACCTTTTAGCTCGTTCTCTGCCTGTATAAAATATCTTCCGTCAGTCCAAAGCCCTGCTTCCTTTAGTGTTACAACCGCTGTTCCTGCAGAACCTGTAAAGCCTGTTATAAAAGTTCTTGCGGTATAATGCTCTGCCACATACTCACTTTGATGAGGATCTGAACTTGGCACTATATATGCTTCTATTCCTCTTTCTCTCATCAAATTTCTCAACTGCTCAATTCTTTCTTTTACACTCATAATAATTTCCTCCTGTATCCTATGCAATTAAGACTAATTAATTCTTAAGCCTTATTTTAAAAATGTATACCGTTTTCATAATACTTCTTTTCATCAAGTGCTATAAAAATCACATCAACATTATTATACCCAATTGACTGCACATGTTGCGTAATTATCTTTGCAGCCTTATCCTGAATTTCTTGTCCTCTATCAAACCATGAAACTTCTACTACTGGGCTTCCAGCTGCAAATTCTCCGTCCCTTATGAATATGGAGTTAATTGCTTCAAGGGTAAAATAGTCTCTTGGGCATTGAAGCAGTTGCTGCAATTCATCTACTAATTCCTTGCTCATTAAACATATTTTATTAGGTTCTATAGCTCTTAGTCTTAATAATGGCATGGTTATTCCTCCTATGTATATTCATATTGTATTTCTATCTTATCACTTTTTATTCATTTAACAAAGCCCTGTATAAAACTCAATGGATTCCTACAAACTTTTAATCTTCACTGTAGCAAAACCATAGTTCATAATAACTCTCTACTTGCATATATTGATTAATTTTTATTATTTCTATTTCGCCTTCTAAACCATACAACAATCCATCCCAACAATAAGTATATTAGCACCACAACTAACAAAGTAACAATCCTTTCACTTAGTGAACCATCAGCAAAAAGTACTGGTCCTAAACCAAAGAAAGTCACTAATAAAAATGCTGCAATTATAACACCAAAAAATAATATTTTCATTAAAAAACCTCCTCTTTATATCATTTATACATTCTATATTATATTGTTGGATTCCTCCAATAATAAATAAAGAATAATAAATTTGTATAATATTAAATTGCTTATTGTGTGCAATCTAACATATATTATAAGCTAAAATTAAGAACTTAAATTATTTTATCTATTTTGTCATATTTTTCAAATTAAATGCGTCAAATAGGTGGAGGGAGGATAGAAAATGTTTTTTGTTTTATCAACTGCCCAGGAGGACAAACCGAACATTGACAAACTCATAGAACAATACTCTAGAAGTCTCACTAGATTATGCTATATGATTTTAAAAGATGTTCATCTTGCTGAAGAAGCAGCTTGGGAAGCTTTGTATAAGGCCTATAAGGGCTATAACCGCTTTAAAGGACACAGCAGTGAAAAAACCTGGATAACTCAGATTGCCATAAATGTGTGCAGGAGCTATATGCGAAAACACTCCTACAGAGAAATTTTCGGCAATGACTGCATCTCTCTAGCTTATGCCTCAGAGGATGAAGCTGTTTCTGAGTTTCGCAATGAAGAGTCACTAGAGCTGCTCAATGCAGTATATAAACTCCCGATTAAATATAGGCAGGTAATATTGCTTCGCTATTATCAGGAGCTGAGTGTATCTGAAATATCTAAAGCACTTAAGGAAAAGGAAAATACCATATCTGTGAGAATTAGAAGAGCCCCTAACATGCTTAAAGAAATGTTAAAGGAGGATTAGATTCATGAAAAGGCTAGAGGATCTTAAAAATATAGCAGATGCAAACTTAAACGAGCTTGATATGTCGCAGGAGTCTAAAACTAAATTGAGAAATGAAGTAAAAATAGCAAAAAAAATAAATTTTAAAAAATTAGGTTTTATAGGAATTCCAACTGTGGCAGCAGTTATTGCATTTATAGTTATGTTTACGGGTATATTTTCTAATGGACCGGCAAAGGTTTATGCTAGTGATCTTATGAAAGGAATTACAGCACAAAAGGTGGAAGCTGTTGAGCTAAAGGAGCAATTTCTACGTTCTACTGCAGATTTTTCGGTAGAATTATTTAAGAAAGCCTACACTAAAGACAAAAATTCGCTGGTGTCTCCAACCTCAGTTTACCTAGCTCTTGGCATGACTGCTAACGGAGCTGATAACAATACCTTAAAGGAATTTGAAGCCTTGCTTGGAAAGAAAAGCATTAATATAAGGGAATTGAACACCTATTATAATAGTCTTTCCAAAAGGTTAACTAATGTGTATAGCGGTAAGCTAAGCATTGCAAATTCAATTTGGTACAGGAAAGATGACAGCCTTGACATAAAAAAGGATTTTCTACAGACCAATGCTGACTATTATAATGCTGCAGCCTATAAAGCAGATTTTAATTCTAAAGAAACTGTCAAGGATATAAATAACTGGGTTAAAAATAATACAGGTAACTTGATAGATAAAATCATTGATGAAATTGATGCCAACACCATTATGTATTTGATTAATGCGGTGTTTTTTGAGGATCAGTGGAAAAAGCCCTATGCAAAAGAAGAAGTTCGAAAGGGTCCTTTTGAATTGATAGATGGAACAAAAAAGTCTGTAGATTTTATGTATTCAGAGGAAGATATCTATTTAAAGGATGACAAGGCTCAAGGCTTTATAAAGCCCTATGCTAGCGGGCAATACAGCTTTGTTGCTCTGCTGCCCAATGAAGGAATTAGCATAGACAGCTATGTTACATCACTTTCTGGAGAAGGTTTTATAAATCTTATGAAAAACAAGTCAAAGGATAAGGTAAGTGCTGCGCTGCCTAAATTTAAATCAGAGTATGAGATTAAACTTGTGGAGCCTTTAAAAAAAATGGGGCTTAAGGATTGCTTTACTGACGAAAAAGCTGACTTTACAAAAATGGCTAATGTGAATCCAGGAGAAATTTATATAGGTGATGTACTCCATAAGACCTTTATTACAGTAGATACTGAAGGAACAAAAGCAGGAGCGGTTACAAAGGTTGAAATAAGAACCAAAGGGATTTCCATGTCTCATAATATAACACTTAATCGTCCTTTTGTTTATGCTATAGTAGACAATGAAACAAATCTTCCTTTGTTTATAGGAACAATGATGAACCCTGACATATAATTGATGACAAGTCCATGCTCCCGTGCCATTGCAGATGGCAGGGAGCATTCATTTTAGAAGCATCACCTGCTGCCTCTGTTAATTTTCTTCAAGCTTCCAACTAAAATTATTATTTTTAATATTTTTTATATAACTAATATAGCCAATGCCTTTCAGCTCTACTCTGCCACTTTTCAATAGCTTTTTTACCATAGTCTTTGTAACTTTCTTATTAAGGGACTTTATAAATTCATCTTCCTTCCAAATAACAAACTTGCAGCCACTTTTCCAATTGCTGCAGCCAAAGCCTTTTTTACCTTCTATAATGTCATGACCACATAGAGGGCACTTTCCAAAGGTTTCTGTTGTAATTTCTTCGGCTGAAGCCGCTCTCTCAGAATGCTTATCTGATATACTTGCATCTGTTTTCTTTTTGGCCCTAGCAGATTTAACTTGCTTAGCTTTTTCCTCATGACTATCACTATTATTTCCATAAGCTTTAGCCTTTTGAGAGTAGTCATTCATTATAATAGGTTTATCTCTCTTTATTTCATTCACTGACTTTGCAACGAATTCAAAAACTAGCTTTAAAAAATCCTGTTTATTAAATTTTTGTTTTTCTATATCTGACAAGGTCTTTTCTAGTCTTCCTGTGTATTCTAAATCAAATAATTCCTTTATAGGAAAGTTCTCTACTATTTTCCTGCCTAATTCAGTGCATAAGAGTGATTTATCCTTACTATAAATATATCCAATATCCTTTAGCTTCTTTATGGTCTCCGCTCTGGTGGCAGGAGTTCCAATGCTAAAGCCGCTAAGTAAAGCAGCCATCATCTCATTGCTTTCCTCATCTTCAAACTTCTTGCCGCAAGTCTCCATAACTCTTAATAAAGTTTTTTCAATATGATGCTTTGGAGGGGTAGTTTTATGGGAGGTTATTTTTGCATCTACCAGCTGAACAGGTTCGTTAATATTAACTAAGGGCAATATAGTGTCCTTAGATTCAATTTTCTCCACCTTCTTCCAGCCTTCAACTATCTGAACCTTCCCCTTAGATAGAAATACTCCCTCAAGTGCAGCATCTATTATTCTAGTGGTTATTTTTGTTTCCTCAACTTCTGCTACAGGCATAAACTGAGCAATGAACCTATTCTTGATGGCAGTATATACTATAGCCTCATCACTAGAAAGACTTTTAGGCAAAATATAGGTAGGTATTATAGCACTATGACTTTCTACCTTTGAATTATCAAACACTCTTTTAGTTACTTGAAATCTAACCTCATTCTCAAAGGGCAGCCCCTTCTTTAATAGCTTCAATACATCTTCTGCTTTCCCTGCTAAGCTTTCCTCTAGCACAGAGCTGGCAGTCCTTGGATAGGTAATATGTTTTTTCTCATATAAGCCCTGGGCTACCTTTAGTACCTTATCAGAAGTCCAGCCTTTATTTTTACTTGTTACATATCCCTGTAAATTTGATAAGTTAAATAAGAATGGAGGATACTCTTTTTTCTTTTCTACTTCTTTATCTATTATAATTCCATTTTTGCCCTTTAAATCTTTTAAAACTTCTTCAAGTTCTTTTTTATCACTGAATTTTTCTTGCTCTTTAAGTGTATAGACTCCGTCATATTCCTGATTTTTGTCTGTCTTAAAGGTTCCTTGAAGCTTAAAATAATCATTAGGAACAAAATTTTCTACTTCCTTATCCCTATCATAAATAATTTTAAGAGTAGGTAATATAACCCTGCCGATATTTAACGGTTTGCCCTTACCCCGTTGATACTTTAAAGTAGCTACTGAGGTTAAATTTATTCCAATAACCCAATCCGCCCACTGCCTGCTGATTCCCGCATCCTGCATTGGCTTCATCAAATCATTTGGCCTTAACTTGCTTAAGCCCATAAGTACCTCTTTAGGTGTCCATTCATTAAGCAGCAATCTATATATAGGCTTTTTTACCCTTAGATATTTTAATATAATATCTCCAATAATTTGTCCTTCCCTATCATAATCGCAAGCTGATATAACTGCTTCTACATCATCTCTTGAAACTAAATAATTAATAATATTTATCTGTTTGCTTGCGCCACTGTCTTTTTTAGACTTATCATAAGAATCACTCTTTACTTTGTATTTAAAGCTTTGCGGAATAAAAGGAAACTTTTCCATTCTCCACGCAGCCATATCAGCATCATAGTCTTTAGCATCATACAGCTGCAGCAGGTGTCCAAAAGCCCAAGATACAATATAATCCTGTCCTTCAAGATATCCATCTTTTCGTGTTTTTATATTGAGAGCCTCAGCTATGTTTTTCGCAACGCTTGGCTTCTCTGCTATTATTACTTTTTTACCCACTAAAAGGCACCTCAATTTTATATATATTTCTATGTATTTAATCCAATAAAATCATAGTACATCTATGTTTCACTCGGCTAAATAACTATTTCTAATTGAATCTATATCGATAATACCACTTAAAGCTTTTGTTATCAACATAAGCTGATGTTGGTTAAAAATGTACTATAAATAGAAATCATTCGACAATTAGAACAATTAAATTTACTTTAATTTTAAACATTCCGTAAATTTCAACAATAAATATAGTTTATTACATTTTTCCCCTTACTTCGACTAACAAAATTTGATACAATTACACAGAAAATATTTTTTTAATGCATTAATTTACATTTTTGTTAATCATATCTGTAAGTTTATAGTAGACATCAATGCAAGCATAAATCAATCAACTGAATATTATACAATGATAATAGCACACTTATTGAAAAATAAGGTCGCAAAGCTATGGGTCTAAGGGAAGCTATACTCCTATGATTGCCAGGTTGCCAAAGTATACCTAGATAATTCAGCACTAGTTATAATGGCACCCGTCTGGGTGCTTTTTTGTTGAACTAAAACGAATAGAAAGTGAGTGGATACATTGGGCAACTTGAATCTTAGAAGGGAAATTGCCTCAATCTTAAAATCTAAAGAAAAGCTTGTAAAATTAAAAACTAAGGAAAAGCTTATAAAGAATAACCTTATTGATTTTATTAAAAATGATACTATATTAGAATATTCATTGCGTACTCTTGAAAAAATATATAACAATTTTATTCAATGTCTTCTATCGGATACTTTTTTGATGGATAAAGGTGTTAATACTTTAATTGCTCATGATATACTATCCAAAAATATTCCATGTAATGAGTTAATAAAGGCCATACAATATTTTGAAGAAAGTTGCATCGATATCCTTATAATGAATATAAATAGCAGCAAGATAAGTAAGTGTTTAACAATAATTAATAATCTATACAATCAAACTATTTACGATATATCAGAAGAATATTTTAATTCCGGAGACACTACTGTTTTCGCCTTAGCTAAATTAGCTGAACTTCGAGATGATACAACCGGGACACACCTTGAAAGAACAAAGGAATATGCAGTACTTTTGTCTAAGTCATTAGGCTTATGTTCTAATTTTATAAGAAACATTGAACGAGCAAGCCTATTGCATGATATTGGCAAGGTTGGTATAAAGGATAGTATTCTTTTAAATCCAAACAATCTTACCGAAGATGAGTTTGAAGAGATGAAAACACATACTCTGATTGGTTCAGAAACAATTAATGAAATAATTGAACGAACTAATACTTCAGCTAGTTATTTAAGGATGGCTAAGGATATTGCATTATATCATCATGAAAAATATGATGGCACTGGTTATCCACATGGTTTAAAAGGTAATGAGATTCCTTTATCAGCAAGAATATTCTCAATAGTTGATGCTTATGATGCTATAGTGTCCAGGCGTCCTTATAAAGATGTATTAGATCACAATGAAGCAGTAAAAAGAATATTAAAAGATTCTAGAAAACACTTTGATCCTTATATAGTAGAGGTTTTCCTAGAAATTCATCAAGAGTTTAATAAAATTAACAATAAATATAAACAAGCTGAAACAGAAGCAGTATGATTGATAATCTAAAAATATAAATGGTAAGAAATTAAATAAATAATAAGGGAGGATGCTTATCAATGAGGGTCTTAAACAATTTAAAAATAAAAACAAAATTAATGTTGTCCTTCATCATTGTAGCATTTTTTATTGGAGCAGTAGGATTTATCGGAGTCACAAGCATGCAAAAAATAAACGAAAACTCTGATAGTATTTATGAACGGCATTTAAAGAGCATAAGCATTATTAAAGATTTTAAAATGAATCTCGAAACCATTGCCACCAATGTGGCATTCTTGATTAATACCAGAGATACAGGTGAAATACAGAGATATCAAAATGAAATTTTAGCACTAACTGAAAAAGATAATAAACTTTTGGAGGATTACAATAAGCTAATTTTATCTTCACAGGGGAAAGGCCTGATTGATAAGTTAAATACATTGTTAGCAGATTATAGAAGCTTAAGAGAAGAACTTATTAAATATGTTAATGACAGTAAATATGAGGAAGCAATTGCTAAATATCCTGAAGTTTCAAAAAAAAGAGACGAGGTATTTTCAGCTCTTGAAAACTTAATAAAATATAATGAAAGCAATGCAGAGAAGGCTTACATAAATAATAAGGCTGTATTTAAGTCTTCAATAAATGCTACAATGATTATTATTGCCGTTGGCTTACTCCTAGCAGTAATACTAGGATATTCAATTTCTATGTGGCTTGCTAGGAGAATGAAAACTGTAATAAGCTTTGCTGAAGGCTTTGGAGATGGAGATTTGACACAAACAATAAAAATAGCTGCTCATGATGAACTAGGACAAATGTCAAAGGCACTTAACAAGGCAGCTTTAAATATAAAGAATTTGATTGCTGAAATAAATTCTAGTACAGATGAAATGACTTCATCCAGTGAAGAATTAACAGCGACCATAGAAGAAATATCATCACAAATGGAAGGTGCAAATTATTCCATAAATGAAATATCAAAGGGGGCAGAAGAACTTAGTGCCTCTGCTGAGGAAGTTAGTGCATCTATGGAGGAAATAGCTTCAACTACAGAAGAGCTTGCATACAAAGCTGAAAAGGGAAATGCTTCCGTAGTAGAAATCAAAAAGAGGGCAGCTCAAGTTAAAGAAAAGGCTATTAATTCAGCACAAATATCCAAAGGAATATATGAAGATAAATACACAAAAGGAAAGCAAGCAATCGAAGATGGTAAAATAGTGGAGGAGATTACAGTAATAGCAGAGACCATAGGAAATATTGCAGAGCAAACTAATCTTCTAGCTTTGAATGCATCAATTGAAGCAGCAAGGGCCGGAGAGCACGGAAGAGGCTTTACAGTGGTGGCAGATGAAGTAAGAAGCCTTGCAGAGCAGTCAGTTCAAGCAGTATCTAATATACATAGTATTGTTAACCAAGTTAAGGCTGCCTTTGAAAACCTGTCTCAGAGTGCAAAAGAAACATTAGATTTTATAGAAAATAACGTAAATCCTGATTACGATATGCTCATAGAAACAGGAAAACAATACGAAAAGGATGCAGAATTTATTAACTCAATGTCTCATGAAATAGCAATTGCCTCAAGGCAAATGGCTGAAACTATAGAACATGTAAATGGTGCTCTTCAAAATGTATCTATAACTACTGGGGAGTCTGCAGCCAGCTCTGAGGAAGTAAAAAATGGCATAAATGAAACAACCGTGGCTATTGAAGAAGTTTCAAAGTCAGCACAAGGCCAAGCGGAACTTTCAGATAAGCTTCATGATATGGTTAAAAAATTCAAAATATAATGATTGAATATAGAGGATTTTTGACGAAAATGTCGAATTAAATAAATTAAAGATTATACAATGATAATAGCACACTTATTGAAAAATAAGGTCGCAAAGCTATGGGTCTAAGGGAAAATATATTCCTACGATTGCCAGGTTGCCAAAGTATACTAGATAAGATTTCAGCACTAGTTATAATGGCACCCGTCTGGGTGCTTTTTTGCTGAGCTAAAATGAATAAGAAGTAAATGGCGAAGATTGGATAATCTGAGATTTTAAAAATAACAAAGGAGCAGGTGAGTATATTTAATGATGAAAAGATGGACTATCCAAGAAGAAAACTACCTTCGCAGTAGCTGGACACACACAGATATTAATATTCTAATGTTTAATTTAGGTAGGAGCAAAAAAAGTATTGTAAATAAAGTAAGTAAACTTGGACTTTCTCTCAATGATAATATTTATTATACTACTATGAAAAAACCTTGGACTAAGGAAGAAGATAGAATATTAAAAGACTATTATAATGTAGTAGCAGTACAAGATATACATGTAATATTGTCACATAGAAGTATAAAAACAATTACAGAAAGAGCCAGATGTTTAGGATTAACAGCTCAAGTAAAAAATTGGACTAAAGAAGAAGTAGAATACCTGCTGGATAAGTGGGGTAAAATGACAATTGCTAATATTTCAAAAAAACTAAATAGAAGCGAGAATGCCATACTATTAAAGGCACATAAGCTTGGTTTAAAAAATCAAGTTATAGCTAATGGAACATATTTAAGACCTAAAGATATCGCTGATATTTTGAATATTGAAATAAGAAATATATATTACTGGTTGGAATATGGATATATAGAATATAGAAAATTCAAGATAAAATCTATGAAAAAATATCAAATAAGCATGGATAGTTTTAAGGAATTTTTATATAAGCACCAAAATTTATGGAATGCTAAATGTGCTGATATGACTCTTGTTAAATCTTGCTTCATAGATAGCAATACCATGGGTAATTATAACTTGCCCAAGTGGCTTGAGCAGAAGACATCAGAGGATACCGCAATATTTAAGATGAAGGAATATACTAGTTGGACAACAAAAGAAGAAGAAAAGCTTATTTTATTGTTAGAGCAAGGTAAAACCAATAAAGAGATAGCCATCTTGCTAAACAGGAGTATCTATTCGGTACAAGGTAAAGTTAGGCATATTAAAAATAGCATTTCTAGTAGACATCGCTTCAATCATATTGTTAATGAGGTTTCATTGGCTATATAGTAAAAGACACCAAAGCTCACTGCTTTGGTGTTTTACATTCTCTACTCTATTCTTTTACAGCTTTCTCTCATTACAAGCTTTGTTGGCACAATTACTTTCTTGCTAATCTTACGCTCATCTTTTATTCTTTCCATTAACAGTTCTACTGCGGTCTCGCTTATAAAGTCAGTATGCACTCTTATTGTGGTTAAAGCAGGTACTATATACTGTGCGGTGGATATATCATTAAAGCCTATTATGCTTATATCCTCAGGTATTCTAAGTCCCTTTTCCTGTATTGCCTTATAAGCACCTATAGCCATTGAGTCGTTAGCCATTATAAAAGCTGTAGGGTAACTTCCATTATCTAAGATCTCCTTAGTAAGCTTGTAACCGCTAGCAGGAGTAAAGCTTCCAAGTCTTATATAATCCTCATTTAACATTCCCTTTAGTCTCATATAATCATAAAAAGCTCTTTCTCTATTATCTATAAGTTCTATGCTATCCTGTTCCCTATAGTCTCTTCCACCAATAAAACCGATGGCCTTGTGACCTAAAGAAGTTAAGTAATCTAAAGCCTTTTTTACAGCCTTTCCCAAGTCTACTATAACACAATCAAGACTATCATCCTCAGGTGCATAATCTACAAAAACTATATTATTATTTCTAGACTTATAATTATTTATATCATTCTCACTAAGGCTTCCTATGGCAATTACACCATCAAGGCTTTTAAGCCTATCATAAGATTCCTCATTTCCAATATTAAAAAACTCTATTTTTTCTTCATGAAGTATTTTCTCTATAGAGTTTCTTATAATGAAATAATAGGTGTCATCCATTTCTTCCTTATCAGAGTACTCCCTCTTTATGCCTATCTTATAGGTCTGAATCTTACTTTTTCTTTCTTTTGCAGTAACATATTCAAGCTCTTGTGCAATTTCAAATACTCTCTTTCTCGTACTGTCGGCTACGTTTAAGGTATCATCATAATTCAAAACCCTTGAAACCGTTGCTATAGACACCCCTGCTTTTTCGGCTATGTCTTTAATTGTGGCCATATATTTCACATACCTTTCTATACATCTCATTGTAAGGCTGTTAGTTTAATGTAAAAGTGATTTTTAAACTATGCTTTGGGATTTAGCCTTTATAAAACTAAGTTTTGTTTCAGTAATTATTATTGCTGTAAAAATTATTACACAGCCTGCAATCATTTTTATATTTAAACTTTCGCCAAGGAATATTACCGAAGAAAGTGTTCCAAAAACTGCTTCTGTAGATAAAATAATAGCAGTTTTTGTAGCACTGACGTACTTCTGAGCTATATTCTGTATGAGAAATGCTACTGTTGTACTTAGAACCCCTAAGTATAGCACCGCAAAACTTCCTTTTGCAGATAACGGCACAGCATCCTGTGTGTAAAGCAGAGAAAGCACGGATAGAACAAAAGCAACTATCATTTGAATTATCACCAATTGTATAGGACTATGCTTTCTCGTATAATATCCAATAGAAATAATATGTCCAGCAAAGCCTAAAGCACAAACTAAGGTCAACAAATCTCCTGAGCTTACATTAAATGACCCTTCTAAGGTCAAGAAACTTATCCCAACAATAGTAAGCAATGCTCCGGCTATTGAATATTTATCAGGCTTTCTCTTTAAAAACACCCAATATATAAAAGGAACCATCACTACGTTTGTAGCTGTAATGAAAGCATTCTTGGAGGGTGTAGTATACTGCAACCCTATAGTTTGGAAAGCAAAACCTAAGAATAAGAAAACTCCTATCACTGCTCCTGCTTTAATCTCAGGCAATCTAATCTTTTTAAACTCTCTCCAGAATATAATACTCATTAATACACTGGATATAAGAAACCTGCAAGTCATTATTTGAAATGGAGAAAGCCTTGCATCTAGAGCCATCTGGGAAGCTGCAAAACCAGTTCCCCAAATAACAGCCACTAGCGCTAAAGCTAAATCTGCTAGTTTATTTTTCATAGTACCATCCTTTATAGTAAATATTCATTGGCAAGCATAAGGAATACGCTTGATGTCCAAGTAAAGGCAGGGTCTACAAGCCCCTTGCCGCTTATAGGATCAAAATTCTCAGCCATTCCTCCTATAAGAGTTACATTACAGAAGCGTTCTGCCAAATCCTTCGCAAATTCTTCTTCTCCGCACTGCTTCAGTGCATCAATCATTATCATCATTACTGGCGCCCATATAGGCCCCAGCCAATACCCGTTTTCTTTGTAGAATTTGCTATTCAT
>CAZMQY010000024.1:0-21733 GCA_964568335.1 uncultured Clostridium sp.
TCTGCACTATACCCATTATTATTAGGTACTTAGCTCCAAGCCTTATAACTTCCGTATTTTCAGTTAACAGCTTCATAACAAATGTTGGCAGGAATATCAATATAGAGGCGCAAAAGGCCGTTACCCAAAGTGTTCCTTTTAAAGTCTCCTTCAAATAGGCTTTCCCCATTTCGCTATTTTTAGCTCCAAGAGCTTGACCAATAAATGTAGTAGCCGCTATACCAAAGCCTGCTGCTGGCATATAGGAAATAGATTCAGCCTGAAGTCCAAGCTGGTGTGCAGCAAAAGCTGTATCCCCAAAAGTTAAAATAGCTTTAGTTAGTATTATGGCTGCAACTTGCCAAAATATTGATTCCAAGGATGTAGGCAGCCCTACCTTGTACACATCTGTAATCTGTTTTAAATCTACTTTAAAGAAGCTTTTATTTAACAGGGAGTTAAGTACTCCACCCTTGCTAAACAGTACATAAAGTCCAAGCATTGCCCCGCAAAACTGAGCTGTAGCGGTTGCTATAGCAGCACCCTTTATTCCTAATCCCGTTATTCCAAGATGGCCAAATATCAATAAATAACTTAAGGTTATGTTTATAGCGTTCATCATTAGTGCTATAAGCATAGGTGTTTTTGCATTTCCCATCCCTTGCAGCGATGCAGCAACAGCAAGCATAATAACCACAAAGGGAAGTCCCCAAGAAATTGTTCTTAAATAAAGAGCTCCACTTGCTAATAATTCTGGATTTGGATTAAAAATACTTAAAAGTGCTTCTGCATTCCAAAAAATAATCTGTTGAAAAATTATAACCAAAGCAATTGACGATAATAATGTCTGCTGTATAACTTGCTTCAGTTTTTTTGGATTGTTTGATCCATAGGCTTGAGCAACAAAAACAGAAGCTCCTGTTGTTATTCCCTTAAAAAGCGCCCAAACCATCATGGTAATTCTAGAACTAATACCTATGGAATTAACTGCAGTTGAATCTGTAGCGCTTATTCTTCCTATAAGTGCCATAGACACAAGTCCCGCAGTCATCTGAAGTACACTTTCTGTAGTTATTGGAAGTATCATTGAATAAATCTTTCTTCGTATTTCTTGCAAGGAATATTGCTTAGTTGTTTCCCCCATTTGTAATCTCCTAATCTCTTTCGTATTTATCCATTTTATTATAAAGCTAGTGCCACCCACGTGGCAAGTGGCAAGTAAAAAAACTAACTTGCCACTTGCCACGTGGGTGGCACTAAATTTAAAACAACATACTAAGTCTTTCCTTGCTCAAAGACCCTTCTTTCCAATAGTTTTGGTTTTTTCTATCAAGTATGAGCTTGTAAAGTACTTCTTTTCCGTTTTCCTTAACCTTTAAATAAACCTTGCAGTAGTTTGCAAAATCTATATTATCCGCCAGGTGAGGGTCGCTTAGCTGCCAGAATTGTATTTGTCCTATTAAAACTTCCTTGTCCTTGAGTTGTCCATCAAAAAGTTTTCCTTGCTGAGCCTGCTTTACTATAGCTTCAACTTTTGTTTTCACTTCTTTATATTGCTTTGAATTTGGAAAGGTGCTTAAGCCTGTAACATACCATTTATTGTTGATTTTAATCAATTCCACTGCATTATTCATACCTAAGCCTGCTCCAAAAGAATTGCGTGCCGAAATATCTATATTTGCTGTAGCTTTTTCACCATTTATACTTAGACTTTTAAGCCTTAAAACAATAGTATAATCCAAGTCCTTACTGGTAAGCTTCTGATTTTCATTAAACATGCTCATAACATCAGTAAAAGCCCACTGCTCAGGGTTATGAGTATCTATAAAATACTTTTCAGCTCTTTCCCCATCTTTTTTTTGTGTCATTTCATATTTGTAAATTACATCCATAGCACCTCTTAAGGTTTTTAAAATGTTCTCATTATCTTCAGACAATTTTTCCATTGAAGGTACTTCCACAGTGCCATTTATTAAATCTATTCTCTCAATGTAAGCCCCTCCAGTGTATCCTGTCTTTCCGTCAGGCAGTATCATTATTGTGCTTCCAGACACTTTAAGCTTTTTTACTTCATCCCCCTTCTCATTGACTATATGAAGATTAAAGCTGTTTTCCTCAGGATCATCATTCGGAGTTATATATACTATGCCTCCATTATATATAAATTTGGCATCATTAATATAATCCTTAGAAAGAAGCTTTACATTGCTTGTATCATTTAAATCGGTATAATAGCTTAGTTCAAAATTGTTTTTGCCTGCCTGAATCAACGACCTTTTATAAGAAGCTCTATATCTTCCCACAGAATTTATTCTATTAACTATTTTATTATCCTTGTCTATAACTACAGTATTGTATATGTCTTCTGAAACTCGCTCTGTCCCATAAAAATACTGCTCATCAAGGACTCCTTTAAAGGCCAGATTCTCCTTGGTTTCATAGGAATGTATATATTTTTTAGAGTCAACGTAGTATATTCCATTGTTTATGAGATTTTGCCCTTCAGTATAAATTTTTTTCCCATCTTGAGACCAGCCAAAGCTCACTATGCCGTCTCCATCCCCTTGAAAGCTTTGAATAAGCTTATCTTGGTTATCATTATAAACAGTTAAAGTGCTGCCTCCTAAAAAAGCAACCATATTTCCTTCCTTGTTCCATTTAACGCTGGAGACAAAGGGAACATTGCTTGCTATATGCTTTGCATCAGCTGTTACCATGTGTACTTTTACTATATCAACCTTGCATAAGGCATCACCCTTGATTACTGTATAATCACCATCCTTAGACTTGGCAACAGTAGGCTTCATATAATAAATGTATTCCTTGTCCTTCGATAAGGTTAAGGGGATTTGGTTTCTATTCTCTTTAGCATTGAGTCCTTCTAAGGAATAAAAAGGATTTGTTCCCTCTGTAATAATCTGTTTATCTATTTTACTGATATCCTTGTTTTCAATATTTTCCTTAACTACCTGCACTTCGTTTTCTTTAGGTGCTTTTACACAGCCAAATAGTACTGCTGCTGCAACAGCTACTCCGCATATTATTAATATTTTATTTTTACTCAATCTCCTCATCTCCTTTTGCAGAAGCCTTAAAAATTATACTAACCTTTGTTCCTATGCCTAATTTACTTTCAATCCTTAGCTCTCCGCAATGGTCTTCTACTATTTGCCTGCAAATGGCAAGTCCAAGTCCTGCTCCTCCTTGTTTTCTTGCTCTTGATTTATCTACCCTGTAAAAAGGTTCAATAACTTTTGGAATTTCACTTTCCTCTATGCCGTTTCCTTCATCTTGAACAAAAATACTGCACTGCTGCTCTGCCTTTTCACAGCCTATGATTATTTTCTTTCCTTCAATGGATGCTTTTATTGAATTATCAATAAGATTTAGTATTACTCCCTTTATCATATCCCTATCAATATTAAGCTCTAAGTTTTCTCCCTGAACTAACAGGTCTATTTTATGCTCTTCAGCTCTCACCTTCATTAAATCTGCTGCTTCCTTTAAAAGCACAGGTATGCTTACTTTTTCCAGACTTAAATTGCCTTTTCTTGATAAAATCATCTCCATTAGCGTATTAGTAAGTCTAAGCATTCTCATTCCTTCCGAATGAATAAAATCTAAGCTCTTGTTGAAAGTGGCTTCATCATATTTAAGCTTTTGCAAAAGCTCAGAGTATCCTATCACAGACGTTAAAGGTGTTCGCAGCTCGTGAGTTAAATTATCAATAAAGCGCTGCTTCCTTTCCCCCTCATCTTCAAGTTCAATAATTTTTTTCTCAATTTCTTCAGCCATTACATTAAACTGTACCCCAAGCCTTGAAATTTCATCCTCACCTTTAATTTCTACTCTTTCGCTAAAGCTGCCTGAAGCTATCTTTTCAGCAGTTTCTCCTAAATTTTCAATAGGCTTAATTAATGCTCTGCTTAAAAGCTCTACTATGATCGCAATGAGGATTAATCCAACCGATCCTGTTTTTAAGAAAAATAAATACTGCTCTTTTCTTTGTGCCTTTACTTCACTAATATCTTTTATATAGGATATAAGAAGTTCACTGTCATCAAGCTTAAGCAAATCATTTATAAAAAGATAATATATATTATTTTCTCTTCTGATAACGTAATTCTTGCCTTCCTTTTTAAGCATCTCCAAATCATCTCTATTAAAGCTCCACTTCTTGTTTATATTTGACTCTACAAGCTTCCCCTCTGCATCATAAAGTTCAATACTTACATTTTCATTAATGAATGTGTCCACAATCTTTTTACTGTAATCCTTAATATCAAATTTATCCTCGCTGATTTTTTTATTGGCAATCAGATATAACATCGTACTGTCATGAATATTTTCTTCTTCCTGTAGCGCCCTGTTAATTTCTCTATTCATCTGGCTAGAGTAGGTGTTTTCAGTAACAGCTATTCCGGTAGCGGTTAAAGTTAGTATGTAAATACCCATACACATGAGATAAATCTTCCATTTAAGTTTCATGCTGTAATCATGCCTCCAGCCTATAGCCAAGCTTGTAAACCGTTGCTATTTTATCTGTTTTTAGCTTGGTCCTAAGCCTTTGAATATGCATATCTATAGTTCTTGTGTTTCCTTCAAAATCATAATCCCAAACCAATTCAAGCAGCTTTTCCCTAGATAAAGCTATGCCCTTGTTATCTACAAGTATATTTAGAAGCTGAAATTCCTTTGGTGTAAGCTCCACCTCTATACCAGCCTTAAAAACTTTTCTTTGATCAACACATAGTTTAATATCCTCAAAGCCCTTGTTACTCTCTTCCTTAGCTGCTCTTCTTAAAAGTGCTTTTACCCTTGCTATAAGCTCCATTCCTTCAAAGGGCTTAGTCATATAATCGTCAGCTCCAAGGTTAAGTCCCATGACTTTATCCTTTAAGCTATTTTTTGCTGTAAGCAAAATCACAGATATATCTCTTTCTAAGACATAAGGCAGCAGCTTATAGCCATCTATTTTAGGAAGCATAATATCAAGTATAATTAAATCAACTGCTTCTTCCTTTATGAATTTTAGTCCCTCTTCTCCATCATCTGCAGAAACAGTTTCGTAACCAGACATTTGAAGATTTAGCTTTATGAGCTCTCTGATTGGTTCTTCATCCTCAATAATTAGAATTTTCTCCATTAGTTCTCATCCTTTCTAAGCCAGCCTGCTGGACTTCTTTGTGTTCCGCCGCCTACAAAATATTTCCCATCCTTTAAGGTCAGCCTGAGCCTATCTCTTGGATTTTCATAAATGTTTTGCTGGATAATTTCAATTTCCGTATCAGTAACTTTCGTAATAATTGCAACATGACCATAGTGTGTATCCGTAAAAACTATTAAATCGTCAATCTGTGGCTTTGTATTATCTCCATTTCTATACTGAAGCAAGTTTCGTTTTTTATTTATTTCACCTTGCATTACTTTCTCATCAAAAAAATCCTTAGCATGCCCAAAAACATCGGGCATCTTATGCCCTTTGGCATCGTAGTAAAATCTTTTAATATATTCTACACACTGCCATTTCAGCCCGTAATAATAGCCATCCTTGCTGTAACTCTTGCCATAGTCCTTAACATAGTCCTTTCCATTATTGTAGACTTCTACACCTTTATAGCTGTCTATTTCTACTCCAATTTCTCCACCCGCTTTAGGACTGCATTTATTTCCATATTGCTGAATCAAAAATAAGGTTCCACAAGCTAAAACTAAAACAATTACTAATCCCAATACCCCTTTCTTCATAGAGCCCCAAACTCCTTCCAGATTTTATTTAAATAAAATCAAAAATCAAGGATTTTATAACTGCCATATATTCTCTGATGTAATAAGCAGGAATGAGCAAGGGATGTATTGGTGCTGGCTGACCATATACTTCAAATCCATTGCTCTTTGCCAAAAGCTTAGACCTGAACATATGAAAATTTGTTGTTATTATTTTTATTTTTATGTTGTCTCTATTATCTATCTTTCTTAAAAGCTCCCTTGTAAACCTTAGATTTTCCTTAGTACTTGTAGATTTATCTTCTTTAATTAAAAGTTTTTCATCCACTCCATGTTCAACTAGATATCTTCTCATTGCCTCAGCCTCTGTTATAGTTTCACCGGGACCCATTCCTCCTGAAAGCACAACTTTAGTACTTGGATTTTCCTTAATGAACTTAAGGCTTTCATCAAGCCTTTGTCTTAAAGTCAGTGAAGGCGTTTCCCCCCAAAGTCCAGCACCTAAAACCACAAGATAATCCACCTTTGCAGTATCGCTTTTGCTTCCATGGTATACTATAAGACTTTCGATAATAATGAATGAGCCTAATAAAAATATAAACATGAACTTAATAAGTCTTACTATAAACTTAGGCTTATGTACTAAATACTTCTCATCTATAAAGATCACAATAATTCCTGAAATAATGAAGAATACTCCTACTACTGCAAAAAACTTTGAGAAAGTCACACCGTAAACCATAATGCTGAAACAGTAAACTATGCTGTAAACCCCAAGTAAAATTAGCGCTATTCCGATTATCTTTCTTAATGGAAACTTCTTAAACATTAAAACACCCCGTATTTCATCCTTAATTTTCTTAAGTGTATCACATTCTTTTATACATGTAATATTTAACTTGTAAAATAGTTGTAAAAAAAATCAATATTGTCTACCAAAATATTTACTCTCGAACGCATGTTTGCTATAATATTAGAGAATACTAGTTCGTAGATTAAAGTGCTGAATTAGCTTTAACGATAAGTTACCAATGTCAATAAGCATTCTTAAGTTACCACATATTCCAAGTAAAAGGGGATTATATTATGGATATACATGAAAAATTAAAAATATTATCTGGTGCGGCTAAGTATGATGTATCCTGTTCCTCCAGTGGAAGCAGCAGAAAAAACAAGCCCTTTGGAATTGGCAATGCCAGCGAAAGCGGAATTTGCCACAGCTTTGCTGCAGATGGCAGATGCATTTCCCTGCTTAAAATACTTCTTACCAATTACTGCGTATACGATTGTGCTTACTGTGTTAATAGAAGCTCTAACGATGTTCCTAGAGCTGCTTTCACCCCTGAGGAGATTGCAGACCTTACAATAAACTTTTATAAGAGAAACTATATTGAAGGTTTATTTTTAAGTTCTGCAGTTATTAGAAATGCAAACTACACAATGGAGCTCTTAGTAAAAACTGTAGCGATTTTAAGAAATGAATATAATTTTAATGGCTATATACATATAAAGGCAATCCCGGGAGCCGACAGCAATCTTATAAAACAAGCTGGAGAGCTTGTAGACAGAATAAGTGTGAATGTGGAGCTGCCATCAAATGAAAGCCTTAGGCTCCTTGCCCCGCAAAAGAACACAAGCTCTATACTTAAGCCTATGGCCTTCATAGGCTCTCAAATAATTTCTTACAAAGAAGAACAAAAGCTGTTTAAGTCTGCTCCTTCCTTTGTGCCTGCTGGGCAAAGCACTCAGCTCATTGTAGGAGCAACTAAAGACACAGATTTAAAAATAATGAGTTTATCTGAAAATTTATATAATAATTATAATCTTAAAAGAGTTTATTACTCCGCTTATATTCCTGTGAACCACAGCTCAAAGCTTCCAAGCATAATCAATCCTCCACTGATAAGAGAGCACAGGCTTTATCAGGCCGATTGGCTTCTCAGGTTTTATGGTTTTTCTGCTCATGAGCTCTTAAGCGAAAGAAAGCCAAATCTTGATATAAACTTTGATCCTAAAACAGATTGGGCCTTGAATCATATTGAGCAGTTTCCTGTAGAGATAAATTTGGCTCCTCAAAGAATGCTTTTAAGAATTCCCGGCATAGGAGTCCGTTCTGCTAAAAGGATTATGGTTGCGAGAAAGGTGCACACTCTCACCTTTGAGGATTTAAAAAAGCTTGGTATTGTGCTTAAAAGAGCTCAGTATTTTATTACCTGCAAAGGTAAGTATTTTGGGGATGTGGGCTTTAAAGAAGAGTTTATAAGACATAAGCTTACCCCTAAAAAGGATCTTAATATTTTTGAAAATCCAAAGTTTGAGCAGCTTACCTTATTTTCCGGACTGCCAGCTATTTATAGACCAGAAGATTCATTTTCCAGCGTAACAGGAGAGCTTTAATTATGATTTGCTATATATTTGATGGAAGCTTTGAGGGCTTACTAACCTCTATTTATGAAGCCTATTACAGAAATGATAAACCTGAAGAGATTATATCTGAATGGCAGTTTGTGCCTACACTTTTAACAGAGCCAGTTTATATTGATACTAATGAAGAAAAAAGTATAAAGGTTTATAATGCTATAAAAAGCAAAATATCTAAAAATGCCTTAAGCTTAATATATCATGTTTATCTTTCGGAGCTAGATAGCTCTTGCACTTTAATTTATAACTACATAAAATTAGGTTTTAAGCTTGGACAGGAGGTTGACCGCTATTTACATAATGATACTGTTTTAAAGATACATAATATAAATAGAAAGGTTACCTATGAGTGCCATAGAATGCTTGGCTTTGTTAGGTTTAAATGCTTTAATAATATGTATTATTCTCCAATTGAACCAGACCATAATATATTAGCACTAATTGCACCTCATTTTGAAGCCAGACTTCCAAATGAAAATTGGATAATACATGACCTTAAGCGAAATCTAGCCCTGTTTTATAATAAAAAGGAATGGGTAGTAACCTACTTTAGCAAAGAAGGAGCGTGTGAATTTTTTAAGACTTCTGACAGTGAGCTATATGAAAGTCTCTGGAAGGAGTTCTTTAATACAATAGCAATAGAAAATAGAATTAATCCAAAGCTTCAAAAGAAAATGATGCCTGCTCGTTATTGGAAACATTTAACTGAGATAGATAAGCTGCGTTAATATGCTTCTTTACACCCAAAAGCTACCACTCAATATTTGAGCGATAGCTTTTCATTTTTGCTTTTTGTATATACAACTGTTTTAATACTGTCAATGGAAATAAAAATTGTTTCGCCTTTTACATATCTCCTAAAGCTCAGCTCCTTAGATTTATACTTTTAATTAAGTAAGCAAAGCCTTATTAGTTTTTTAGCAGTAAATATGACTTCAAACCGGTATAAACCTAATAATATAGAAGAAAGCTACATTGCTTATGATACGGTTCTCCCTCCCAAATCCTAATACTCAATACCCTCTCTAGAATAAACTCCCTTCTCCATATAATGCTTTATATCCTTCATTTCTGTTATCAAATCAGCTTTATTTCCAATTGAATCTGGTACATTTCTTCCTGTAAGTATTAGCTCCATATTAATAGGCTTACTGTCTATAAGCTCTATAACCTGTGCTTCTGTTAAGAGCTTATTTGATAGAACACCCATAACCTCATCTAAGATAAATACATCACAGCTGTTATTTTTTATTACTTCTATAGCAAAATTATAAGCTTTATTTATTTCTTCCTTTAAAATAGCCTTCTCTTCGTCCCTAAGTGTCCAGAAAAATCCCTTTTTGCTTTCAAATCTAAAAATTTGAAACTTATCTCCAATAAGCTTTGCTATTTCAAGCTCTCCTGTCGGATCTGTCTTAAGAAACTGCATCATATATACCTTTAGACCATTTCCTACTGCTCTCATAGCTTGACCTACTGCTGCTGTTGTCTTTCCTTTTCCATTTCCTGTGTATACTTGAACATATCCTTTTTCTAATCTATCCATCAACATTGTCTCCTTTCTATAAATATCTATTTCTTATTCTTGTATGCTAATCTTACTAAACTATAAAAAAACTCCATATTGCCGTAAAAATGAATATGGCTATAAGCTGCAACAACATTATTTTTAATATAACCACAGCTCCAATTTATTTCTTCATCATAATAATTTTTATTTAAGTTGTATATAACAGGTTCTTCTAGTTCCACATAGCTTTTATGAAACTCGTGACAATTTATCTTTAAGCCTTTATGAAAAATGTGGTTTTCCTTTGCTACCTGAAGCTCTGCATATCCAAAATTCACAAGACAATTACTGATTTTATAAATTCCATCAAAGAATTCTACTAGTTTATTTAGCTCTGAGCCTTTTGTTAAATACATTAATCCGCCACACTCTCCATATGCTGGAAGCCCTTTTTCTAATTTTTCTTTTATATCCCTCAAAAGCTCTTTATTATTACTAAGCTCCTTTTCAAAAACCTCGGGATAGCCTCCTCCAATATAAAGAAAATCAATACCCTCCGGCAGTTTTTTATCCTTCAGTGGACTAAACTTAACTAGCTGTCCAACCTTTTCAAATAGTTCCAAGTTATCCTTGTAATAAAAACTAAAGGCTTTGTCATAGGCATAAGCTATTCTTAAAGGCTTAGCTCTATTTTTAAGCAGATTCTCTACTTTATTAATGCAATCATCACTGCTCTTATATTCCTTTACTTCTTCCATGCAATTTATTATTTCTTCTATACGCACATGCTCTTCTATAAGCTTTGAGCAAAGGCTTATTTTTTTATCTAAATCTTCTACTTCGCTGCTTTGAATCAATCCTAAATGTCTACTGCCTAGTAATATTCTTTCATCCTTAGGCATATAGCCGAACACCTTTAATGGAGTATTTTTTTCTATCATTCTTTTTAAAAGCTTATAATAACCCTCTGTAATGTTATTGAGAACTACTCCTTTAATGTTTGCATTTTCATAATTTAAAAGTCCTAAAAGCTCTGCACAAATTGTATTACTTTGGGCCTGTGGAGTTATTACTAATATTATAGGTACATTTAATACTTTAGATAAATGATAGGTGGAATACTTGCTATCATAGCCTAAGCCGTCGTATAAGCCCATAACCCCTTCAATTATTCCTATATCACCTTCACCTTTTGAAAATGAGGCTTTTACACCTTCTTCACCCATCATAAATAAATCTAGATTTCTTGAATCCTTTTTACATAAATGACTATGGAAGGCTGTATCTATATAGTCTGGTCCTGCTTTATAGCCTTGAATCCTGTAACCTCTATCCATTAGTGTTTTCATTAAGGCTAAAGTGAAAGTGCTTTTTCCTCCGCCACTGCAATTTGATGATATTATTATGCTTTTCATTTTTTCTCCTTTCAGTCAAAACACTGGATAACCTAAGAATGCTAACCCCGTTTGCAAGTTGCCTGTTAAGTTCATTTAGAGCTTTTAACCCTCTATACTACAGGAATTATATATGGGCATTTGCTAATCGGATTTTCCAGCACTTCAACAGAAAGATTATATACAGCTTTAATATTGTCTTTATTAATTACTTCCCATGGCTTCCCTAGAGCCTTTACTTGTCCTTTATTGATTAATATTATTTCATCGCTAAAAATAGATGCCAAGTTTAAATCATGCAGTACAGCTATAATGACTTTATCACTTTTTAAGCTTCTAAATATATTCAAAAATTCTATTTGATATTGTATATCTAAGTGTGAAGTTGGCTCGTCAAGTAAAATTATATCTGTTTCCTGACTTAATGCCCTTGCAGCTACTACTCGTTGAGCCTCACCGCCGCTTAATTCTGTAATAAGTTTATCCTTTAGTTCCCAAGTATTTGTAAGCTTCATGTATTTTTCTGCTATTTTTTCATCCTCTAGACTAAAGTCTTGAAATCTTCTTTTATATGGACTTCTTCCCATCATTACTATATCAAAAACCGTGAATTCATAATCTATCGCTATATTTTGAGGTATCACTGACATTCTCTTAGCTAGATTTTTATTGTTAAAACTGCAAATATCCTCATTATTTATAAATATACTTTTATGCATTGGTGCTATTATTTTTGATATATTTTTAATAAAAGTAGATTTACCTGAACCATTCGGTCCTATAATAGAATAAAAGCTGCCCTTATTAAAACTTAAGGATATATCCTTTAAAATCTCTTTTCCTCCATAGGAAAAATTAAGTTCCTCTACATTTATATGTTCCTTCATTTCGCTATCCATTCCTCTTTTTCATTTTTATTAAGAGATATATGAAATAAGGAGAACCAATTAATGCTGTTACTGCCCCAACAGGCAGCTCTGCTGGTGAAGCTATGGTTCTTGCAGCAGTATCTGCTAGTAGTAAAAATATAGCACCGCCTACAGCTGAAAATGGAATTAAAACCTTATTGCTAGGCCCAAACAAAATTCTAACCATATGAGGGACTAGAAATCCTACAAAACCGATTATACCTGAAAAGGAAACACTAACAGCCATTATGGTTGATGCTACAATTATTATTAGCTTTTTCAGCTTCTCAGTTTCAACTCCTAAGCTTTTAGCGTTATCATCACCTGTTAGCATTAAATTAAAATCCCTGTGAAAAAAATAAATAATCACTGTACCTAAAAGCACCACAGGAGCCACAATAACAATATTTTTCCAGCTTGAAGCATTAAAGCTTCCCATCATCCAAAATACTATTTTATTCACGTTTTCCTGATTAAAAACCATTATTATTGAAATCATGGCTGACATAAAAAAGCTTACTGCACTTCCTGCCAAAAGCAGATTTGTAGTTGTTACCTTCCCTCTTACCTGTGCTATTGAATAGACCAGTATTGTTGTAGCCACAGCACCTATAAAGGCAAATATAGTCACAACACTTATTGAAGCTGCTGCACTTGGCAGCTTTATAACTATAGCCAGTGCAGCACCTAAAGCTGAGCCTGAAGATATTCCAAGCACATAAGGGTCTGCCATAGGATTTTTAAATAAGGACTGAAAGGATGCGCCAACAACTGAAAGTCCCATTCCCACAAGACTAGCCATTACTATCCTTGGCATCCTTACCTTAAATATTATTAGGAAATGTGTATCAGACACATTTCCATCTATAAATTTTCCTATGAATGGTATTGCTTTTAAAACTGCTGTTAAAACACTTGAAGGTGTTATGTTGGCTGCTCCCATTGAAATTGCTGCAACTGCCAATGCAGCATAGATTGCGAGCAATAAAACAAATAATATTTTTCTTCTCTTAATAATAAACTTATTCATTATTCATACCTATTTAAATAAATCTGGATGAAGAATCTTAGCTAATGCTTCAACTCCTTCTGCAAGTCTTGGTCCTTGTCTATTTAATAAATTATCATCAATTTCTATAACCTTGTTATTCTTTACTGCTGATAGCTCCTTATAACCTTCAGTTGATATAAATTGCTCCTTCATTCCATAATTCTTTGATACAATTATGTATTCCGGATTGTTTTCTATTATTTTTTCAAGACTGTACTTCCAGCCAGTGCCGTCTTTAGCTATGTTAGCTCCTCCAGCCATATCAAGCATTTGTGATATAAATGTATCTCCAGTAGCAGTATAATCTCCATTCTTGCCAAAGCCAACAACGAAATAAACCTTTGGTGTTTCCTTGCCTTTTATTTTTTCCTTAACAGCTTGAATCCTTTTCTTCATTGATGAAACTAATTCATTAGCTTTATCTTGAGCATTAACTATTTGTCCTAATGAATTTATTGCATCGTAAGCTCCATTAAAATCTGCAGCATTATATAAAACAACTACCTTTATACCTAAATCTTCTAACTTTTTTGCTACATCCTCTTTAAAGTGTGTGGACGCGATTACTACGTCTGGCTTTAACTCAATTATTTTTTCAATGTTAGGGTCTGTTAATGAACCAATGCTTTGAACTTTTTTTGCTTCTTCTGGATAATCGCAATAATCAGTTCTTCCAACAAGCTCATCACCTTTTCCTAATGCGTAAATTAATTCGGTAATGCTTGGAGCTACAGAAATAATTTTCTTTGGCTCCTTTTCTATAACAACTTCTTTACCCTTCGAATCTTTAGCTGTATATGGATATTTAGTTACTGCTGGTTCCTTTGGAGCCTTAGCTGAATTATCCTCTTTGCTATTATTTGCACAGGCTGCAAAAGTAAACATCATTATCATTGCAAGTATTGCTGTAATTAATTTTTTCATTTAAAATAACCTTCCTTCTATAACATTATTTTGTATTTTGTTCTCTAACATCAATAAGCTTATCCTTTGAATCATCCCCTATGCCCACATCTTCAAAGGTAGCCAAAATATTTAATAACTTCTGGTTGTCTTCCCTGCTTTTAACTGCCAGCCTTATATACCTGTCATCAAGGCCTTTAAAATTTTTGCATAGTCTTATAAGTATTTCTTGGGAAATACAATAGTCATAAAGATTTCCCCCCGAAGCTTCTCTAAGTTTTAAGAGTAAAAAATTTGCATGGCTTTCATAAACTCTATCTATAAATTTAAATTCCTGAAGCTTTTTAATAAAATACTTTCTTTCCTTTTCAATCATAGACTTAGAAGTGTTTATGTACTCCTCGTCCTTTAAAACAGTTTTTATTGCCACTTCTGCGAATGTGTTTATGTTCCAAGGTATTTGCATCTTTAATAAGCTTTGAATAAAGTTTGTGTCTGAGCTTACCCCATAGCCAAATCGAATTCCAGGCATTGCAAAGAACTTAGTAAATGCTCTTATAATAAACAAGCATTTAAAGCTCCTGCACTTGTCTATAAAACTTTGTTTCTCATCCTTAACAAACTCTATAAAAGCTTCGTCTATTATGATTTTCTTTTTATGTTCTTCACAATAATAAATAATTTTTTCAAAGTGATTTTTATCAATTACTCCACCATTAGGATTATTAGGGTTAGCTATTACTAAGCTATCACAATGCTCAAGGCATTTTAAAATATCATCATAGTTATAGCTGAAGTCCTCATTTAAGTAAGAAAAGACTATTTCGTCGCTATAGTTTCTTGCTGTTATTTCATACTCGGAAAAGGAAGGTACAACAATACAAGGCTTTTTTAAGGATTTAACAGCAAGATTAATTATCTCTGCAGCTCCATTTCCTAATATAATATTTTCTTCCTTTATACCTTGCTTTAGGTACTCTTTGATATGAAATTTAGCTTCTCTATACTTTAAATCCGGATAACATATAATATCTTCTAAAGCTTTATGCACATTGTTTGTAAAGCTTTTAGGTACCCCTAGAAAATTTATATTAGAGCTAAAGTCTACAAGTTTAATACCTTTAAATTTACCTTCTGTATAAATATCTCCACCATGTTCTATAAAGCTTTTATTATTACTCATTAAACCATTCTCCTTCATATAAGGCAAATTAACACTGAAGCAAGAGCTATAAACAAAAACTCTGTAATAAACATAATTTTATTTGCTGAGACTATATCTTCTTTTTTAAGTTCACTAAGGTTATCTCCAATTGTTGGTTTCTCAACAACTTTTCCAAAATAAACATTATTTCCTCCAAGCTGAACCTTTAAGATTGCTGCCACTGCTGCTTCTGGATATGCACAATTAGGACTTTTATGATTTTTTCTATCCCTTATCATGATTTTCAAGCTTTTAAATATGCTGGCTCTCATGAAAGGAGCTGTGATGCACATTATAACTCCTGTAATCCTAGCCGGTATAAAATTAAATATATCATCTGTCTTTGCTGGAAAGAATCCTATATGGGTGTATGGTTCGTTTAGATAGCCCACCATAGAATCCATAGTGTTTATTCCCTTGTACATCATAGCCAAAGGTGACCCTCCTATAAATGCATAGAATAAAGGAGCAATTACTCCATCAGAGGTATTTTCTGCAATGGTTTCTACCGCTGCTCTAATGAGCTGTTTCTCATCAAGTTCATTAGTATCTCTGCCTACAATGTAGGAAGTATATTTTCTAGCAAGTGTTATATCTTCCTTTTCTAAAGCAAAGTATACCTTCATGCTTTCATTTCTTAAGCACCTTGCTGCTATAGTTGTCCAAAGGATAATAATATTTACTATATGAAATAAAGGTTTTACTGACCAAGTAAGGTAAAGTATAATTGCAGGCAATAAAAAGCATGTTAAGACCACAATAATAACCATAACCCCACCAAGATACTTTAATTGCTTATGGTTTTTAGCTATAGCTCTTGACTTATTTTCAATAATCTTAATTAGCTTTCCAATAAATATTATAGGATGAGGCAGCCAATAAGGATCTCCAAGTATTAAATCTATTATTACAGCTATAATAATATCTGCTAAATTTATAGTTATAAAATGCATCATATTATTTTAAACCCATTATTTCATAAAGTTTTTTCATATCCAACGCTTTTCTAACAATATCTGCTAGCTTATTTAATTCCTCTTCTCTAAAGCCTTCATATACCGGAGATTTCTTTAGCATCATAGATTTTTTAGCCCTTATTTTATTTAGTAAATACTCCCTAAATTCTGTAGAATCTAATATCCCATGAATGTATGTTCCAAAAATGGTTTGTTCCTTATTAAAGATACCATCAGCCTTGCTTGTTTTCCTGCCATTTTCCATATTTATAGTTATAAAGCTGTTACTTTCATCCTTTACTACAGTTTTTCCCATATGAATCTCATAACCATATATATTTCCTTTAAAATCTGGAAGGTTCACATATCCTTCTACTCTTGTCATTATCTTTTCGCTTTCAATAATTGTTACGCTATCTAAAAGGCCAATTCCTTTTATGCTTCCCATATCGCTTTCTATGCTTAAAGGATCTTTTATTTCTTTGCCTAGCATTTGATAGCCACCGCAAATACCAAGTATTACTCCTTTTTTACTATAATCCAATAATGCTTCTTCAAGGCCTGAATTTCTTATAGCGTTTAAATCCTCTATGGTATTTTTGCTTCCCGGTATTATAAGAAGGTCAGGTTCTCCAAACTCTTCTTTACTTTCAATAAACCTAACACTTACATCTTCCTCACATTTTAAACAGTCAGCATCTGTAAAGTTAGATATATGGGGTAGCATTACGACAGCAACATCTATAGGTGCTAAAGCTTTCTTGTTTATATCCATCATTGCCCCGTCTTCATCTTCAAGAATTAAATTAAAAAAAGGTACAACCCCTAAGTTTGGTCTGTTGATTATTTCTTCCAGCATGTCAATTCCTGGTGTAAGAAGGCTTATATCTCCTCTAAATTTATTGATTATTGTTCCTTTAACTCTTTCTTTTTCTTCCTCTGTTAGTAAAAGCATAGTACCAGCAAGTGAAGCAAAAACTCCGCCCTTATCTATATCTCCAACTATAAGTACAGGAGCATCAGCAAGCTCCGCCATTCCCATATTAACAATATCTCTGTCCCTTAGATTTATTTCAGCCGGGCTGCCAGCACCTTCCATAACAATAATGTCATATTCCTTTTCAAGCTCTAAAAACTGCTGCTTAAGCATATCCTTAAAAAGTATTTTTAAATTATGATACTCTGCTGCAGTATGATTATTATATACCTTGCCATTTACAATAACTTGACACTTAGTGTCAGCTGTAGGCTTTAATAGTATTGGATTCATAAATACCTGCGGCTCCAGGCCAGCAGCATAGGCTTGAAGTACTTGAGCCCTCCCCATCTCTTTTCCATCTAAAGTTATGTATGAATTTAAAGACATGTTCTGAGATTTGTACGGACATACCGAATAGCCATCCTGTTTAAAAATTCTGCACAGTGCTGCAACAATAAGGCTCTTTCCTACAGATGATCCAGTACCTTGAATCATTATTTTTGCCATTACTCCCCCTCCTTTATTTTTTATACTGAACAAAATAAAAGTGGCAGTACGCTTTAAACGTACAGCCACTAGAATTAACTCAGAACTAAAAAGATATATTATCTTTCTAAATAGTCATTGTCTACTCTAATAGTCCTTCCCTCCGAAAGCATATTAAAAACAAAATTTAGGCAGGTCTCCTGACTTATGAATCTTCCTCGTCTTTTCCTTCCTCTATAAATAGAGTGGATAAATAAAGACTCGTCATCAATTACAGTAGCGGGGGCTGCTGCGGATTTTAACCGCATTCCCTTTTCACCTTTATATGTCCTTAAAATAAATCAGCATACAAAAGGCACCTAAACTTAATATTAAATTTTAATTATCTTGTTTAAGTATAGATTTTTTTTCCTCTGTTGTCAAATGAATTATAGGTTCTAAATTATATACTCGAAAGTATTATTAAGCTTATTAGCACAACTAATTCATTATTAGCTCCTAGGCTGTCACCGGTGATTCCATTAATTTTAGATTTACATAATAAATTAAATAAATTAGTTATTATTATAGCAGAAAGTAATAGAATTACTGTTTTTAAAATAAAATTCATCCATAATCCAATTACTAAAACAAATATTGTATTCATAATAACTTCTTTTAAGGTTACAGTATTGATAAATAAGTTTCCCGAACCTTTTTCTTTAGCTGCGCTTCCTACATAGCTTAAAAGAATCATTGAGAATCTGCTTATCATAGGTATAACAAGTATAGTTAAAGAATTAGAATAGGTTACAAGAAGTAAGTATCCTTCATATTTAATTAGAAGATTCATCACTATACCTATGCATCCAAAAGTACCTATTCTGCTATCTTTCATAATCTCTATGATTCTATCCTTGCCTTTAAATGCAAAGAAGCCATCGCAAGTGTCTCCAAATCCATCTATATGAAGAGCTCCTGTAATTAATATATCAAAGATAATAATCGCAATGACAGTAAAATTTACCGGTATGATTTTACTTAGTACTGTAAACAATATGTATTGGCACAACCCAATTAACAAGCCTATGAGGCCAAAGAAATTCGCACCATTTTTAAAATTATCATTTTCACAAGGTAGAGCTTTATTTATTGGCACTCTGGTTAAGAGCTGCAGCATAAGTAAAAAATCATAATAATATTTTTTCATAATTCTCCTTTCAGTAGTCACACTGGGTGGTTTGTGATTACCTGCTCCGCTGGCAAACTACCCGTAAAAATCCATTTAGGATTTTACATTTCAACGTTTATTTCAGCTTTAACGGCAGACCTGATACTACTAAGTAAGCTTCGTCACTTAGTCGCCCTAAAAGCTGATTTATTCTGCCTGATATATCAGTAAAAATCCTTCCAAGCTTGTACTCAGATATGAGACCAAAGCCTACTTCGTTTGTTATTATTACAATTTCTTTATCAAATTCCCTACAGGCAGAAAGCAATTCTATAAATTGCTCACTAATATTTTCTTCTAAAGCTTTAATTTCTTGTTTTGACAAAGTATCGAAATCTGTATATTTATCAAACATCAAATTTGTTATCATTGTGGTTACACACTCAAGCATAATGTACTTGCACTCTGAATTTTTTATTGCCTGTTTCAAGTCACTATAGCCCTCAAAGGTTTCCCAATTTTTATTTCTTCTCTCTTTATGAATAGCAACTCTTTCTCTCATTTCATCATCCGTAATGATGGAAGTAGCAATATATAAAACCTTATCATTATCTTTTAATAGCCCTTCACCAAAAGTACTTTTGCCGCTTCGACTTCCGCCCGTTACTAAAGTTATTTTGCTCATTTTTTCTCCTTTCATTGGCTGCACTTGGTAACTTAGCTTATTGCTTCATTACAAGTTATCCTTTAAATATTATTTATATCTTTAACCTTAATGGAGTCTAATTGTATCATTGAATCAATATGCCAATTATCATATTGAAACTTAACCATTGATATACTACCATTCTTTGCTGTAAACTTCCAGAAATTATTTAAATCTCCTCCGAGTATATAGCAATAAACTAATCTTATAATTCCACCATGAGTTACAACAAGACAGTTTTCGTAGTTTTCTTTCTCTAGCATTCTCATAAATTCTGCTGTTCTCTCGTAAGCCCTTCTTACACTTTCTCCCTTGGGAATCTGGTAATCTATCCAGTTTTCCTCCCAAGCTTTTTTTTCCTTAGGATGGCTATCACATATTTCTTTGTAGGTCTTGTTTTCAAAAATTCCAAAGTCCCGTTCATTTAATCTATAGTCACAAGTTATTTCTTCATCAACTAATATTTTAGCGCTATCAATTGCTCTCTTTCTTTCACTTGAGAACACCTTGTCAAAGCTTACATTATTTATAAATTTCTTCGTTTTTTTAATTTCATTAACACCTTGAGCAGACAATTCATCTTCAAAGCTACCTAAATATCTGCCTTGTGAATTACTATCAGTTTGCCCATGCCTTATCAAATATAAGTTCATTTCTTTAATCTCCAAATCAAGTGAATTTCTATAGTACCTATGGTAGAAATATCTTAAAACAATTATATTTTATATGCGTAAAAAAGGAAACTATTTTCATAGTCTCCTTTATAAAAATTACATTTATCATTGTAAAATATACTTATTAGCAAGCTACTCTATATTACTTGTTAAATATAATCTCTCTTTAGAATTTCGCCTTCAATGCTTATTGTAACAATCTTGATTGGAATATTAACTCCTGACTTATCCCTTCCCATTTTTACAGCTTGAGCAATTCCTCCGCAGCAAGGTACTTCCATTCTAAGCACTGTTATGCTTTCTAGATCGTTTATTTTGATTATATCACCAAGCTTTTCAGCATAGTAGGCTGCATCATCAAGCTTAGGGCATCCAACAACTACTGCCTTTCCCTTTAAGAAATCATTGTGATAATTCGCATAAGCAAAAGGTACGCAGTCCGCTGTAATTAATAAGTCTGCCCCCTTAAAATATGGTGCAGCAGGTGACACCAGCATAAGCTGAACAGGCCATTGTCTTAGCTTTGAAGTTAGCTTAACCTCACTATCCTTATCCTCAACTTCTTTTCTTTGCAGCATTCTCATTCTGCTTCCAGGGCATCCACTACCCTGGTGATGTTCATGCGCATGGGCCTTCATCTCTTGATGCTGAGGCTGGTGTAAAGGCTTTAGTGCCTTTCCCTGAGCCTTAAGCATTTCTTCTACTGCCTCTTCATCAAATTCATCAGCTTCTCTTTCAATTATGGTTATAGCATCCTGTGGACAATGTCCCAAGCATGCTCCTAAACCATCACAATACAAGTCCTTCATAAGTTTAGCCCTACCATCAATAATCGCAAGCGCTCCTTCAGCACAATTTGGAATACACAATCCGCAGCCATCACATTTGCTTTCATCTATGCTTACTATCTTTCTAATTGCCATGTTAATACTTACCCCCAATTACTTTCTTTCTAGTATATAGTTTTATTATAGGAAAAATCAACAAAAAAATCGGTAACCTAAGTTACCGATTTATATTGATATGAGCTTAATAAATCTAATATAATAGTATCAATAGAAAGGAGACAAATATGAGTATTTTAGATTACATAAATATAATAAAAACCTGTGCTCTCTTTAAAAACTTTACAGAGGGAGATATAATAAGTCTTTTCGGAAAAATACCTTACAAGATTGAGTATTATGGCAAGGGCGATGTTATTTTGGCAGAAGATGAAGCTTGTAATACTCTGAATCTTATATTAGAAGGCACCATCGAAGTTCAAAAGATGGATTCCACTGGAAAGGTATTAAGCATAGCAGAATTTGGTACTGGAGAAATCTTTGGTGAAATGCTTATTTTTGCTGATAGAAACACTTCACCTATAAATGCTATTTCTAAAAATAAAACCGCAATTCTTCATATGAGCAAAAAATCCATTATAGGTCTTTGTCAAAATAATACTAGCTTCTTAATGGAATATCTAAAAATAATTTCGAACAAGGCAATGCTGCTTAACTTAAAGCTTAAGGAGGTAACTCTTAAAACTATTAGGCAAAAAATATGTGAATTTATTTTAAGCCAATACAAAGAGCAAAAATCCTTGAACATAAAGCTTACTATGACTAAAAAGGATTGGGCAGATAAAATTGGCGTGCAGCGCCCCTCTCTTTCACGGGAGCTTATTAAAATGAAAGAGGAAG
>CAZMQY010000025.1:0-21360 GCA_964568335.1 uncultured Clostridium sp.
TCAGCCTTTGACATTGCCTCAAAAACGTTCTTTGGGAAAAAATTTACTATCATATCAAGTACTTTGCCTTCAAATAAGCTCCCTTTGTATGCACTAGCAGTAACACCCTGAACACCTACACCAGGCTTAATTATATTTACAAAAAAGAGTCCTATTGTTGCCCCAAGTGCTGAGGTTATCATAAACATGGCTATTGCTTTTCCGCCAATCTTGCCAAGGTCTTTAGGTTCTAGAGCTCCTACTGCCTCTATGATAGCCCCCATTACCAAAAGCACAACGGACATCTGCATAAGTCTTAAAAAAATATCTCCGAGGAATTTAAAATTTCCCATTGCAGGACCAAATACCGCACCTGCAATTAGCCCTAAAATTGAAGCTATAATCATCTGAGCTGTAAGGCCTAGTTTTTTCATCTTAATTACCTCCCCATTCACTATTATAAACAGTGTAGCATATGCCGCACTTCACTGAAATATACTCAGGTGGTAAAAAGTGCATAGCATGCTAACTTTTTTGATTTTTCTATCCTTAGCATGCTATACCATTTATTTTTTATAATCTATACTGATTCCGTAACTGCAATTGCATCATCAGAATCAAAAATTGTTCTGTCAAATTCTTTTTCGTTGATAGCTATTATAAGAGCCATAAGCACGTCATCAACAACATTTAATAATGTACGTACTATACCAGCAAACCAGTCTACACCTGCAAGGATTGCAATTCCTTCTAAAGGAAGTCCAGTCATTGAAAAGGCAATAGCCATTGTAACAAGTGCTCCTCCAGGTACTGCAAGGTTAGCAAAGGTTGCAACTGTTGACATAACAGCAATCATTATAAGTTGATTTACTCCAAGTCCTATATTAAAGAACTGTGCAACAGTAACACAGGCAATCGCTACGGTTATAGCAAGTCCATGACTGTTTAGAGACATTCCAAGCGGGTTAACCAAACGTGAAACTCTTCTGCTTATACCTATTCTCTCCTCTGAATCTGCCATTTGCACTGGAAGAGAAACTGCTGAGGAGGTTGTTGTTATTGCAACTATAATCGTTCTGTTAAGCTTCTTGAATAGTCTAAAAGGATTAATCTTTCCATATAGAGAAACGATTATTATTAATAACGCTAGAAGAATGAAGCATCCTAATGTTAAGGTTATTAAGAACTTTCCTAAGGCAATTAAAACCTTGGTACCTGCGGTTCCTGTGATTGAACCTATTAATGCAAATATACCAATTGGCGCAACCTTCATTACAATTGTTATAACTTGCATAATAACAACATTAAGATTTTTAATAAACTCATAAATTTTTACTCCACTTTCATTTTTCTTTAAAAGTGACAGCGCCAGACCAAAGAAGCCTGCAAATATGATTACCTGCAAAATATCTCCCTTTGACATGGATTCGAATACGTTCTTAGTAAAGAAATTCACTATAAGATCAAGTGGTTTTCCTTCAGGCAAGGTTCCTTTATAGGCACTTCCAGCCACTCCTGTAATACCCACACCTGGTTTTGTTATAACAGCTAGAACAAGTCCAACAAATGAAGCAAATAATGTTGCTGTTACAAAAAGGAATAATGTTTTTCCACCTAGTTTCCCCAGGTCCTTAGGATCAAGAGCGCCAACAGCTTCAATGATAGCTCCCATAACTAGGAAAACAACTGACATCTGCATTAGTCTTAAGAAAATGTCTCCAAGAAATTTTACATTTGACATTGCAGGACCAAATACCATTCCCGCAATAATACCACCTACAGATGCAATTATCATCTGATTGGTAAGGCTAATTTTTTTTGACTTTCCCATTTTTCCCCCTCCTTATTTAATTAAATTTTTCACTAAAAGCTATTAAAGCTTTTTCGAAACACTCCATAGGTGGTGTGGTAATACCTGCACCTATTTGTCCACGTCCTCTTTCTTTATGAGCAATTCCTGTTGTAATCATAGGCAATATACCTGTTTGAATTACCTTTCTTATATCTACTCCTGCTGGTGTACCGCGGAAGTTTAAGAATGGTATAGTATAGTTTCTATTTTCAGTCCAAGTTATTTCATACATCTTCTTAACATAGGATATAGCATCCTCAACAGTTCCCCCTACAAACTGAACAATAGCTGGAGCATTTCCAAGTGAGAAGCCTCCAAGTCCTGCTGTTTCAGAAATAGCGCTGTCACCCATATCTGGATTAGCATCTGCTTCTGAGAACCCTGGGAAGAATAATCCCTTTACCATTTGAGCTGGTCCTGTGAACCATGTATTTCCACCAAATCCGCTTACTCTTATACCAAAATCCGCACCATTACGGCTTAGCGCTGTAACTATAGTACAGTTTTCTATTCCGTGAGCTGCATCTAAGGCTGCTTTGCTGGCTGCCATAGTTAAGCTTAAATGATAATGCTCATTGGCATTTATGAATTCACTAACTCTTAAAATAACATCTTTATCCAAATCTGTTTTTAGTAAATATGGCATAATAATCTTGTATAATAGTGCTGTGCTGGCTTTATTACGATTATGGCATTCATCTGACATATGCAGTGCTTGGGCTATATTTGATCTTACATCAATTCCACCTGAAAGCTTTAATGCAGCTTGCATAGCAGGACGATATTCCTCATCCATCCATCTTAAGCGCTTAAGCACATCTTCATCATAGGAACCATATCTTTGAACATTGTAACCTGAGCCTTCATGTATTGGACAGTACGACATATTTCCATGAGTAACATTCTTTATAACATGCACAGTCATATGTGCTGAGAATACACCAGTCATAGCGCCAACTGCACTATAATTGTGAGCAGGTGCAAAATTAATTTTTCCTGAGGTAGCAACCTCTACAGCCTCTTCAGGATTGCCAGCTAAGCCTTCATATAACAAGGCTCCAATTACAGCACCCTTCATAGGTCCAGGCATGCGTTCAAACTCTATAGGTGGTCCAGCATGTAAAATTGTAGTAGGAGTCATCCCTGGAATTACATCTATTGCTCTGTCTACACTTACAAGCATTGGACGCGCATCCATTATTATTTCAATAGCTTTATTATTTGCTTCATCTACCTTTTCCGAATCAATAACCTTATCTAGAGCATGAGCAAGTACAGGATTTCCTCCTGCTGGTGGCGTCCAACCAACATGCACTACTTCAACCTCCTGCATTTTTAAATCATCCTTGAAGGTTTCTGCACCTAGGTTTATAGCCGAAACTTTTTCTTTAAATAATTTATTTATGCGATTCATTACTTTTCCCTCCCTATTATAGCTGCTGCAAGACGTGCTGCCCTTGCATTGCTTCTAGCAAGTATAACTCCCTCTGCGGCAAGTTTTGCTTCCTGAGCTGCATAATCTTGTATATCCTTATCTGTTCCGCATACATAAGCAACAAAGCATAGGCTTCGTCCCTCTTTTTGTGCTATAGCTTTAGCTTCTATAATTGCTTCCAATGCAAGTCCAGCAGGATCCCTATGAGAACCATAACCTAAAACTATATCCATGAGGATAACAGCAACATTTGGATCTTTAGCTTCCTGTATTATACGTGGGTTTCTTAAACTTGGATCTATCATTGGGTGAGGCTTTCCAACTGTAAAATTGTCATCTCCTAAATCAACAAAGGAGTGTTCAACACTTTTGTACGGATCTGCCATTCTTTCCTCTGGCTTCTTTGCAACATTGCAGTATACATTACCATTATTGTTTTTAACAGAGGCTCTAAAAATGTACATCGCTTCATCACAAAGAGTTCCACCGCAGAAAAGTCCACGTACATATTTTTGATCAGCTTTTCTATTAGCTTGAAATTCATTTATTATGTTTGAAAACTCAATATTATCTTCGTTCTCTAGAGTATTGGAGAGTTTTCCCGCCAAAGTTACTGCTTTAAGAGAAGCTTCCTCAAGAGTTCCTTCAAAGTAAATTCCACTTCCTTCAACAGTTTCTAATCCACTGTTAATAAAACAAACAACAACAGGTTTTGTACACTTTTCAGCCTGAGCTAGAACCTTATCAGCAACTGATTTCACCGGTGGCTTTGATAGAAGCAAAATAACCTCAGTGTTCTCGTCTTCATTTAGTGCAGCCAAAGCATCACACATCATAATTCCACCAACTGCTTCAGTTAAATCACGTCCGCCAGTTCCAATAACCTGTGATACTCCACCACCAAAACGATCTATTAAAACTGTAATTTCTTGAGTACCTGTACCTGAGGCTCCAACTACCCCTATATTTCCACTTCTAACTTCATTAGCAAAGCAAAGGCCTTTATTATTAATTATGGCTGTACCACAATCTGGTCCCATCATCAAAAGTTCTTGTTCATGAGCATATCTTTTTAGTTCAACCTCTTGCTCTACGGTAACGTTGTCACTGAAGAGCATAACATGTAATCCTTTTCTTAATGCACGCATTGCTTCCTTTGCTGCATATTGACCTGGCAAGGATATAACTGCCATGTTTGCGTCAGGCACTAGCTTAACAGCAGAAGCAATACTTGCTGGTGCTACTTCACTTTCACCTTTCCCTGAGCTTGTCTTTTTCTTAAGTGCCGCTTCAACCTCATTTAAAACCTTGTCATTTAGAGATTCATCCATAAGCTTAAGAGCAATAATAAGATCGCTGGGACTTGCTTTTTCTATTTCCTCAGTCATCATTCCTGCATTTCGAAGAAGTTCTTTGTTCATCTCCGTACCCATGCTAACAACTGCATTAGAAACTCCATCAATTTCTTCAATCTTTTTTGATATTGCCATTAGGGTAACGGAGTCATAGTATGCATTCTTTCTAATAACCGCTTTAATAATCACCTTTTTGCCCCCCTATTTTTTAAATTTGTGAATACTCATAATTTTAAATTAAGTATCCACTTGATTTACTGCATGTATTTACATTTATACATGCTAGTGATATATTATATTTATGCAAGTGATTACTCTCATAATAGCATATGAATTTCTAAAACGCAATATTTTTTTGAATATTGATAATTTATCGAAAACAATGTTCTATTATTTGACATAAGTTAAAAAAATATTATATGATATGTTATGGTAAACAAAAAAGACAAAGAGGTATTGTTATGCGGCAAGATACAAGTTTAAAAATTATAGAACTTTCCTATCAACTGTTCATGGCTCAAGGTTATAAGCAAACTACAACAAAAAAAATAGCAGAGCTTTCAGGAGTTAATGAAAGTACTATCTTCCGTATTTTTGGAAACAAGGAAAATCTATTTCGTGAGTCTATTGCACACTTTACTGATGATCTAATGTGGATTGATAATGATGGACTTACATATGGTAAAGATTTAGAACAGGATATATATCTTTTAATTAAAAAAAATATGGAATTGATTAAAACCATAATTCCATCCTTTAGATTGCTCATAAAAACATCCCTTGTTGAAGACAAATTTTTAAATGAAATTAATACAAAAACCTTAAACCTTCAAAATCATTTTAAGCAATATCTTATAGGTATTCAGCGACGGGGCTTAATTAAAGATATGGACTTTGAAGCTTTGGTAGAATATATCTTTGGTGTAATATTCCACGAGGCCTTACTATTGAATATAGAGGAGTCTGATAATATAGATTATCACTTAACTCTTGATTGCTTTTGTGAAAAATATGCAGAATACTGTTTAGACCTTTTAAAATTATAATGAAAAAGCCTCTCAGTTTCCTGAGAGGCTTTTTGCTATTATTCATTCAATAAACTCTTCACAAAAAAAATTGATTCTTTTTTCCCACATAGCATTTATTAATTCTGCAACATTTTCATCATAATTCTCAATTTTTTTAAATGTAGTCATTTGAGAAACATCACTCATAATTGTTGACATGAAAAAATTGGTAACTATTTCAATATCCTTTACCTTGAACATTCTTCGCGCTTCCATTTCGCTCAAATATTCCTTGAAGTGCTTTTCCATTACAGGTATTACAAGGTATCCAAACTCACGAAGTTCTTCAAACTGAATGATACCTGAGACAAAAATTCTTAATACATGTATCTTCTTAAAGTAAATCTTAAAATATTCTTGTATAATAAGCTTTAAGTCCTGTTTTAGATTCTCCATCGTTAAGGACAACTGTAAGTCCATTAAGTTGATATCGTCAGTAGATGCATATTTTTTTACTACTTCCAAATACAAATCTTTTTTATTATTATACAGTCTAAAAATTGTGCCTTCATTCACCTTTGCTTTCTGAGCAATTTCTGAGACACTGGTTTCGTGAAACCCTTGTCTTGAGAATAAAAGCAACGCTTGCTCCTCAATCCGTTCTCTAGTATTAGCAGCTATAATATCTCCCCCTTTGTTCAATAAAATAAGCTTAAAAAAAACCCCATTTTATGAGGAAAGTATAAACTTGGATTTAATTATTGTCAAGTTATTGAAGCAAAGTGAATTATAGCATATCTATTTTTTATTATTTTCAACCTCATTAAATTTAGTGTTCATAATGAGTATATCTACTCTTCTATTGCTGGCTCTTCCTGCCTCGGTATTGTTGTCAGCCTTAGGCCTAAATTCTCCGTAGCCTGCTGCTGATACTCTTTCAGGCCTTATTCCAGATTGGTTTATTAGAAGCTGAGACACATTGCTTGCTCTAATAACTGACAAATCCCAATTAGATTTAAATAGGTATGTGCTTATAGGTCTATTATCAGTATGACCCTCGACTCTTATAAAACTTTCACTTATAATTGGTTGATTTAAAATCTTACCTATCTCAATGAGCTTCCTACTCTGCTCTAATTTTATATCAGCCTTGCCACTGTCAAAAAACAGAGAATCCTTAAAACTTAATACCAAGCCTCTTTCTTCCACACTAGTAACAACGCTATCATTAAGTCCACTATTCTTTAAATATTCGTCAACTATCTCCTTCACATGCTCAAGTTTTTGTTCTTCGGTTGTATTAATGATATTAGTGTTTTCAGGTATGTTTTCTTCTATAGGTGCACCATCATCAACACCTATTATGTTAGCGCCACCTCCGCCGCCCATGGCCTTTTGAAGTCCCGAAGCAACCTGCTGATATTTTTGTTTATCAAGATTACTCATAGCATACATTATAATGAAAAAAATCATAAGCAGAGTTATGAAATCTGCATATGAAAGCAGCCACCGTTCATGGTTCTCATGAGCTTCTTCCTGCTTCTTTCTCCTCCTCATACTTCCACCTTCTTATCTAAAGCTTCATACTTAGCAAGCTCTTGTTTGTTTAAAAAACCTTTAAGCTTTTCAGATAAGGTATTTGGGTTTACTCCTTCTTGAATTAAAAGTATCGCTTCAATTATAAGATTTTTTTCTGTCTGCTCTTGCTTATCTATATTTTTAAGCCTAGTACCTATAGGTAGAAATATTAAATTAGCACTGCCAACACCGTATAAAGTAGCCAGGAAGGCTGATGCAATGCTTTCTCCTAGTTGTGATGGATCGCTCTTGGCAAGTCCCCCTAAAACATGAACAAGCCCCATTACAGTTCCTATAATCCCCATGGTCGGTGCAAAGCCGCCTGCCGAATCAAACATTGCAGAACCTGCCTTATGCCTTTCAGAAATCATATCAGCTTCTAGTTCAAGTATATCCCTTACACCCTGAGGGTCTACTCCATCAACAATCATCTGTAGTCCCTTCTTTATAAAGGAATCCGTTTTGGTTTCAGTAGATATTTCTCCTTCTATACTTAGAAGCCCTTCCTTCCTTGTTTTAAATGCAAGCTCCTTGAAATACATAATTAATCCCGGCAAATCATTCTTCTTCCCCCTAAAGGCTACTCCTATTATCTTTCCTATTCTTTTAATATTACTCATAGGAAATGAAAGCATTACTGCTCCTGTAGTTCCTCCAAATACTATCAATGCCGCTGTCCATATAAAGAGTGCACTTAAATGGCCACCTTCCCCTATAAAAGCGATTAACAATGATGCTAAACCTATTACTATAGCTATAATTCCTGTCAACTTGTTGTCCCTCCTCTACAATGTATAAACTTTACTTTAACTATAAATTACCTTATATTATAATCGAATTAAAAAACACTTTCTTTAGATATATCTTCAATGTTATAATCATAAGTATACATATAATAATTACTTTTATGGATATTTATGGACATGCTATTAGAATACAGGGAGGTTTTTATGTGACTGTGAATATTTATAATGTTATTAAAATATTCAACAATAATGTAGTACTGGTTCAAGAAGACACTTCAGAGAAAATAATTTTTGGTAAGGGGATAGGTTTCGGCAGACGCCCAGGAGATAAAATTGAAAATAATAAAAATATTGAGAAGGTATTTGTTATACAAGATCCATCTAATGCAAATAAGTTTAGGGAATTGATGAGCAAGGTTGACGAAAACATTATAGGAATAAGTGAAGAAATAATCTCCTTAATAGCCAGAGACCTTAAAGAGGAGCTTGATGAAAGTATACATATCGCTTTAACCGACCACATCTCTTTTACTTTAAAAAGACTAAAAGAGAACAATGAAATATCAAATCCATTTTTGATAGAAACAGAGGTGCTTTTTAAAAGAGAATATGAACTAGCAAGGAAAGCAGTTGCTCTTTTAGAAAAGCAAACAGGTATTAGCATACCTGATGGTGAAGCTGGCTTTATAGCCCTTCATATACATTCAGCGAGAAATAAGGGAAACCTCTCTAGTACCATTAAATATACTTTCTTGGCAAACACAATTTCAGAATTTATTGAGAATAGCTTAAAAATACAGTTGGATAGAGAGTCTCTTGATTATGCAAGGTTTATAGTTCATCTTCGCTTTGCAATAGAAAGAATTATTAAAAACTCTCCCATAAAAAACGATTTGCTTTCTACAATAAAAAGAAAATATAAAGCTTCCTATAAGCTAGCTGAAAAAATAGCCAAAATTATTGAGGCAAATCTTCAGCTTGCTGTAGTACCCGATGAGATAGGTTACATAGCAATCCATCTAGAAAAACTTAAAGATATGACATAAATATAAAGGCATGCTTTCGCATGCCCTTTCTTATTTCGCTTTATAGGTTAATACTTCATCACTTCCAGCTTTAACAGTTGAACCTACAAATCCTTCTATCTCTTTAAAGCTATCTGGATTTGTTATTAATACTGGGGTCACTAATGAATAGCCTTTCGAAATTATTTCTTCTCTGTTTATTTTTATGATAGGATCTCCAGCCCTAACAACCTGTCCTTCTTCAGCTATTCTTTCAAAGCCTGCTCCATCCAAAGCAACTGTATCTAATCCAATATGAACTAATATTTCTGCACCATTGCTTAGGTTAATCCCAAAGGCATGATTTGTCTTAAAAATCATACTTAATTTTCCGTCTGCTGGAGCAACTATTGTATCACCAGTAGGTTCAATTGCAACACCATCTCCCGCCATTTTTTCTGCAAATACTTGATCTGGAACCTGCGAAAGTTCTACTACCTTTCCGTCTACAGGAGCAACTAATTTATAATTCTTTTTAAAAAATCCAAACATTCTTATCCTCCTCCATATGTCTATATTGCCTATTATTTACTATCAATATACGCAAAAAAGCATGAGCTCTAAAACTCATGCCTGATTTAACAGTAACACGTTACTTTAATATTATAAGACCTTATGATATTTATGTCAACATTTTAACACTTATTAAACATTTTAAACTTTAATTTGATGGCAAATCTTAACCATTCTTTATTTCATAATATATAATCATAAAGCTATAGCTCCTTCTTAAGATATATTTCCATATTATCTCCTGCTATACCTACTTGCTTTTCATTATTTACATATTCAAAAGCTTCAGCATGTGCAATTCTCCAGTTATTTTTAGAGAAAAGCAACGCTTCTTGCTTTTTTCTATCCTTAAGGGCAGTGTTAGTTCCTAAAGGTAAAGCAATAACAGCCCTATAACCTCTAGTTTCCATCCTACAAGGCATTGAGTGAAGCGTAGAACAGTAAAGCTCAATTGCTACTCCTTCCGGAATAAAAAATGCTTCTGACCTGCTGCTCTCATACTGGCCTTCCTTTATGTCCTGAACCCTGCCGAGAAAAATAATCAAGTCTGTCACGGCAACAAGAAGTTCACTTGATTTATGATATTCTAAATAATTAAGCTTTGAATTCATTCCATTGCAGTATCCAAGTTGTATATCCAACTCTCCCCAAAAATTATATTTAAGCTCTTTGGCTATTTCTAGTTCTTCCATAGTGTCTGCCGTATTAACACACAAGCTGCCCTCCTCAGGCACTGGAGTTTTCTTTTCTACATAACTTATGGCCTCAGTAAAATCATAGCCAGTAATTATTCTACCATACTTTGAAAAAGACTTATTTGTTATTCCTTTAATGGTGATATGTTTATTCATCCTTCTTATTTGATTTAAGGTCATAGGGCAACACCTCACCTTATCAAGCACTATATAATTTATTATTTTCAAGACTCTCGCATTTAATTCTGAACAAAGCAAAAAGACCGTCATTTGACGGTCTTTTTATGTAATATTATTCAGCAACAGGTGCTCCTACTGGGCAAACATTAGCACAGTTTCCACAATCGATACAGCTATCTGCATCTATAACAAATATGCTATCTCCTTCGCTTATACAGCTAACTGGGCACTCAGCAGCGCATGCTCCACAGCTGATGCAGGAATCAGTAATTTTATATGCCATAATCCAACACCTCCTAATTTTCTAGACAATAGATTGTCCATTTTCATTTTACCACTTTTCTAAACATTTTCAACTAGTTTTTAAAGAGTGGTATAGCCTATATCCTCAAGGCATTGAAGAAGGTCATCCTCACTTAAGAAATAGCTATCATATATAACACTTACCTCTTGTTTTTCCTTACTAATTTGACAGGCTATAATCCCCTCATTATTGGATATAGCCTCTCTGATATTATTTACATCTGCCAAGGTACGCATATTTGCAATTCTAAGTATTGATTTCATATGTTACGTTCCCCCGCTCTAGTTCTCTTTAAATAATTCCTTTATTATCTTAACATCTGCTTCTGCATCTTGAATTTCTATTTCAATTTCTTGATCATCTATCGTTCCTTCATAGTTTCCAGAAACTAAAGTAACCTTTTCCATATTGTATTCTCTTATTATTTCTTCACCGTCTCTGGTTTTTATTTTAACTTTTAGAAGTTCCTTAACAACGCTATTTGAAATAACTTCCCCTCTACCATCTGGTGTATCAACTATAGCACCCACCCTAGGAAGCCTCTTTCTAGTATATTCATAAGTGTCTTGCTCATAGTTTAAGCAGCACATAAGTCTTCCGCATATTCCTGAAATTTTAGTTGGATTTAAGGATAGGTTTTGTTCCTTTGCCATCTTTATAGAAACAGGTACAAAATCACCTAAAAAGCTTGAACAGCAAAGTGGTCTACCACATGGTCCAAGTCCTCCAACCATTTTTGATTCATCTCGAACCCCAATTTGTCTAAGCTCAATTCTTGTTCTAAAGATTGTAGCTAAATCCTTTACAAGATCCCTAAAATCTACCCTTCCATCTGCAGTAAAATAGAATATAACCTTATTATTGTCAAAGGTATATTCCACATCTATGAGCTTCATAACAAGCTTGTGCTCTTGTATCTTTTCAAGACAAATATTGAAAGCTTCCTTTTCTTTTATCTTATTTTCCTTATGCTGATTTTCATCCTGCTCCGTTGCTTTTCTTATAACACTTTTAAGAGGAGATACTACCTCATCCTCCCCAATGCTTTTAATTCCAGTAACACACTCACCAAATTCTATTCCTCTTGCTGTCTCTACAATTACATTGTCACTTTTATTTATTTCTATATTGCCTGGATCAAAATAATATATTTTTCCCGCTTTTTTAAATCGTACGCCTGCAACTTTTATCATAACTCCTCCTAAGGATATACTCTATCTTTTTTATGTATCTAAAAATTTAAGCAGCATACTGCTAAAGGTAAGAGAAGGATTTACGTTTCTTTCCAATCTCTGCCTAGTTTCATTTACTATATCTATAATATCATTTAATCTGTTAAAAGAAAACAATGAAGAAATATCTTTTATATTTTCAATTTTGTCCATGTTAATAATAAGTGATTCACTTCCAGTCTCTTTATAAACTAAAGCGTCCCTTATATATGATAATATCCAAGTGAGAACCTCCTGCCAGTGGCTCTTATACTTTATAAAGAAGGCCTCGTGCTTTAAAAACTCTCTCGGCTTTATATGGTTTATATCCATTAGAATGTTCATTGTTGTATTTCTCATTTCTTTAAAGGTTTCATCTTCAATAAACCGTTCAGCCCTGCCAGGTATCCCATCACTGAAAGCAGTAATTGCCTTAATCTCACTTAGACCCAAATGCTTGTATTTTCTATTTACAAATTCCTGAAGTTCCTTTTGATTGAGCCTCTGAAGTTTATGGATTTGACATCGTGATCTTATGGTTTCAAGTATAGACTCCAGCTTTTCACAAAGTAAAATTATGAATACCCCCCTAGGTGGTTCCTCAATAGTCTTTAGAAAAGCATTTTGAGCATCCGCAGTCATTCTGTGCGCCTCATAAATAATAATAACCTTTCTATCACCTTCATAGGGCTTTTTGTTAATTTCATCTCTTCTACCACATATTTTATTCCAATAGTCTGCTTGTTTTTCTGAACTCTAAACTCTACAATATCTGCATATTCTCTGTCTATAGTTTTTCCAAGCAGCTTTAGTCCTATACTTCGAGCAATCAGGCTTTTTCCAATGCCATCTTCTCCAATAATAAGATGCGCATGAGAAAACTTGCCTAAATCTATGGACTTTTCTATTTGATTTTTAATATTTTCATGACCTATTATATTATTAAAACTCAAGGTTACCGCCTACTTTAATTAAATTAAACCGACCACAGTTCATGCAGTCGGTTTATAACTAATTTATCATATTTTTATAAATTTATCTACATCTACAACAAATACTGTTGCTCCTCCTACCTCAACCTCAATTGGGTATGGAACATATACTCCCGTAGAGCCCGCTACTGGTGAAGGCGAGGTTACTACTTGATCTCTAGTTTTACATACCTCTTCAATTACGCTTAAAACCTTATCCACCTTATCTAAATCAACACCAATCATCAAGGTAGTATTGCCTGCTTTTAAGAAACCTCCAGTAGTGGCAAGTTTTGTGACTCTAAAGCCTTCATCATTTAAAACATCTATAAGTTCACCTGCATCGTCATCCTGAACAATGGCAATTATAAGTTTCATCTTAATCCCTCCTGCTTTTATTGTATTAGCCTATATGTTTTTTCGATATGATTATATATAATTTACATCTTTTTCTAATTTTTTTCAATAGTTATATTGTAAAAAGTTCATTACATTTTTATTAACAACTTTATTTTTAATTATAGGTTGTTACTCTAAAACTTTATATCCCTTACTCTCAAAGACTTCCTTTATCTTTTCAATAGGTATACCCTTGCTGGCTGCCCCTTTAGGAATAGTCATAAACCTCCCAACTGTGCTTAACATACCTGGCATTGCTATTTGATTAAAGCCTAAATACTTCATTATTTCAATAACCTCAGGGTATTCCTTGCTAAGCTCTAGCAAACTTTTATTAAAGTCTATTATTTTTTCCATAAATAAGACTCCTTTCACACCCTCAATGTCAATTATCAAATGCCTGGCACTGAGCATTCTAAATATTTATTTTATTTTATTATATAACAAATCACCAAAATAATCATAATGAATATATTGAAATTAAGATGCTAAGGATGAAATTTCGATTAAACCATTATAATATGAGGAGGTGTGCTTATGAGCAAAAAGCACGATAAATGTGAAAAGGATTATGGCCGTTATGGTATGTTTGACGGATTATTAGGTGGTTCAAGAAAACCAGGCCTTCCATCTTTGATTATCCTTATACTAATTCTTCTGCAATTCAACGGAGGAGATTGGTTAGGAAAAGGTGGCTATGGAAAAGGTGGTTTCGAATCAGTTGATAACGGAATTCTCTTTATCATAGCTCTATTCTACTTGAGCTGCTGCAACCCATGTAAATCCGATTGCTAATGATTAACTATTAAAAAACTTGGCTCCCATTGGCACTTTACGCACCAATGGGAGCCTTTATCATTATATTAAGCTTTCTATTATATTTACAATATCCTTGTGCACTTCTTCTGATGGTCTATTAGCATCTACCACTCTAATGTAGTCTGCTGAGTCAACCAAACTCATATAGCCTTCATATACTCTTCTATGAAAATCGTCTCCGCTATTTTCCAGCCTATCAAAGGACTTTTGCTTTGCCTTTCTCTTAAGTCCTTCTTCAAAGGGGATAGTAAGCAAGAAGGTTATATCTGGCTTCAAGCCTTCTGTTGCAGCATCATTTATGCTTCTTATTTTATCAGCACCTAGCCTTCTACCTATTCCTTGATAAACAATAGAGGATTCAACAAATCTATCCATAACAATAATTTTACCTTCTGAAAGTGCAGGCTTTATAATTTGGCTTACAAGCTGGGCTCGTGAGGATGCATATAAAAGTGCTTCACACATTGCTGACATTTCGCTGTTTTTATTATCTAAGACTATATCCCTAATTTTTTCACTTATATCTGTTCCACCCGGCTCTCTTGTATATAGAACCTGATAACCCTTGCTAGACAAATGTTCTTTTAAAAGAGCTATCTGAGTTGTTTTTCCGGATCCATCTGGTCCTTCAAAGGTTATAAGCAATCCTTTGTTCATTATTATGCCTCCACTACTGTTATTTCATCATCTTCAATTCCTAGTATAGTAACCCCGGAATCTAAATAGTATTTTATCATATTTATTGAGCTAGTATCTATAATTTCTCCTAAGTTTAAAATAGGAATTCCCGGTGGATATGGCACTACAGCGTTGCCGCAGATTTTACCTTCTGCTTCATAAATACTAAGCTTTAGCTTTTTTCTTTCCATAACTTCATATGGCAAAAGCTCAGCTTTTGGCAAATATACATCCTTAATAATAACCTTATCCTCCTTTAGCATTTCTGGATTGCACTCTTTAATTGCTTTATATAGCTCCTCAAAATCCGCCTCACCATTGAATGGTGAAAAAATAAGTACTACATTAGATGAATCACTCATTTCGCACTGAAGCTTTTTGTCTCTCAAATAATCTAGCAGCTTATGTCCGCTATAGCCTTCCTTAAGATTTATAACAAAACGACTTAGATCTATATCATTATAGCTTACCTGGTCTGCTCCTAGTACATGAAGCCATGAAAACTTGTTTAGCTTTTCCCTGTATAAATTTGCTCTGGCAATAAGCTCTTCGTAAGCATTTCTCCCATATTCCTCTAAATAGTACCTGCCATAATCCATGGAACTCATAAGCATATAGGAAGGGCTTGTACTTAAAAAGCTGCTAACATAAAAATCAACTTTATCTATATCTACCTCTTCATTAATATGGAGATAAGCTGTTTGAGTAAAGCTAGGAAGAGTTTTATGTGCACTCATAACCACCATATCAGCACCAAGCTTAACAGCGCTTTCCGGCAGCTTTTCAGTTACTCCAAAATGTGCTCCATGAGCTGAATCAACTAAAACTTTCATATTATACTTCTTTGCCTGGGAAATAATTGCTTTTAAATCTATGCAAATTCCATAGTAATTCGGATAAGTTATTATAATCCCCTTGGCATCCTTGTGTTCTTCCAGCACGCATAAAAAATGCTCCATATCTATAGACACAGGAGCATTATATTTTTTACTTATTGTATTTCTTACATATATGGGCTTAAGCTTTCTCATTATTATTCCATTAAAAATACTTCTGTGGCAGTTTCTTTCTACTATAACCTTATCACCTTCATTAAAGCTTGAAAAAATCATAGCTAAGTTTCCACTAGTACTTCCATTCACTAAGAAATATGACTTTTTGCTCCCATAATATTTGCATAAAAGCTCTTGTGCTTCCTTAATAATTCCCTCTGGATGATGAAGGTTATCTACTCCATCTACCTCTGTTATATCAATTTTAAATAGGTTTGTAAATAATCTATCTCCTTCTTCGGTACTTAGGAAACCTAAACCGCCCTTGTGTCCAGGCATAGAAAAGGAAATATTATTTTCTCCTGAGTATTTAAGCAGTCCTTCTACAAGTGGTAGTTTTGACAACGAGCATCCTCTCCCCTTAGTTCTGTTTGAACTATAGTTTTTTTTATACGATTCTTATAATACTCATAAAAATCTGTATTCATCTCTGCTTTTATCAATCTTTTCTCGCAGGATTTGCAAATTCTTTTTCCATTAACTATTATACCACTATTTAGAGGCTTTCTACATAAAATACACGCCTGTCTTTTCATTTTATCCCCCTACTATATTGCTTAAATTATTTATTCTGTCTTGAGCATTGCCTCTTATGCTATATTTTATTCAAGATGCTGCCTATACTTATTTTGTCCACTTAAATATTTATACTTTGTTCAAATATATTATTGCCTGTAAGGAAACACTAATATATATATTTTGTTAAATGTATAGGAGGATTTATTATGAAACAAGAAATGATAAGCTATCTTCATACAATAAAGGATGATATTTTTAGCCTTTCAAATTATTTATATGAAAATCCTGAAGAAAGCTTTAATGAATATAAGGCTTATGATTATCTAGTTAAAATGTTAAAGGACTACCACTTTAAGGTTACAGAGAAATATCTGGATATTCCCACTGCTTTTCATGCTGAATATGGCAGCGGCCACCCAAAGCTCTGCTTTATTTGTGAATATGATGCAGCTTCAAAGGAAGGACATATAACTGGTCATAACCTAATTTCTGCAATGTCTATGGGGGCCGCCCTATCACTTGCAAAAATATTGGATAAGTTTAATAGTGGAACTATAATTGTGCTTGGCTGTCCTGGGGAATTTATAAATGGTGCAAAAATTACAATGGCAAAGCAGGGAACCTTTAAGGATATTGATGCAGTGCTTATGGCTCATCCTGATATTGAAAACTACAGTACAGGAACTTCTATGGCACTTCTGCCAATTAAAATAAGATATAAAAGTGAGGAGGGATCTTACTCCTCTCTAGATGCCTGTACCTTCACTTTTAATGCTTTAAGCTTATTAAAAATCGGCTTTGAAAATGACTGCTATATAGACAATATAATTATTAAACATTGTGATTCTTCACATATGCTTCCTAAAGAATCAGAACTGAGCCTTTACATAAGAGCACCTAAGATGCTTCAAGCTTGTGAAATAGAAAAAACCATTAAGGATTTAGCTAAAGCTGTTCAGAGTTTAATGAACATAAGCTATGAATTTTCTATGCCTGAGCTTCCTTATGACGAGCTGATTCCAAACCAAGCTCTTTCTAGAATTTTTGCACACAATCTTAAGGAAATCGGTATAATAGAAACGGTTAGCCCAAAGAACACCTTTGCTGGTTTAAGCCTTGGAACAGTAAGTCATCTCGTTCCTTGCCTCCATCCTTATGTGTCCATTGTAGAGAATAGCTTCATAAAATATTCAACAGCTGACTTTGCTAAGGCTACTGTCTCACAATATGCTTTAGATAAAGTATTAAAGTCCGCTACTGCCCTTGCAAGCACGGCACTTGATTTACTTGAAAAAGAAGATCTCCTTAAAGAGGTAAAGATTGAATTTTATGAAAGTATTAAAAACCACCAGGATAAGCCATGCGATATAAGCAATATATAGACATTATCCTAGCAATGGGTATAATATAATTAACGACGAATAATTAACAATTAATAATTGAGTGCTAAAAATCTCTTATTGGATTTTTGGTAATAATAAGGCTTCGAGTTTTGTTCTGCAAAACCTCCTTTAATTATTAATTGTTAATTATCACCTGTTAATTTGTATTCGGAGGATTTTATTATGATTTCAATCTACAAGCACTTAGACGAATCATCTACCCAGCTTCAAAAGCTTGATACTGTTGAAACTGGTTGTTGGATTAATAGTGGCGCCTTCAGATCAGGAACTCTTGTTAGTAGCTAAAAAAACTGGAGCACCTATAGAATTTTTAAGAGCTGCACTGGACGAGGAAGAAACCTCACGTATTGATATTGAGAATAACAATGTGCTTTTTGTTATGGATATACCCTTTACTGAAATGGAGGAGAATTCCCTAACCTATGATACTTATCCTTTTGCAATCATACATACTGAGAAAGAAATTATAACAGTATGCTTAAAAAACAGCAAAATACTAACAGATTTTATTGAGGGCAAGGTTAAATCCTTTTTTACTTTTAAACGTTCACGATTTGTACTTCAAATATTATATAAAATTTCAACCTATTACCTATTTTATTTAAGGCAAATAGATAAAAAAAGCTTAATGATTGAAAGAAGACTTCATAAGTCAATGAAAAACAAAGAGCTTATTCAGCTTTTATCTCTTGAAAAATCTCTTGTTTATTTTTCAACTTCATTAAAATCAAATGAAATTACCCTTGAAAAGATGCTTAAGCTTGATATAATGCAGAAGTATCCGGAAGATAAAGATGTATTAGAGGACGTTATAATAGAAAATAAGCAAGCCATAGAAATGGCTAACATATATAGCAATATACTAAGCGGAACTATGGATGCCTTTGCTTCAGTTATATCTAACAATTTAAACATAGTAATGAAACTTCTAGCCTCCATAACAATAGTTATGGCTATACCAACCATAGTAAGTGGTCTCTTTGGAATGAATGTAGCCGTACCTTGGAACGAGAGTGTTACTCCCTTTGGTTTTTGGTATGTTCTAGGCTTAGTTTCATTGATTTCAGTATTGGTTATTATGATGCTTAAGAAAAAAGACTTATTTTGATAAAACTGTAATAGATTTTACAAAAATATTTTCAATTTATACTTGTACATTCTATAAATAAAGGTTACAATTAATTTAATTAAATAGTAATCTTTAAGTCAGCACGAGAGGTTGACAAGATTGTATCGGTATTCTTTTAACGGAATAACTCTAACTTCTTGCGCCTTTGCAAGGAGTTTTTTTATGTGACAATTTAAAAGTATTACTATTTAATTGCCTTTTAACTCGATCCAGAGAGGTCGAAAAGGGAGAGAGAATAATCTTTCTCCTTATCCAAATTATAAGGAGGTTTTTTTATGTCTCAAAATGTATTATCAAACACCACTACTCAAGAAAAATCTCAGGCTAGCCTGCTAGAGAAATCCAAGAATCTTATTTTGGCCGTACAGCACCTTGTTGCAATGTTTGGTGCCACTGTTTTAGTCCCAATTTTGACAGGTCTAGACTCTTCTGTAGCTTTATTTAGTGCTGGATTAGGAACACTGATATTCCATCTCTGCACAAAAGGTAAGGTTCCTGTATTCTTAGGCTCTTCCTTCGCATTTATTCCCGTGATATTAACTGTAAAAAGCACTTATAACGGCGACTTAACCTATGCCCAGGGTGGAATTGTAGTAGCTGGAGCACTATACGTAGTTATATCATTCCTAATTAAAAAAATCGGCGTAGACAAAATAAAAAAATATCTTCCTGCTCAAGTAGTTGGGCCAATGATCATCGTAATAGGATTAAACCTTATACCCGTAGCCTTTGATATGGCTTCTAGCAACTTCCTTGTTGCAGGAATAACTCTGAGTACTGCACTTCTAATTACTTGGAAGGGAAAAGGTTTCTTAAAGCAGCTAGCGATTTTGATAGCAGTAATTACTGGATATACAATAGCAAAAATGCTTGGAATTGTAGATACTCAAGTTTTAACTAACTCTCCATGGCTTGCTGTTCCAAAGTTTACACTTCCTAAGTTTGAGCTAGGTGCAATCATGATAATAGCACCTGTAGTATTAGCAGTGTTTATGGAGCATGTTGGAGATATAACTACTAATGGTCAAGTAGTAGGAAAAAACTTCATAGAGGATCCAGGCCTAAATAAAACATTACTTGGAGACGGACTGGCAACTTTAGCAGCAGGTCTAATCGGAGGTCCTGCAAACACAACCTATGGTGAAAATACAGGTGTACTAGCAATAACTAAAAACTATAATCCGGCAATATTAAGAATAACTGCTGTTCTAGCAATTATACTAGGACTTGTAGCTAAAATCGGAGGCTTCCTTGGAACTATACCTAGCTCAGTTATGGGCGGAATAAGCATAATGCTTTTCAGCATGATATCTCTTATCGGAGTTAAAACAATAAAAAATAATGATGTTAAGTTTAATGCAGCTAATATTACTGTAATGGCTGTGATGCTCTTCCTAGGCCTAGGTTCCAGTTTCATAGAAAAGCAATTTGGATTAACACTTGGAATACCAGTAACAAGTACAATAAAAATAACAGGCTTAAGCTTTGCAGCTATAGTTGGAGTACTCTTAAATGTAGTATTAAATAGAAAAACAATATAATCTTGATTAATAAAGCACTGTGAATAATATCCACAGTGCTTGTAATTTCCTTATATTAATTATTTGCTACCTTCATAACCTCATCCTGAATATGAGATATATTATTGTTAACTTCCGCAAGTGCTTTAGCCTGCTCAGTTGTAGTAGTTAGATTCTGCCTTACAGAACTTGTTATACTTAATATTGTAGACTTAATATTATCTAAAATTTCATTAATCTCTTTTACAGAGCTAGTAGAGCTCGAAGAAAGTTTTCTAACCTCTCCTGCCACAACAGCAAAACCTTTACCATTCTCTCCTGCCCTTGCTGCCTCTATAGCAGCATTTAAGCCTAACAGATTTGTTTTATGTGCAATATCTCTTATTAAGTCAACTACTTGATTAACGCTAGTAATCTGCTTCTCTAGCTTTTCACCTATGGTCTCCATAACCTCGCTAGTACTAGCTATTTCCTCAGCTCCTGCTGATATTTCTTCTATAGCAGCTGATATCTCTTCAATTTTATGCGCTACATTATTAACTAAAAGCTGCTTCTCTTGGTTTTCAATATTTTTCTTTATCTCTTCTTCAACTATAATAGCTGCCATCTTCTGAAGAGGCGCTACAATAGTTGGGTCTCCGCTAATTCCTAAACAACCTACAATTTCTTTATTTACCTTAATAGAACCGTTATAACCAGGTAGAACTCCCTTTAGGCCTTCAGCCTGCTCTTTAGTTACTGCTGCATATTCAATTTCACCAGCCATAATTCTCTTGGCCGCCTCATGAATATTACCTAGTCTCTCCTTTTGAATAGTGGCTATTATTTCTCCACCTTCACCCATAAAATTAACATTATTACCAGTTATATTATTGATCATCCTAACAATCTTATCAGCAAGTTCCTTAGGCACTTTATGCTTCCAATTCTTGTCCATATAATACTCCCCCT
>CAZMQY010000026.1:0-1149 GCA_964568335.1 uncultured Clostridium sp.
TTATCGGGATTACTTGGAAGCAGTGATGTGATATTAGTTCTTGAGCTGCAGGGTACTCCTGAACCAGTTAATGGACCTGCACCAAAAATTATTTTGTTTGCTGAATCAAAGGCTTTTGTTCCTGCTGGAACTTCATCAAACATAACCTTATAGCCTATGCCCATACCTCCAATAAAGTTTTTATATTTCATTGTGTCTTCAAGATTAAAGGCTCCTGTAGTAAGATTAACTCTCAAAATCTTACCGGTCCAACCTCCTAATTTTGCCATATCCATTCCCCCCTAACTATTTTTACCCCAGCATATAGCCATTTCTATTCATTGTGACCTTAACATCTTCCCATGGAATAAGTTTTAATGCACCTGTTGGACAAATTGTAGCACAAACTCCACACGCCTTGCATTTTGATGATTTTTTAGTTTCAGGATCAACCGTGGGCAAATGCCAAGGGCATGCTGTTGTACATGTTCCGCAACCAACGCATTTATCCTTCACTACTACTCTTGCACCTTTATTTTTGGGATCTGCAATTATAGCTTTTTCCGGGCAGGCATTTCCACAGAATGGTTCCCTGCATTGCTTGCAGGTTTCAGGATTCATTAATCTGTTTCCATACTGTCCATCTTCTGCCCAGTAGTTAAGCTTGGGACCTTGCAGCCCAAAATTATAGTTTCTGCTTACCTTAACCTTTGATATATATGGCTGTACTTTTCCGTCATGAATAGCTGAACAGGTAATCTCACACCTTTGACAGCCTGTACACTTATTTTTGTCCGCAATTAGTAATCCTTTAGATAGCGCAAAGCCTGCTACCTCTTTGGAATTGCTGCATCCAAACAAACTAAGAATTGAAAAGGAAATTACTGCTCCTCCCAACCCCTTTCCGGTAAGCTTTAAGAAATCACGTCTTGTTGTTTCTCTCTCAAGAATACTTTTTTTTGATTCTTCAGACATATCTTCTCCCCCCAAACCTTTTTAACTTCTTATAGTTTGATAATTATCAAACTATTTATGATAAGAATTATTTTCATCCCATGCTATAAGTATATTATATGGTATTTTAAATTATTATTTGATATAAATGATTGCTAGCAATTAAAGGTTTATATAGTCATGGGTTTTAGAATATTTAATATAAATTTATCATAG
>CAZMQY010000026.1:1159-20631 GCA_964568335.1 uncultured Clostridium sp.
TTTAATCAATTTACATATATTCGACAAAACTTGTTAAATTTTTATCAATTTTCCTATGTTTCTTGTAAATCAAAAAATTTTTCCTATTTTTTCTTCTCTTCAAAAGTAAAAAGCCACAGCTGCTGCAGTGGCTATATAAATATTATATCGCTTTATCTTTTTCACTTAAAACTTCATTCATACTTCCAGTTCTATAACCTATTATGTCTAATGTAACATACTTGAAACCGATAGCTTTAAATTCTTGTCCAACTTTGTCCATAATATCTAGGTCAAAGAATTTTGCTCTATCAGCTGGATCAACCTCTATTCTCGCAATTTCATCGTGGTGTCTAACTCTTAATTGCTTAAAGCCCATATCCATTAAAAACTGCTCAGCCCTGTCAACCATGCTTAGCTTTTCAACAGTTATTTCCTTTCCATAAGGAAATCTTGAAGAAAGACAAGCAAAAGATGGCTTGTTCCAGGTTGGTATATTTAGCTGCTTTGAAAGCTCACGAATATCCTTTTTTGTAAGCTCTGCCTGCTTTAATGGACTTATTACTCCTTGTTCTTTTGCAGCCTTCATTCCTGGCCTGTAGTCTCCAATATCGTCGAAGTTAGAACCATCGAATACATGTTTAAATCCAAGCTTATTGGCCTCTTCTCTAACCTTTGAGAAAAGCTCTGTCTTGCAAAAATAGCAGCGGTTTACCGGATTCTTTGAAAAACCTTCTATTTCTAGCTCCTCAGAAACTATAGTTATATGCTTTGCACCAAATTGTGTTATGTATTTCTTCGCTTCATTATATTCCCTTTCAGGATATGTAGATGATTTTGCTGTTACTGCTACAACGTTATCACCAAGAACATCATAAGCTACCTTTAATAAAAATGTGCTGTCTACGCCCCCGGAATAAGCTACCGCTCCACTGCCTGCTTCCTTCAGTATTTCCTTCAGTCTTTCAAATTTTTGTTGTAGTTCCATAGTACTCTCCTTCGTCTAATAAAACATTTATTTATTATTTTATCAATTATTTTTGAACAATATGTGAACAAAAAACGAACAACACATGAAGAACCTATTTAGAACGGATTGGAATAATAGAAACTGGAATAGTTGATAGCTTGCTGCATATAAGCTTGTCTCTTTTTATATTTCTCCACCCAAATAAAATAAAAGATACTGGTTCCCATAAAGCCACCCATCCAATTATTAACAAGCTTTCCTTGAGGATTTTTATAATATTTATATAGGAAAACACCTCCAATATCCCAACTAATATAAGACAAAGCACCAAAAACAGCACACCAATAATCATGTTTATTATCCATTGAGTCAGCTGCTGCCTTAGCTCAAGTTTACTCTCTTTTGCTTTATATTCAAAATGCTTGTGAATGGAAGCCTTAATTATGTCGTTATCTGGGTTATCCTCATGGGTATAAATGATAAGTCTTATATTTTTATCTATAGAATAATTCTTAACTAGGCTAAAAATATAATCTTCAAATTCTCTATTCAACTTGTTTACTCCAAAACTTTGCAATATGTCTTCAGTATCCTTTATTATAATATCAATATTAATCACATTTTTAATCTTATTATGTTTAAGCATATAATTAGCCTCCCAAACATTAGCCATAACAACAAACACGCTAATAAATTATATTATTAGGAGGCAAGCTATATACTTATATTTTATTTTTTATCTGAGGTAAAGCTTCCTTCCAGAACGGCCCTAAGCTTTCTTAGAAAAAAGCCTGCTGCTATAGGAGCTAAACCTATGAAAAACAAATACACCTTCAGTATTGAGGTATTTTTAAAAATTAACATCAAAATTATTAATATTAAAGAGCTGATAGTTCTGCCGCTGTTTATTGCAATATCCTTGTTTATCATATATTCAATTCTCATATCCTCGTCTCCTGCCCTGTTTATAACATTAAAGATTGATGAGGACTGCTGAATTAAGAAAAATGGAAGAAAAAATGCATCCATCATAATAAACGCCAGAAGGGTTCCATAGGTAACCTTATATACCACTGCTAAAACTGCTGCAAAGGATCCTAAGGTTCCTATATATATGGCAAGCCTTCTTTTAGGCGGTTTTATAACCTTCTGAACGAGCATATAGGAGACGGATGATAAAAGCGATGCAATTAGAGTCATTGTTCCAAGTGAAAGCTCGCTTTTTGTAGTTTCAATTATCAATATGCTTATAATAAAACCTATGGTAACATCTCTAAATCCCCATAGAGCAGTTGTCTTTCTTATTATGCTCCATTCCTCACAGTTTTTTGAAAAAGCTATCTTCCAGTTGATTTTACTGCCATAATTCTTGCATTTTAAAAGCAAGCTTATGAATATGAGTATTATAAATATTAAAAGTGTTATAGTAAAAACTATCTTATAGCCTTTTCCTCCGCTGAAGCAGCTTATTATATAAGCTGAGGTTATAGGTGCTGCAGCTGCTGCAATCCCGGCACAGCTTCCGTTAAAACCATTATAGGTATCCCTGTTATCAGTACTTGTGAAATCAAAGCTTAAGGTATTAAAAGCAAGCCAATAGCAACCAGCAGCAATACCGTATACAGCTCCTAGAACATAAATGTAGCCTACACCGCTTTTGCCTGCAAATAAAATCATTCCAAAAAACAGGGCATAGATCGCAAGTCCTAATCTGAGAGCCCATATTCCGTTTTTCTTTTTAGCTAAAGCACCCGAAAATATAAAGGCTATTGGTGTTGTAATATAGTGAAGAAGATTATATATTACTATAATAATGAAATTGTTAGTTTGCCTCCAAAAAAATACGTTTATAAATATGCCGGATAAACCCATGGCAAAAGTAAATAATGCACTAACTGCCAAAAGTATTTTAGCCTCTCTGCACATAAAACCTCCTATTTGCAATAAATTTTCCATGTTCTTTTATTATGTGCAGAAAGCTATATTGTATTTAACCATTTTTTGTATTGCATTATAAAACTTAGATTGTCCCGCTGTCCTTAAGCTTACTGCTCACTTTTATTCTCTTGGGCTGTGTCTTCAATAAGCTTTGCTCTAGACCTAAGCTTTAAATCTATAAATCCAGTATTCTCCTTATTCTGTTCCATAGAATTAACCTTCTCTCTTATTCTAAGCCACTGCTTAATATCCTCCTTTAATATTTTTTGAAAGTCTTCTAAAAATTCATCAAGCTTAATTTCTGATATCTGCTCTGGCTTGATGCCGGCAGTATAAAAATCCACCTTTCTTCTTAGTTCCTGAAGCCTTGATAGTGTTACAGCACTTTTAATCCAAAGAGTATTATAGTTATAAAATGCATCTACTGCATTTATAATGGTTACAATGGAACCTAATATAAGAGCAATATTTTTAAACCAATTTGTCATATTTTCACTGGCAGTCAACCCTAAAAATACTGTTATCATTGCACTAAAACATACTGAACATATTTTTATTGTTTGCGCTCTTCGTTTAGTGCTCTTATGCTTTAGCGTAAAATATTTTATGCTGCATTGCAGCTCACTTCTGATGGTATCCAGTCTAGCTTTGTTTTCCATAGCTTTTCTCCTTAAAATGCCTTCTATAATAATATATGAAATAATACTTTTGGCTGTTACCTATTATGAAAACAACGCACTAAATCGATTGTGTACATATGCTTCAGCTAATAGAAAATTTTTTAAATCAAAATATTACTATATTCACATAACTAAAAAAGATAGCCTTTAAAAGCTATCTTCACTTCTGTTTGTAAAGATATCATATTAAACTGTATAGTCTGCTCTTATGTCTAAATAAGTTCTCATACAGCTTCCAGCCTCCACGTATTGAAGGCCTTCTCTTGTATTTAAAGCTCCATTTTTACCCATCCAAGGTTCTACGCAAACAAACTCCTTATCCTTTACGGACCAAATAACAATATACTTAAATTCCTTTCCGTAATTTAAGGTTATCTTTCTATCTAGCTCTGGCAGCTTAAAAGCAATTTTATTTTGGTTTGCGTCTATAAAGGCTACAGACTCTACCATGCTTGTGAGATCTATACTGCCTGTATAAGCTTTAATGCTCATGTCATTATAATCTAAATATTTGGAAGCATCTGTATCGTAGCTTATATTTTTAGATACAACCTCAAAATATGGATGGAAGCCCGCTTGCATAGGCATTGGTTCATCTGAATAATTGTGATATTCCTGCTCAATAGTAAGTTTTCCATCCTTTAATATATAAGTAAATATAATTTCAAATTTAAAAGGAAATATTCTTTCTATTATTCCGTCACTTTTTAAGCTTAGCTTAATTGAGGCCTGATTCTCACTGCTAGTCTCAAGCACCTGCCAAGGATTTATTCTTGCAACTCCATGATTTTTCATATAATAGGTTTTTCCATTGAGCTCATATTTCCCGTCCTTTACCTGGCCGCTTATAGGAAATAATATGGGTATTCCTCCTCTTATATTTGCCTCAGAATCATAAAAGGTATCCTTATCCAAATACAAAAGCTCCCTGCCATTAGAACCAAAGCTTGTAATAATAGCACCTCTCTCCGGGCAAAGCTTAACCCATGAATTTGTACCATATTCTCTCAGTTCATACATTATAAATTTATCATCATATTTATTTACGCTGTACATACCATATCTCCCTTCAGTCAGTCTTACATCATTATAGCATTTTTATGTAATCTATTGACAATACTTTATTTTAATCAGCTATTAGACAATTAATGTTTTTTATCAATTAATAAAAATTATCATTGACAAATCAATATAAGCATTATATACTAAGTACATAAAGAAAATTTAACCAAGTCATCCCCCAAGTTAAATTATTCCCTAATCCCAAACCAACACCCATATATCAATTGTACAAAACATAAGGGACAGTAGTTTTAATATTACTGTCCCTTATATTTTTATAAATAAAATTAAAAAAGCACAGGCCAAGCTAAAGCCTATACTTTTTTAAAAGGAGTATTAAATTGTCAAGTCTTAATCCCACGGTAATTAATATACCCCGCAGATTAAATAATATACTACAAAATATTCATATATAAAATTAATTCTTTTGCTGTTCTTTACTTTCTTTTTTTACATCTTCATGCTTTCTTAAGGTTCCATCCCAATTATTTATCCTATCCTTGATTTTAGTTTTAATTTCTTCAGCCTTGTCCTTAGGCATTTTACCCTTTTCTACAGCCTTATCAAGGGATTCATTTTTATTTTTTATCATCATGTCTCTAACCTGTTGCTCGGAGTAACCCTTTTTCTTAGCTAGTTCAAAAAAATTCTTACCGTTTTCTTTTGCATCCTTCATCTCTTCTTTAGTTATGCCCATTTCTTTAGCTGCTTTAAAAAGCCCGCCATCATGATGCCTTTTCTTGAACTTACCATTTTTCAGTTCAATTTTCTTTGTTTCTTTATCGCTTTTTTCTGTTGGCTGCAGACTTGTAGCTGCATTTGCAGTAATGCCGACACATAAAGCTAAGGATAATGCTAATGCTGTGATTTTCTTATAGTTCATAAACTTACCTCCTACAGCTATGTATTTCTCACAACTTATTGTTTCCTCAAATCAAAATAAAATTATTAATTTTTTTAAAACAAAAATTCCAGAGTATTATGAACTTATGTTTAGATTAAATTAATATTATATAAAATTATCCACAGCAAATGAGATATGTTTATTACTGAATAAAATATCAGGCAGCAATTAATCAATGTATTGCCAATTGCAAGCTGCTTTTCTGTAGCAGCTTTTATTCTCTTGTAAACTATGTAAAGCAGCAGCATTGGAATGCCAAGTTTAATAATTAAGCTGCCTGCTTTACTTTGAACTAAGTCTTTCATAAAAAAATTACCTTCTATGAAAGCCCCTGTTTGGAGCAAAACTAAAGTAAGTAAAATGTCACTTACATTAAGTATGTATATAATTATAAATTTTCTCTTAATAATTCCTAACATTATATTCAGCTCCAAATATATAAATAAAAGACTAAGCATCCATTTGCTTACTTAGCCTTAATAAATTATATTCTGGACAAAGCGCTTTCATAATAAACAGTATGTATTAAAATAATTTCATTTTGCTAAATTTCTAAGTAAAGCAATAAAAATATAAGCTTCCTGTACTTAGCACAGGAAGCCTTGAAAAAATGTTATTCTTTTAATTATACACCCATGAACATCTTCATATCGTCTTCTACGTTTGTTATTCCGCCGATACCAAAGTTTTCAACAAGAACCTTTGTTACATTTGGAGATAGGAATCCAGGTAGTGTTGGTCCTAGGTGGATATTCTTAACTCCTAAGTGCAGTAGAGCAAGTAATACTATAACGGCCTTTTGCTCGTACCAAGCAATATTGTAGGAGATTGGCAATTCATTTACGCTGTCTAGCCCGAATACTTCCTTAAGCTTTAATGCAATTACTGCTAAGGAGTAAGAGTCGTTACATTGTCCAGCATCTAATACTCTTGGAATTCCATTGATATCGCCAAGATCTAGCTTGTTGTACTTATACTTAGCACATCCAGCTGTAAGAATTACTGCATCCTTTGGAAGTGCTGCTGCAAAATCTGTGTAGTAATTTCTGCTCTTCATTCTTCCATCGCAGCCTGCCATTACGAAGAATCTCTTTATTGCGCCAGTCTTAACTGCATCAACTACAGCATCAGCAAGTGCTAATACTTGAGCATGTGCAAATCCACCAACGATTTCTCCTTTTTCTATTTCTGTTGGAGCTGGTAAAGTCTTAGCTAGAGCTATTAACTCTGAAAAGTCCTTTGTTCCATCTTCCTTCTTATCTATATGCTTAACCCCTTCGACACCTGTTGCACCTGTTGTGAACATTCTGTTTATATATGAAGCCTTTGGAGGTACTATACAGTTAGTAGTCATTAAAATAACTCCATTGAAGCTTTCAAATTCCTTATCTTGTAACCACCATGCATTCCCGTAGTTTCCTGCAAAATGTGAATACTTCTTGAAGGCTGGATAGTAGTGAGCTGGAAGCATTTCTGAGTGAGTATATACATCTACTCCTGTTCCTTCAGTTTGAGCTAGTAATAACTCTAAGTCCTTTAAGTCGTGTCCGCTTACTAATATAGCTGGGTTGTTTCTAACACCTATATTAACTTTTGTTATTTCTGGATTTCCATAAGCAGTTGTATTAGCCTTGTCAAGTAATGCCATAGCATCAACGCCATACTTTCCACACTCTAATACTATTCCTACATATTCGTTAACCCCTAAGCTGTCATCTGTAGTTGCCGCGAGTCCTCTTTGCATGAACTCATGTACGCCTTGATCTTCAAAACCTAAGTTAAATGCATGCTCAGCATAGGCAGCCATTCCCTTTAAGCCATATGTTAATAATTCTCTTAATGATCTTATATCTTCGTCTTTAGTTTGAAGAATGCTTACATCTCCTGATTCTGCCTTAACTTCTAATTCAGCATCAGTTGTACCATTCCATGTTAAGCCTTCATAATTGCTTTCGATAATTCCGCCAGCAGTCTTAACTGCAACTGCTATTTCATCTCTTAGCTTAAGTCCTGTTCTAACTTCATTTAAGAATCTTGCCTTATCCCAGTTAGCATTTGTTATAGTCATAAATAATCCATTAAATACGAATTTATCTGTTTCAGCCTTGTTAACTCCAAGCTCTCTAGCTTTTATGTTAGCAACTGATACTCCCTTTAATACATACATTAAAAGGTCCTGTAAATTTGCAAGGTCTGAAGTCTTACCGCAAACCCCTCTTACTGTGCAAGCTTTTCCGCCTGCTGTTTCTTGACATTGATAACAGAACATACTCATTATAAAAAACCTCCCATTTATATATGTGATTTATTAATTGTTGTATTTTCATTGGACGAGTAAATCATAGCAAAATAATCAGATTAAATCTGTAACATTTATTACGGATTCATAAAATTTATTACTTTTTTATTTTTACATTTTCTATCTTATTCTTTATAAAATGAAAGCATTGAATAGAGGAAATTTACTTTTTCTAGCGAATAATATATCATCCTTTAATTTCTGCTGGGGGGATATATTATGATTATTGGTGAAACAAATTGCAATACTGATATATATAAGGCAGTAGTTGAAAATATGATAGATGCTTACTCCTGCTTTAGAATACTTAAAGACGAAAAAGACTATCCTTATGACTTTATTTTTGTAGATGTTAACGCTTGTTTCGAAAATATCACTGGTTTAAAGAGAGAGCTTGTTTTAAATAAAAAGGTTTCTGAAGTTTTTTCTCACATAAAAGATATAGAAACAGATTTTATGGAGCTAATAACAAAGGCTGTAGCAAGCGGTGAAGCTTTTAAAGCAGAAATATATTCCCTCGCTGTTGATAAGTGGTTTTCCTGCTCTGCCTTCTGCTTTGAACAAGGTTATATTTCAGCAATATTTCATGATATTACAGATACTAAGCTGGCAAATGAAAATCTAAGAAGAAATGAAGAAAAATATAGAAGTATTTTTACAGCCGTTAAAGAAGCCATATTTATAGCTGATAATTATACAGGCAATATTATTGACGCTAACCCATCAGCTTGCGAATTATACGGTTATTCCAAAGAAGAAATTCTTAACATGAATAGGACTGATTTTGTTGCAGATATTGATACAATGTTTGTAAATATACAGAAAAACATAAGACATCTTTCACTTCATCACAGAAAAAAAGATGGCACTATATTTCCTGTAGACATTTGTATCAGTGAATGTATTTACAATGAAGATCCTGTACGTATAGTTACAGTAAGAGATATTACAAATCATGAATTAGTTGAAGACTTAAAAAAGGAAATTGAGAAAAATCTACTCATTATTAATGAATCCAAAATATATGAAAACTTAAGAACAGAATTTTTCGCTAATATATCCCATGAGCTGAGGACTCCCTTAAATGTAATTCTAGGCTCTATACAATTAATAAAATTATATTTAAAGAATGAACCGGATATTGTTTCTGCTTTCAAGTATAAAAAATATTCAAAAATAATTCATCAAAATTGCTTTAGGCTTTTACGGCTTGTTAATAACCTGATTGATATAACTAAAATAGATGCTGGCTACTTTGAGCTCAGCTTAGAAAACAAAAATGTTGTTAACATTATTGAAGAAATAACGCTTTCAGTATCTGAATACATGAAAGACAAGGAAATCAATTTAATATTTGATACTGATACTGAAGAAAGAGTAATGGCATTAGACTCTGATATGATTGAACGAATAATATTAAACCTGCTTTCTAATGCTGTTAAATTTACTAAACCCGGCGGCAGTATATATGTAAATCTATATGAGGCCGATAACAATTTTATTGTTTCAATAAAAGATACAGGCATTGGAATTCCGGAAGACAAGTTAGAGAATATCTTTGATAGATTTGTTCAGGTTGATAAATCTCTTACACGTTCAAGGGAAGGTAGTGGAATAGGCTTATCACTTGTAAAATCTTTGGTAGAGCTTCATGAAGGAAATATTAAGGTTGTCAGTAAACTTGGAGAAGGCAGCGAATTTATAATAGAGCTTCCTATAAAACTAAAAACTTCTAAAGAATTAACCTCAACTCAAGAAGAGGGGCAAAATCATGGACAGGTTGAAAGAATACACATAGAATTTTCAGACATATATTCTTAAAAGACACCGCAATCTAATTGTCTTGCGGTGTCTTTATCTTTAAACAAAATCAAAGCTGCGGGGCTTGATACTATTTGTGTTTAAGAATGCAGCGGATAATATATTTTCTTTCTTGAACACTCTAGTTTCCTTTCTTAAGTAGCAATAAGCCATGATTCTATCTTCCTTTATCTCTAGTACCCTAATGTTTCTCATAGAAACTTCACTGACCTTTAGATACATAATTGCAATAATCATATTTCTATCAAGAGATGCTTTTAAAATATGTTCAACCATATACCCACCTCATAAATACTTTTTATAAAATAATTGTAACCCGAACTTTTGTTCGTGTCAACTATTTTCCATATTCATGAAAAATATATGTCACAAAATTGATTTGAAATATGTTTGCAATTTTCGCGCTTTTATTTTATTAAAGTATAAAATTAAGTGGTTTTTATGGTATAATTAAGTAATAATTATAAAAAGGGGTTGGGGCTATGACTAAATTTCTTAAAAATCTAAAAATTTCTACAACTATACTTTTTATGGGTATTCTTTCTCTATCATTTATATGTTTAATTGGAATTTTAGGTTTATTAAATGTTAAATATATAAATAGCAATATGACCATAATGTATAAAAACAATCTTCAACCAATAGCTGACATAGGTGTTTTACAGGGCAATTTCTTAAATATGCGTTTGGAATCTTTTAATGCGCTTATAAGCTATTCTTCAAGCGCTGAAAGCAATGTGAACAAGTACATAGAAAAAACAGATGCCTCACTTAAAAGCTATGAGGCTTATTCTTCTGACAACTATGAAATTAAAACCTTAGACAATTTTAAAGGGTACTACACGCAATATTTAGAACAATGGGACAATATAAAAGAACGGCTTAAGAAGGGTGAAAGTGTTGATACTACTGATCGTTCAGCGTTAACCTCCATAGGAAGCTTAGCTGAAGAAAAGCTTTCGCAGCTTCGGGATTACAATGAAAAGCAAGCTGGAATAGTCAACTCATCAGGTAATGCAACTTATTTAAGCACTTTTAAATTAATGAGCATAGTGTTTGCAGCCTGTATAATTATTTTCTTTGCTGTTGTCTACTTTATTATAAAAGTTATAAATAAATCTTCTAAAGAAATGATACAAAATATGGAGGTAGTTGCTGAAGGAGACTTTACTTTAGAACTTGATACAGATAGAAAAGATGAATTTGGTATTATGAAAAAATCACTTTCAAAATCCATTGAAAATATATCCAGTATGCTAAAGGATATAAAAAACAAATCTGAAAACATTGAACTTCATTCAGCCAATCTTTCTTCTATTTCAGAAGAAATGTCTACTTCTTCTGAGAATGTTGCTGCTACAATAACTGAAGTAGCTAAAGGCACAGGCTCTCAAGCTGAGGAACTGATAACTATTACCTCCACTTTAGACGAATTTGCTGTTAAGCTTGAAAATATGGTGCAATCAATAGAGAATATTGCTTCTGACACAAAAGGTGTAAGTTCCGTAGCAAATGAGAGCACTTCAAATATGCAGATTCTTATTGACTCTGTTAATGAAGTAAGCAATTCCTTCAATGGATTTACAGCTGTAATCTCCAGTCTAGGTGCTGATATAAATAAGATAAATGAAATAACAAATTTTATAAACAGCATATCGGAGCAGACAAATCTTTTAGCTTTAAATGCTGCAATTGAGGCTGCAAGAGCAGGAGAAGCAGGAAGAGGTTTTTCAGTTGTAGCTGAAGAAATAAGAAAGCTTGCAGAGCAAAGCAAAATTTCTTCTGAAAACATAAATTCTTTGATAAAAGGGGTTTCCGGGAATTCAACTTCCATGATAAAAACTACAGATGCTATGAAAACTGAAATCACTAACCAGGTTAATATAATCAATACCACAATCGGTTCCTTCAAGAAGATTATAGCTTCAATTAATTCAATAATCCCACAGATCGGAGCGATTAACTCTGCTGCCTTAAGCATTAATGATGACAAAAACTCTATAATTGCTAAAATCCAAGCCGCTTCTATTATTGCAGAAGAGGTTTCCGCCTCCTCTGAAGAAATATCAGCTTCCTCTGAAGAAATGAGCTCCTCCTCCGGAGAAGTAGCTGTTTCAGCTCAAGCCTTAAGTGAAATGACTAAAGAAATGATGGGACGAATTAATAAATTTAAGCTTGACTAAATAAAAATACTCTAACACTAAGCAGTAGCTGTAGTGTTAGAGTATTTTTATCATAACTATATAACTAGCTGAACCTTCCACTCCCTTAGTAATTCAAGTATCTTATGCTTTGCTTCGTTCTTGTTTTTTTCATTAATATTAAAAAGCTTAATATCCTTTCTTGAAAGAATTGAATCTATATATGGACAGCTAACCCCTTTAACTAAAGCAATTACAATTTTCGGGCTGTCTAAAAGATTATTTATCTCCTTTGTAAATCTATATGCTTTCGATTCTAGAAATCCAATTTCATTAAGCACAAATACTTCCCTATTTTTAAAACTCTTTTGAATCATTTCTACTCCTTTAGTATTAAATACATCAATATTAAGCTTAGATATTCCTGTTAAATCATCCTTTTTGAAAAATACATTTTCCCTATCCTCCTCATAAAGGGAAGTTAAATCAAATATTCTCATATTCTTATTTTCTATATCCCTAGTTACATTTACCCAATAGCCACCTATATCACAATTAAGCATGTTTTTTATCTCAACTAAAAGCTCCCTTGCACTGCTGCTCCATCTTTCACCTGTTATTAAAATATTTTTCATGCTCTTCTCCCCCAACAACTAATGCATTTTTAATGCCTTCTGTTTCTTAATTCACTAAGACAGTTCTTTATATGGTCTACTAACAAATCTATTTCTTCAAAAGTATTTTCTTCGCTAAAGCTTATTCTAAAACTTCCCGTTAATTCCTCCTGCTTTAAGCCTATGGCCTTAAGCACATGACTATCCCTTAGCCTTCTGGCTGAGCAGGCTGAGCTTTTAGATATATAAATATGCCTTGCATCTAAATAAAATAATATTTTACCTGACCTGACTCCTATGGCAGAAGCGTTTAATATATGAGGCAATGAATACTCTATGCTGCTGTTAATTCCTACACCTTCAACCTCACTAAGCTTAGAAGCTAAATAGTCTCGAAGTCCTGTAATAATTGCATAATTATTTTCAAGATTTTCATAAGTAATTTTTGCAGCCTTTGCAAAGCCTGCTATAGCTGGTAGATTTTCAGTGCCTGATCTTAATCCAAATTCCTGACCTCCACCATCAATCAAAGCTTTTATAGCAATCTCTTTTCTTATATAAGCTGCTCCTATACCTACCGGTCCGTGAAGCTTATGAGCGCTAATAGAAAGCAGATCAATCTTGAGTTTATTCACATCAATTGGAAGCTTTCCGTAGCTTTGAACTGCATCCACATGAAGCAGTACAGAAGGATTTGTTTCTTTTATAAGTTCTGCAATAGCTTCTAGGTCCTGAATAATTCCAATTTCATTATTTACATGCATTATACTTACTAGTGCAGTATTTTCCTTTAAGCTGTTTTTTAACTCCTTGAGGCTTATCCTTCCGCTACTGTCCACTTTAAGATATGTAATCTCTACTCCTTTTTTCTCAAGCTGTGCGCAGCTGTTTAATATGCTGGAATGTTCGATACAAGTAGTTATCAAATGGTCTCCTGACTTTATAAATCCCTTTAATAAAAGGTTATTACTTTCAGTTCCGCCAGAAGTAAATATAATCTCCTCCTCCTCAGCCTGTAATGTATCTGCTATAATCCTTCTGCATTCCATTAAATATTTTTTTGCTTTTTCTCCAAATGAATGAATGGAGGATGGATTTGCATAGCAATCTATCATACAAGCTGCTACAGCCTGTACAACTTCCTTATATGGCTTTGTTGTAGCACTATTATCTAAATATATATCCATACTATTATCTCCTAATATAATCCTATTAAAATATATTAGGTGTTCTAGAATTTAATGAATAATTAAATATGAACAATTAAAAGGAGAAAACCCCCGGTGGGGATTTTCGAATTTATGATGCAGAGCGCCCTTAGATTATTTCTGCTTTGAAAGTAAAATATAAATTAATTTTTTATTGTACATTGCTCATTGTTAATTCTTCATCTTTAATTTCTATCACCTTTTGTTTATCAAAAAACTCGCTGGCATCCCCATAAATTCTTACTCTCGATTGAACAACTCTATTGCCTATGGCCCTGCCCAATCGTACCCCTTCACTTGAGGCTGCATCCATTATAACAGCTGCTAACTTCCCAGATACCCTAACAGTTTTCCCTGCAAATCTGCCTAATTTTATCCCAGTCTTTTGAGCAGTCCTTCCGGCACCTTTTTTTCCCATTATAACAGCTATTCCACCAATAATAATTCCTGTAGCAATCAAATTATATTTAAGAACTGTACCAAAAACATTGCTTGTAACCTTTACCAAACTTGATTTTTTCATTTTATACCCCTTTTCATACTTAATAAATATGATGCTAATATTATAGCTTTCCCAACGATTTCATAATTTAAATCAAATATTCTTAAAATTTAGCAAAATAAATATTTCCTTGTTAATTTTTTAGCAAAATTGAATATTATTATGTTTTGATTTATAATAAGTATGTACATTTTTTAAAGTGTTATATTCTATTTTAAAAACTGTACTAGTAATTATGTATAACATTTAAGCAATTGATACTCATTATCAATAAAAATTGTTTAACAAATCTTAATTAAGATTAGGGGGGTTTTTATGAATCTGTTAACTTTCAAGCGAGGTATACATCCTCCACATGGCAAACATTTTACAGAAAACAAACAAATTGAAAACCTACTGCCAAAGGGAAATCTAGTTTTTCCTATGTCACAGCATATAGGCGCACCTTGTGAGCCTATAGTAAAAAAAGGTGATCGAGTTCTTGTAGGTCAAAAAATTGGTGAGGCGAAAGGTTTTGTATCTGCTCCTATTTACAGCAGCGTTTCAGGTACAGTAAAAGAGATTTCACCTATGCTTCATCCTAACGGCGCAAAAGTAGTATCCGTTGTTATTGAAAACGATAACCTCTATGAAGAGGTATCAACCATGATTCCTAGAAAGGATTATACCAATCTGTCAAAAGAAGAGTTATTAAAAATAATTCAAGAGGCAGGAATAGTTGGTATGGGAGGAGCTACTTTCCCAACTCATGTTAAGCTTGCTCCACCACCAGACAAAAAGATTGACCACATAATAGTAAATGGTGCAGAATGTGAGCCTTATCTTACTTGCGACCACAGGCTCATGCTTGAAAACACTAAAGAAATCGTAGAAGGATTAAAGATTATTCTTCAAATATTCCCAGGTGTTAAAGGCTACATTGGAATTGAAAACAACAAAATGAATGCTGTACAAGCTATGAAGGAAGCTGTTAAAGGTATTTCAAACATAGAGGTTGTTGTTCTTAAGACAAAGTATCCTCAAGGCGCTGAAAAACAGCTCATATATGCAGTAACAGGTCGTGAAGTTCCATCAGGAAAGCTTCCAGCTGATGCAGGCTGCATAGTACAAAATGTTGGTACTGTGTTTGAGGTTTACAATGCTGTAGTTAAGGGAAGACCTCTAATGGAAAGAATAGTTACAGTTACAGGTGAAGCTGTAAAAGAGCCTAAAAATCTAAGAGTTAAATTTGGTACTTCTTTTAAGGAGCTTATAGAAGCTTGCGGCGGATTTAAAGAGAATCCAGTTAAGATTATTTCCGGGGGACCTTTAATGGGCACAACAGTTAGCACTTTGGATCTTTATGCAATGAAGGGAACTTCTGGAATACTGTGCTTAACTAAGGAACAAGCCGTACTTCCTGAGCAGTCAAGCTGTATACGCTGCGGAAGATGCATCGATGCTTGTCCAATGAATTTAATACCAACAACCTTAGACTCACTGGTAAACAGAAGACAGTACGAAGACTTTGAGAAAAATAACGGTATGGATTGCATTGAATGCGGCTGCTGTACAGTTGTTTGTCCTGCAAAGCGCCACTTAACTCAATCCTGTCGTGAAGGCAAGAGATCAGTTATGGCAAATAGAAAAAAAGCTAATTAAAGGAATACTTAGGAGGTTTTAATATGGCTGAAATGATGTATACTGTGTCCTCTTCTCCTCATATTCGTACTAATACTACGGTACAAAGTGTGATGAGAGATGTTTTAATTGCACTTTTACCGGCGACTATAGCTGGAATATACTTTTTTAAGCTCCAAGCTGTTTTGGTAATACTTACTTCAGTAATTTCTTGTGTTGCCTTTGAGGCACTTTGGCAAAAGCTTACAAAGCAGAAGATTACCGTATTTGATTTAAGCGCTGCTGTTACTGGACTTTTATTGGCCTTTAATATGCCAGCTTCCGTTCCACTATGGATTCCTGTTGTAGGAAGTGCTTTTACAATAATAATTGTTAAGCAGTTTTTCGGTGGAGTTGGACAAAACATAATGAACCCTGCACTAGCTGGAAGAGCTTTCTTACTTGCTTCTTGGCCAGTGCAAATGACTAGTTGGACTGTTGATGGAGTATCCTCAGCAACTGCACTTGGAATTTTAAAGGAAGGTACTGGAACACTTCCATCTTTGTTCAATGTTTTCATAGGAAATGTTGGAGGATGTATAGGCGAAACTTCTGCACTTGCACTTTTGTTAGGTGGAGCCTACCTTCTTTATAAGAGAATTATTAGCTGGCACATACCAGTAGTTTATATTGGAACAGTTTTTGTTTTAACTTTTGTTCTTGGCCGAAATGGATTTATGTCAGGTAATGCACTATACGAGCTTTTCATAGGCGGACTTATGCTTGGTGCTTTCTTTATGGCAACAGACTACACTACTTCACCAATTACAAGAAAAGGTCAAGTAATCTTCGCTGTTGGCTGCGGACTTATAACCTCTGTTATTCGTATATATGGCGGCTACCCAGAAGGGGTATCCTACTCAATCTTATTTATGAACTTATTTGTACCGCTAATAGATAAGTATACTAAGCCTCGTGCATTTGGAGGTGCTAAATAATGAAAGAAAACTTAAAGCTAGGTGGAATTCTTTTAATTATTACAGCTATAGCAGGACTTCTTTTAGGTGCTGCTCACACAGTAACACTGGAGCCTATAGCTAAGCAGGAGCAAATGACAAAGGCTGCTGCACTAAAAATAATACTGCCAAAAGCAGAGGAATTTAAAGTTAAAGAAACAGCTTTAGAAGGAAATATCAAAGAAGTAAATGAAGGCACAGCTTCTGGTAAAACTGCTGGCTATGCTATAAAGGTAGCTCCTAAGGGCTACGGCGGAGCTGTTGAATTGATGGTTGGTATTTCTACTGAAGGTAAGGTAGAAGGTATAAAAATACTTTCACATTCTGAAACTCCTGGTCTTGGTGCTAATGCTGCCCAGCCAAAGTTCTCAGGTCAATTCGCAGGCAAGCCAACAGCTAAAGAGCTTGCTGTTGTAAAAAAGACTCCTTCAGCTGATAACGAAATAGAATCCATTTCAGGAGCTACTATTACATCAAAAGCTGTCACAAGCGGAGTAAACGAAGCTGTTAAATTCTACAATACTAAGCTAAAGGGGGCTGCTAAATAATGAGTGTTATGTTGGAAAGATTGAAAAATGGTATGTTTAAAGAAAATACCATATTCGTACAAGTTATAGCTATGTGTCCTACTCTAGCTGTTACTACAAGTGCTACTAACGGTATAGGTATGGGCCTCGCTACTACAGCAGTTCTTGTAGGATCCAATATAGTTATATCTGCTTTAAGAAAATTTATTCCAGATAAAATTCGTATACCAGCCTTTATTGTTGTTATAGCGGGCTTTGTTACACTGCTGGAGTTTTTGATGAAGGGTTATGTTCCAGGACTTTATCAAGCTCTTGGTCTATTCATCCCTCTAATAGTTGTTAACTGCGTAATACTTGGAAGAGCTGAAGCTTATGCTTCCAAGAACAATGTAATGGCTTCCCTATGGGATGGTGTAGGCATGGGTCTTGGCTTTACTCTGGCTTTAGTGCTTCTTGGAACTGTAAGAGAAGTACTTGGTGCTGGAACACTATTCGGACTTCATGTGCTTCCTGCTTCCTATAAGCCAGCATTAATCATGATACTTGCTCCAGGCGCTTTCTTCGCTCTTGGAATAATAATGGCAATAATGAATGCAGTTGAAATATCAAAAACAAAACAAGCAAATTCAAGATTAGCTAACTATGACTGCAGCCACTGTGCTCATGCTGCAACCTGCGGCCAAGCTGTTAAGCTGGACAAATAATCTAAGTAAAGAAAGGTGGATAAGCAATGACTATTTTTGCTATATTCTTAAGCGGTTTATTGATTAATAACTTTGTAATGTCCAGATTCCTTGGCATCTGCTCCTTCCTAGGAGTTTCTAAAAAGGTTGAAACAGCTACTGGAATGGGACTTGCGGTAACCTTCGTTATGGCACTAGCATCCTTTATGTCCTTTATCGTTTATAAACTTATACTAATACCTCTGCACATTGAATATTTGTATACCCTGGCTTTCATACTAGTTATTGCAACTTTGGTTCAATTTGTTGAAATGGTTATTAAAAAGAACTTTCCAGGGCTTTATAAAGCTTTAGGGATATATCTGCCACTTATAACAACTAACTGTGCTGTTCTTGCAGTTGCGGTATTGAACATGACTTCAGGCTACAATTTATTTGAATCTATGGTAAACGGAATTAGTGCAGCTTTAGGTTACTTCCTTGCTATTGTTCTTCTTGCAGGTATTAGAGAAAGAATGGAAGCAAACGACAAAATGCCTCTTGCACTTCAAGGCTTACCTATAACTCTAATTACAGCTGGACTTATGTCTATAGCATTCTTAGGCTTCCAAGGCCTAATACGTTAAGGGGGTGTCGATATGGCGGTAAATGATATACTTTTTCCTGTTGTCAGTCTTGGTGGATTAGGTGTTACCTTCGGTGTTCTGCTAGGCTATGCTTCAAATAAATTCGCTGTTGAAGTGGATGAAAGAGTTGGACTTGTTAGAGAGTGCCTTCCTGGCGCTAACTGCGGAGGTTGCGGCTATGCAGGCTGTGATGCTTATGCACAGGCTGTAGTTGATGGTGTTGCCCCTGCTAACAAATGTACTCCTGGTGGTGCTGCAGCTGCTGAAAAAATTGGTGAAGTTTTAGGCGTTTCAGTTGATGCTGCTGATCCTTTGGTTGCATATGTTAAGTGTAAAGGAACCTGCAGCACAGCTAAGGATAAATATAAATACTACGGAGTTATGGACTGCCGTCAAGCAGTAGTTGCTCCTGGTGGAGGAGCTAAAGCCTGCGGTTTTGGCTGTCTTGGACTAGGAACCTGCGTAAGTGCTTGTCAATTTGACAGCATCCAAATTAAAGACGGTATAGCTCAAATAAACCAAAATACTTGTACTGGCTGCAACGCTTGTGTTCAAGTTTGCCCTAAGAGCGTTATTGAGCTAGTTCCTTCTTCCAAGGGAGTTAGAATTGCTTGTAATTCCCATGAAAAAGGCAAAGTAGTTAAGGATAACTGCTCTGTAGGCTGCATAGGATGTACAATCTGTGCTAAAAATTGTCCAGAAGGCGCAATAACAATGGTTAACGATCTTCCTGTTATAGATTTTAGCAAATGTACACAATGCAAGGTTTGTGTAGCCAAGTGTCCTACAAAGGCAATAGCTGATTTATTTTAAATAAAAGAATAACAAAACACCTCAGGACATACTCTTGAGGTGTTTTGTTATTCTTTTATTTTTCAAATACCTTCATAGCCACATAGGAAA
>CAZMQY010000027.1:0-19952 GCA_964568335.1 uncultured Clostridium sp.
CTGAAGCACAGACCTTGCAATATATTTTTTCATCTTTTGCGGTGATTTGCATGCAAGCTGTAATTTTTATTTTTATTTTGAATATAATAGCACTGTAAATAAGCTTAATGAGGATAGTTATGAATCCCGTTGTATATGTTAGTACTGACCTTAAGAAAGCCTATGAAGATGACAGCTTTCTAGGAAGAATTAGAGATAGACTCCGAATAAAGTTGGAGGGAGAGAGTTTTATTGAGGAGCTTAACCTGAGAATTGCTCGTGTAAAACTCCCTCCTAATTTTAATCAAAGGGCTTATACAAATAATATGGCCATGACTCATAAAATCATGAGAAAGAGAAGTGGAGTTATTGCACCTAAAACTTTTAGATATTATGATTATAGCCTATTAAATGAATTTCAAAAAAGGTTGTTTGCCTATGGGATAGTTAACAGTATAAAGCTGCTATTAAGAGTTGGCAATAAAAGCATAAAGTCCTCCTGTATTGTTATATTTGATGCAGCGGAGGATATTAATTACGATGCTATATGTCAGCTTGCTAAGGAATGCAAGTATTTTATCCTGCTTTCAAACAACCTTCAAAAGACTAGCGATTTAAGCGATTACATAATAGCAAACTATGGAGTTTCTCCAATAGTAACCTCGGATTATGATTATGCTCTAAGCAAGGCTGACTTTGTAATAAGCTCAAGAGACATCGACATAAATAAGCCCATATGGTATATTAATAATTTCTATCTGCCTCAAAGCTGTAAAGCCCTTACAGTTAACGACGTAAGCTTTGCTGTTCCTTGGAAGGCAGAAGAACTGGAATTCAGTTTTGAACTTCTAGGTGCCATACTAAGTCAGATGCAGGAGAAGGATATTGAAGCAGCGCTTAAATATAATGGGATATACCTCGATAAGATAAAGTTTAATGAATTAACAATTAATAATTAACAATTAAATTTAGTTTTGCGGAGCAAAACATTCGATAATTGTTAATTGCAAAATTGCAGGGCAATTTTGTTAGATGTTGACAATAATATAAGGCTGTTTTATAATATGTACTTAATGAATTAGCTTGTTTACATATATAAGACAAATAAGGGTTAGGGAATTATGATTATATTTTAGAAGGGGAGAACAAAATGAGTGATTCAAAAAAATTTTTGATGACTTATGAAGGCGTAAAAAAATTAGAGGAAGAATTAGAATTTCTTAAAACTATAAAGAGAGTTGAGATAAAAGAAAAAATAAAGGTTGCACGTTCTTTCGGAGACTTAAGTGAAAATGCTGAGTATGACGAAGCTAAAAATGAACAAGCTTTTGTTGAAGGTAGAATAGCGCAGCTTGAAAATATGCTTAAAAATGCTTCGGTAGTTGATGAAGCAGATGTTTCTACTGACAAAGTAGGTGTAGGCTCAGTTGTTAAGGTTAAGGACTATGAGTTTGATGAAGAAATGGATCTTTTTATAGTTGGTTCAGCAGAAGCTAATCCAATGGACAATAAGATATCTAATGAATCACCAGTTGGCAAGGCGTTAATTGGGAAAAAAGTTGGAGAAATTGTTGAAGTTCCAATACCAGATGGAGTTAGCAAGTACGAGATATTAGAAATCAGAAGTGCGTAGGAAAATTAACAATTATCAATGAACAATTAAAAAATATTGTAGATACCCGGCGATAATTGATATATAATAATTTAGGAAGATTTATAATTAAAATATATTAAATTTAATTGTTAAACAAATGTAATTAGTGATTAGGTTCAAAGAATTTGGCATTTGGCTAAATTCTTTTCTACATTATTAATTGTTAATTAACGAATCGGAACGAATTGGAGGAGAGTAAAATTGGCTAATGATGAATTAAATTTGCAGCAGCAGAAAGCTGAATTTAATGAGCAGGTAACGCTTAGAAGACAAAAGCTTGCGGATTTACAAGCACAAGGAAAGGATCCTTTTGATGTTTATAAGGTAAATAGAACTCACACCTCAAAGGATGTAAAGGATAACTTTGAAACTCTTGAGAACCAAACTGTTACAGTTGCTGGCAGACTTATGTCAAAGAGAGTGCAAGGTAAGGCTGGTTTTTCACATATTCAAGACAGATTTGGAAGACTTCAGGTTTATATAAAGATAGATGATGTTGGAGAAGACAAATTAAAGGAATTTAAGACCTTTGACTTAGGTGACTGGGTAAGCATTACTGGTTTCGTTTTCAAGACTAAGACAGAAGAAATTTCTGTACACGTTAAGGACTTCCAGCTTATTTCAAAGTCTTTAAAACCACTTCCAGAAAAGTGGCATGGACTTAAGGACCCAGACATAAGATACAGACAAAGAGAAGTTGACCTTATAATGAATGAAAATGTAAGGGAAGCTTTTATAAAGAGAACTCAAATTATAAAGGGAGTTAGAGAATTCCTAGACAATAGAGGATATCTTGAGACTGAAACTCCAATACTTTCTCCAATAGCAGGAGGAGCGGCCGCAAGACCATTTACAACTCACCATAATGCTCTTGATATAGATATGTATCTTAGAATAGCTACAGAATTATATTTAAAGAGACTTATAGTAGGCGGTTTTGAAAAAGTTTATGACATGGGCAAGAACTTTAGAAATGAAGGTATCGATATAAGACATAATCCTGAGTTTACTATGATAGAGCTATACGAAGCTTATGCTGACTATAACGATATGATGGAGCTTATGGAAAATCTTGTGGCTTACGTTGCACAAAAGGTAAACGGAACTACAAAGATAACTTATCAAGGAACTGAAATAGACTTAACTCCTCCATGGAGAAGATTAACCATGGTTGATGCAGTTAAGGAATACGCGGGAATAGACTTTGCTCAAATCAAAACAAACGAGGAAGCTCAAGCTATTGCCAAGGAAAAACACCTTGAATTTAAGAAGGAAATTAAGGACTGCACAAAGGCAGATGTGTTAAATGCATTGTTTGAAGAATTTGCAGAGCATCATTTAATTCAACCTACCTTCCTTATAGATTATCCTGTAGAGATTTCTCCTTTAACTAAGAAAAAGAGAGGAAATGCAGACTTCACAGAAAGATTCGAAGGATTTATCTTTGGAAGAGAAGTATGCAACGCTTACTCAGAGCTTAATGACCCAATAGTTCAAAGAGACAGATTCGAGCAGCAGGCTAATGAAAGAGAGCTTGGCGACGATGAAGCTTATGTAATTGATGAGGAATTTATGAGTGCTCTTGAAACAGGAATGCCTCCAACAGGCGGACTTGGAATAGGCATAGACAGAATAATAATGTTCCTAACCGATGCTTATTCAATAAGAGACGTTATACTATTCCCAACTATGAAACCAAATCAACAATAAATAGTTTTAATAAAGGCAATCAGCTTGAGGCTGGTTGCCTTTTATTTGAATAAAAGCTAAATACATAGTATAATTTAAGCAGGAAATGAATATTGCGAATTATCAAAAGCTTATCTTTGAAAATGTATGGGATATTTCTATGGTTAACTAAACACTTTGCTAACTTTTCATGGAATGGGGAATTGTATTGTTTAAGAAGGTATATAACAAGATTAAGAGATTAGTTCTTGATTCAAACATATTTTTAAAGTTAATCATTTTCACAATTTTTGTCAGTGCCCTTCCGCTATTGTTTATTAGTTTCGCTTTTAATTCTAAGATCGAAAAGATTATAAGTAATGAGCTAAGCTCATCCTATGAGCAAATAGTAAATCAATATGTGTTAAGTTTAAATTATAAAATTGATATTTATCAAACACTTTTAACTAATATCGCATCAAATAGAGCCATAGTGGATTTGCTTTCAGAGCAAGAAAAAATAGCAGCTAATGATGCATATGATATAGGAGATAAAATAAGGAAAGAAATAGGACTTCTTGTAGGCGCTCAAAACATTTCAGAATTAAAAAATATAATGATATATTCAACTAACGAGAAAAATCCAATTTATGCTCCTAAAATTAGCAATGTTGCAGCAATTAAGGACGAGCAGTGGTATAAGGCTAATATGGCTGCAGAAAATAAAGTAAATAATCATTTTTTATATAAAAGCTCAGCTAAGGAGGATATCTTCTCCTATACAAAAGCCATCGTATATAATAGTGAAGAAAGATATGGTGAAAAGGCGGGCTTTGTAAAGCTGGACATAATCCCTAGCTTGTTTTTCGGGTCTACCGTTGATTACAATAAATCGCAAAATGCTACTGCATATGTTCTTAACAAAGGAAAACAGATATTTTCCAGCGACGGAAGCAGCTTGCCAAAACTGCCAGAAGCCGCAATGAAAAATATATTAGAATTAAATAATGGTATAGATTATGGAGAGATATCAAATGAAAAGGTTGTCATAATACATAAAAACATTTCTCAAGATGGATTTAAAGCAGTGTTTCTTTTTAAATATGGTGAAATAGAAAAGAAGAAACAGGATACAAGGGATTTTATAATAACATTTTCAACAATTTTTATTGTAATTATATGTTGTTTGACCATTTTATTTTCTAAGTACTTTTCAAGAAGAATAAGAGTACTTATAAATAAAATGGAAAAGGTTGAAAATGGAGATATGAAAATAACAGAAAAGATTGAGGGGAATGACGAAATAGGGATAGTGGACAACCATTTTAATAAAATGGTTGTTAAGCTTCAGATGCTTATTAATAATAATTATATTCAGCAGCTAGAAAAAAGAGAGGCTGAGCTAAATGCATTACAGTTTCAAATAAATCCTCATTTTTTGTACAATACTCTTGAAACCATCAATTCAATTGCAGCAATCCAAAAGTGCTATGAGGTTTGCGAAATAAGCCAAAAGCTTGGAGAGATGTTTAGGTACAGTATAAACATAAGCAAAAGCGAGTTTGTTACCCTTGAGAAAGAGTTAAAGCATATAGAAAACTATATATATATACAAAAAATTAGATTTAGAGATAAATTCGAAGTGTTTTTTAGTATGAGTGATGAAGTTAAGAAGTATAAGGTGTTAAGATTTATACTTCAACCTATAGTAGAAAATGCTATTATACATGGGTTTAAGGATAGTATAGAATGCGGCTGCATTGAAATTGCTGCCTATGTGGAGGATGATAAACTAATATTAAGAATAGAAGATGATGGAAATGGAATTACAGAGGAGCAGGTAAATTATTTAAATGATTATATTAATAAAAAGAATGATTATATTTTAACGAGTTATAAGCGCAGTATTGGGGTAAAGAATGTTAATATGCGTATTAAGCTAGCTTGCGGTGATGAATACGGTATCTTGTTTAAAAGTAAGGTTGATGTTGGAACTCAGGTTATTTTCACACTGCCGTTATATGGTATTCATGAGGGGGATTCAGATGTATAAAATATTAGTTGTAGATGATGAAGAGCTTATTAGAAAAGGTTTAATATCTAGATTAGATTATAATGGATTTAAGTTTGAAAAAATTATAGAAGCATCAAATGGAAGAGAAGCTTTAGAGTTAATTGAAAAAAATCAGCCTCATATAGTTATAACTGATGTTAGGATGCCTCAGGTAGATGGCATAGAGCTTATAAGAAGCGCAAAGGATGTCTATCCAAATATTCATTTCGTTATTATTAGTGGGTATGCAGAATTTGAGTATGCTGAGCAAGCCTTAAATATGGGAGTTTCAGGTTATATACTAAAGCCTATAGGAGATAAGCATCTTATTGAGACCCTTAATAGGGTTATAAAGGATTTAAGCAATCAAAGTACAATAAAGGAAATGAGTAGCAAAAAAGAAGTACTGGAAAAATATTATGAAAGCATTACTTTAGAACAAAGGTTAAATGAAATTATTCACAATACAAAAATAGAAACTTATATAAAAAATGAGGTGGACCTAGCAGGGAGTTTTCAAATTGCTCCCAATGAAAAATATGTTCTTGCTTTAGTAAACATAGATGGAAAAACTTATTATCAATCTCAATTTAAGTACCAAGATATTGAACTGGTTAAATTTGCTATAGAAAATATTACAAATGAAATTCTGTGTAATTGCAAAAAAATAGCAGTAAATAATTATAAGGATACCAATCAAATTATTATTATCCTGACGCACTCAGAGCCTGGTACATTAAAGCTGGAGTCAGATAAGTTTTTTTCAAAAGTTATAAATGCAATTGAAAAATATTTGAATTTTTCTGTTACTGCTGGCATAAGCAAGTTAGGAGATAGTTTATCAAACGAATTATACAGACAAGCTAACGAAGCGCTCCAGCAAAGAGTTATTCATGGAAATGGAGAAATATATAGGTTCGAGGATATAGGATGTGCTGCTAAGTTTGCAATACCTAAAAACGAGCTTGGACTGCTTGAAAAATATATAGAGCGCTGCGATGTAGGAAATATTGAAATAATAATGAAAAGCATATTTTCAAACAGAAGTCTGCAAAGGCCATCTGTAGCTTATATAAGATTTATTTGGACAGAAATAATGAAGATATTAATTAAAGTTGGAGATGAAATGAATAATAATCCAATGAATAATTTTGATATAAGCTTATTTGATGTCGAGGTATTAAATAAGTTTGATACTTTAGAAGAGATAATAAGTTATACATACACCCTGATAATTGATTTTCTAAAGCTTGAGAAAGTAGTGGATATAAATTGTAAAAACAAAGTAAAGATGAGCATTCAGTATATAGAACAGCATTATCAGGAAGATATTACAGTAAATGATTTAGCATATATGTACGCTATAAGCCCCAACTATTTCTCCACTGTTTTTAAAAAGGAAACCAATAAGACCGTGGTTAAATATATTACAGAAGTAAGGGTGAAAAATGCATGCAAGCTATTACTAGATACTAAAGCCAGCGTTGTGGATATTTCTAATAAGGTGGGATATCAGGATACCCAGTATTTCTTTAGAGTTTTTAAGAAAATAACGGGGAAAACACCACTGGAGTTTAGAAAAGATAAGATTTTCAGTTAGTAATAATAAATTTAAAGTGGAAATGCTGTAGAAATTATTTTTCTATAGCGTTTTTATTTCTGATCATAAATAATTATCTCAATAGTGTAAATTATCATAAAAAAGTCCATTAAATGTTGGATTTTATTCCATTGTTTATAAATTTTAGGGACGTATAATTTAAATATAGCAATGGTAAACATTTTCATAAGTGTTAAATTGCTATTTTATTGATAGCATGTACAGAGTTTTAATGGTAAGGTTTACTTAAAATTCTATAAAATGCTTTCTAAAACAATAAAACTATAGGGGGGACTAAGTTTAAATGAAAAAAGTTTTAATCAAAGCCTTAGCATGTGCTCTTCCATTAACAATGCTGTTTTCCGGCTGCAGCAAGGGCACTAGCACCAAAACCAATGCAGATCCTTCAAATACCGGAAAGCCTTCTACCTGGATTGCTGACAGGCATGTAGTCGTTAGAGCATTTTCTGGTGACCTAGGTAAAACTTTGCCTGAGGATCAAAAAAATAATGCAATTGCTAAAAAGATTAAGGAGCTTACAGGTATTGAACTGGAGTTTCAATATACTGCAGGTACAAGCAGTCTTGACGTGTTAACTACGTCAATTGCAGCAGGAGACTTACCAGATTTAATACAATATTATCTTAATGATTCAAGCCGACCTGAATTCCCTGTTGTACTAAAAGCAGCAAGAGAAGGTATGTTTACCGACGTTGCTCCTCTTCTTAAAAATACTAAAGTATACAGCAACTATTTTAAAGATGGGTACTTGCCAGATGATACTAAAAACAATGTAATGTTTAGACCAGAATTTAATGGAAGCGTATATATGGTACACATGAATATTCCAAGAGAAAATGGAAGTAATGATCAGCCATACCGTGGAGGCATGTACATACAAAAATCTATTGTTGATGCTCTTAAAATTGATCCAAAGTCAATAAAAACTCAAGATCAGCTTTATGATCTGTTGAAGAAGATAAAAGAAGGAAACTTCAAAGATGCAAACGGAAAGCCTGTTTATCCTATGGGACCGCGTTACTGGGGTGGAACAATGTCATCAGCACAATTTGTTACCTCAAATTATTTCTTTGGTGTAAGCAATGGGTTTAATATTCAAAACGGAAAAGTAGTTCATGAAGCAGAAACAGATTATGTTTTCAAGCAAATTGACTTCTTTAAAACAATGCTGAAGGAAGGATTAATAAACCCAGAATTCTTCACAATGGATTCTACACGTGCTGCAGAAGTTAGTTTAAGCAACTCATCAGCTATTATTGCAGACGTGCACAACTTTATGGATATCTTTAAGAATGCAGATTATTTGCCTCTAGGACCTTTAAACAATTGGAATGGTGATGATTACAACTACTCAAAGGCTAAAAGCGGATATGCAGCTTGGTCAATTCCTAAAACAACAAAAAATCCAGAAGAAATAGTAAAACTTCTTGACTTCCTTGCAACAAAAGAAGGAAAGCTATTATGGCAATATGGTATAGAAGGAGATCATTATGATATGGTTAATGGCAAACCAGTGCCTAAGCAAAAAATGTTTGACCTTCTAAAGTCTGATGATAAGAAAGCTAGAATGAACACAGGTATTTGGATGTCAGGTCAAGGTACAAACTGGTTTGAATTCCTTGGAAATACGGATTGTGACAATGTTAAGGATTTTGGTGAACTTAATTACGGAGACAGCACAAATCCAACTCAATATGAATATGCTATGAAGCTTTACAATTATAATCCTCCTAAGATTAAATATATCGATGGCTTCTCTGCTTTGGGATACTTGCCAGAGCTTAAAGATGTTGAACCTAAGCTAAAGCCTCTTGTTGTTGAACAAGGCTATAATGATATAAGAGTTAAGGCAATCTTTGCAAAAACCGATGAAGAGACTAAGAAGATAATAGATAGCTATAGAGCACAATTAAAGGCTGCTGGAATAGAAAAATTTGAGCAGTATCTAGAAGATCTATATAAGAAAAATCCTAAATCTATTAACTTCTACTAATAATAAACAATTAACAAAAAATTAAGCACTAAATCAAAAGACCGTAAGTAATTGCTTATGGTCTTTTATTTTTGTATAGAATTATCATAATTATCATAAAAAAGTCCAATAAATATTAAATGTTATTCCATTGTTTATAAATTTCCAAGATGTATAATTTAATCATAGAAAACGTAAATATTTTCGATAAGCATTAAATAATTTCATTTCTAATTAAAAGATGCTGAAAGTCTTTACTAAAAATTTTAAATGAAAGGATAGCGGATAAATGAACACAGATATCAAATATGAAACAAAACGTAATAACCCTCTTAAAAGCAAGGTGAGCAGCAAGCTATTACAGGACATGAAAAAGCATGGAGCTCTATATATCATGCTATTGCCATGTATTATCTTTTTTATAGTTTTTGCTTATATCCCAATGGGAGGTATAGTTCTTGCTTTTAAAGAGTACAAGTTTAACAAAGGAGTGCTCGGAAGCCCTTGGGTAGGTCTCACATATTTTAAGAATTTCTTCACCAGTTATGATTGTACAAACATAATAAAAAATACCCTTGTTATTGGGTTCATTAAGACAATTATAGAATTCCCGTTTCCAATAATATTGGCCTTAATGCTAAATGAAGTTAAAAACTCCAAGTTTAAGAAATTTACTCAATCAATATCCTACCTTCCGAACTTTTTATCTTGGGTTATAATTGCTGCTATGATGCAAAGAATTTTAGCACCGGAGAACGGATTGATAAATCAGATTATTAGCTTCTTTGGCGGAAGCGGCAGTACATTTTTTATGATGGAAGAGAAAAGTTTTTATCCAATGGTCTTTTTAAGCGACTTGTGGAAAAACATAGGTTGGAGCTCTATTGTTTATTTAGCAGCTATTTCTGGTGTTGATCCAGCACTATATGAAGCGGCGGAAATGGATGGTGCAAACAAGCTGAGAAAGATATGGAATGTTACTCTTCCAAGCATAAGAAATACAATAGGAATATTGTTCATATTGGGAATTGGAGGTATTATATCTTCCGGCTTTGACCAGATATATATGCTTAGAACACCAGGGAATATGTCCCTTGCAGATACACTAGACGTTTACGTAATAAGAGTAGGACTTGCTGGAGGACAATATGGCTATGGAGCGGCAGTAGGATTAATTCAAGGTGTGGTGGGCTTCGTGCTGGTTTACATTGCCAATAAGGTTTCGGATAGATTAACTGAGGTTAGTATTTGGTAGTAAAGTAAATATAATAAGTATTTTAATGATAGCATACAAATGCTTATCTTAAAATAAAAAAGTTAAGGGGGAAAATAACATGAACAAAATCTTAAAGAAAGCTTTAGCTTGTGCGCTTCCACTGACAATGCTACTTTCTGGCTGCAGCACTAGTACAAAAACCAATACTACTGCAGATCCTTCTAATGGAGGAAAGCCTTCTACCTGGATTGCTGACAGAAAGATAGTTGTTAGAGCATTCATTGATGATTTAGGCACAACATTGCCAGATGATCAAGCAAACAATCCAATTGCTAAAAAAATCAAAGAACTCACAGGTGTTTCAGTTGAATTTCAATATACTGCAGGTACAAGTGACCTTGACGTAATGACTACCTCTATTGCAGCGGGAGATTTACCAGATTTAATAGTTTACTACCTAAATGATTCAAGCCGCCCAGAATTTCCTGTGGTACTAAAGGCCGCAAGAGAAGGAATGTTTACTGACGTCGCTCCTTTTCTTAAGAATACTAACGTATACAGCAAGTATCTTAAAGATGGGTACCTGCCAGAGGATACTAAAAATAATGTAATGTTTAGACCAGAATTCAATGGTGCAGCATATATGGTGCACATGTATATACCAAGAGAAGAGGGAAGCAATGATCAGCCATATCGTGGTGGCATGTATATACAAAAATCCATTGCTGATGCCCTTAAAATTGATCCAAAATCAATTAAAACTCAAGAGCAGCTTTATGATTTATTGAAGAAGATCAAAGAAGGAAACTTTAAAGATTCAAATGGGAAGCCAGTATATCCAATGGGACCGCGTTACTGGGGAGGAACAATGTCAACAGCACAATATGTTACCTCAAATTACTTCTTTGGCGTAAGTAATGGATTTAATATTCAAAACGGAAAAGTACTTCATGAAGCAGAAACAGATTATGTTTACAATCAAATTGACTTTTATAAAAAACTTCTAAAGGAAGGATTAATAAATCCTGAATTCTTTACAATGGATTCCACACGTGCTGCAGAAGTTAGTTTAAACAACTCATCAGCTATTATTGCAGACGTGCACAACTTTATTGACATATTTAAGAATGCGGATTACTTACCATTAGGCCCATTAAATAACTGGACCGGTGATGATTACAGCTATTCAAAGGGTAAGAGCGGATATTGTGCTTGGTCAATTCCTAAAACAACAAAGAACCCTGCAGAAGTAGTTAAGTTCCTTGATTTCCTTGCTACAAAAGAAGGAAAGCAATTATGGCAGTATGGTATCGAGGGAGAAAATTATGATTTGGTTAGCGGCAAGCCGGTACCAAAGCAAGCAATGTTTGACCTTATAAAGGCTGGAGATAACAAGGTTTTAAAGAACACAGGCATTTGGATGAGAGGACAAGGTACAAACTGGTTTGAATTCATTGGAAACACTGATGTTGATAATAAAGCAGATTTTGGGGAACTAAATTATGGCGATAGCGCAAATCCTAAGCAATACGATTATGCTATGAAGCTTTATAATTATAACCTTCCTAAGATTAAGTACATCGATGGCTTCTCAGCTTTAGGATATTTGCCTGATTTAAAAGATGTTGAGCCAAAATTAAAGCCTCTTGTTAGTGAGCAAGGTTATAATGACATAAGAGTTAAAGCTATATTTGCAAAATCTGATGATGAGTCTAGAAAAATAATAGAAAGCTATAGAGCACAGTTAAAGGCTGCTGGAGTAGAGAAATTTGAACAGTATTTAGAAAAACTATATAAGGAAAATCCTAAATCTGTTAATTTTCGTTAATAACCATTATATAAAATAATTAAAGGCTGGCAGTTTAGCTATAGTTGTCAGCCTAATAAAAAATAAAGGATGCTTGCAAATTGTATCTCGCAGGAAGGAGGATAATATGAGTAAGTTAAATAAAAATAAAACATCAACAGTAGAAAAAATTTTCTATGCATTAAATATTGTACTGCTTATTCTATTGTCATTGTCAATAATTCTGCCTTTTTTAAATGTTTTGGCATTATCATTTAATGGGGGAAAAGATGCGGCTATGGGAGGAGTATACTTTTGGCCCAGAGCTTTCACATTAGCTAACTACAAGGAAGTGTTCTCTGATAACAGCATTATTAATGGCTATAAAATAACTTTGGCAAGAACTATTATAGGAACTACTTTAAGCGTGTTTTTAACAGCAATGGCAGGCTATGCACTAAAGTGTAGAACACTGCCTGGAAGAAAATATATTATGCTTGGAATTGTATTTACAATGCTTTTTAGCGGTGGAGTAATACCTTATTATATGCTTATTAAGGCAGTTGGTCTTAGAAATAATTTCTTGGTATTTATAATACCAAGTTTATATAGTGCTTGGAATATTGTACTTATGAGAAGCTTCTTTGAGTCAATTCCAGTTAGTCTTGAAGAATCTGCAAAATTAGATGGCTGCGGATACTTTGGAATATTCTTTAAAATTATACTGCCGCTGAGCAAGCCGGTTATTTCGGTAGTGGCATTGTTTGTAGCTGTAGGACATTGGAATGACTGGTTTACAGGTGCATTTTACATAACTAATAAAAATCTTCTTCCAGTACAGACTTTACTTCAGCAAATGCTAATTAATCAGCAAAAGCTACAAAGTTTAATTACGAATACACCACAATCAATGAACTCTGCAAAAAATCTTGTAACAGGGGATTCACTTAAGATGGCTACAGTTATGGTTACAACATTGCCTATTATGTGTGTATATCCATTTATACAAAAATATTTTGCTAAAGGTGTAATGATAGGCGCTGTTAAAGAATAATTTGAATAAACAATTATCGGAAACAAATAGAGAGCAGGTTTAATCCTGTTTTTTCTATCTAATTATAAGTGGTTTTAGAAAGGGGTTGTTTTCATTTGATTAACTGCAAAAATAAATTGCGAAGTATGTCCTTTAATATTCGTTATGATAATCCTGAAGATGGAAGCAATGGCTGGAAGTATCGAAAAGATATGGTGGCAAGCATGATTAGATTTCATGATGTTGATGTTGCTGGGCTGCAGGAGGTTTTAAATAATCAGCTGGATGATCTTAAGGAACTGCTTCCTGAATACGGCTGGATTGGCGTTGGAAGAGAAGATGGTAAGGCTGAAGGAGAATTTGCCTCAATTATATATTTAAAGGAACGTTTCGAGATTGCTGACCAGGGTGTATTCTGGCTGTCAGAGACACCGACAGCAGCAGGGAGCATGGGCTGGGATGCTGCCTGCACAAGGATTACCACCTGGGCGGAATTTATTGATAAGTTAACTGGAAGAACTTTTTTCTTTTTTAACACACATTTTGATCATGTTGGTGTTGTTGCAATGAGAGAAAGCTCATATTTGCTTAAAGATATGATAGAGAAAATTGCAGGGGGGAAGTCTGTAATTGTTACAGGAGATTTTAACAATACAGAGGATTCTGAAGTCTATAGAATAATTACAGGCGAAAACTCTTTAATAGATACAGCATATGCTTGTAAGCATGCACACCATGGTCCAGGTATAACCTTCCATGACTTTGAGGCAGCAGAATACTTATATCATGTATCAAATATATCTTCAGATAAGAATAATACCTTTGATATAAGAAAATTTGCAAATATAGATTATATTTTCATAAGAAATAGTATTCAGGTGTTAGCCCATGGAACGCTATCTGACAATTGGAATGGCAGATATCCATCAGATCACATGCCAGTGGTGGCTGATTTAGAGCTAGAGTGAAAGGAAAAAGGAAATGAATAAACAATTAAAATTCAGAGATGATGGCAGCTTTAAAATTTTACAATTTACAGATGTGCACTGGTCAGACGAATCGGAGCTGGACTTAAAAACAAATTCTTTAATGGAGAGAATACTTGAAGTAGAAAAGCCTGACTTTGTTGTATTTACAGGTGATATGACCTACGGAGAGAAGAATACTCTTTTGCTTAAGAGGGCATTAGAGCCTGTTAATACTTCGGGAATACCATGGGCAGCGGCATTTGGAAACCACGATATAGAAATAGGTTTCGGAAAAGAGGAACTTTTTAAAGTTATGCAGGAAAGCAGCACATGTTTAACACAGACAGGGGATTTAGAGTTAAGCGGGCTTTGCAACTATCATCTAAGCATTAATGCTTCAAAGAACGATAGTCCAAGCTGGACTCTTTATTTAATTGATTCGGGAGACTATAACAAAAATGAAAAGCTAGGCGGATATGATTTTATTAAAAGAGATCAAATCGATTGGTACACAAAGCTTTCAGAAAAAATAAGCAGTCAATTTGGAAGACTGCCTGCTCTTGCATTTTTTCATATTCCATTACCTGAATATAATGATGTGTGGAATCTAAGCACATGCTATGGAAGTAAAAATGAGAATGTGGAATGCCCAAGACAAAATTCTGGAATGTTTTCGGCAATGCTTGAAATGGGAGATGTTAAAGGTGTATTTGTAGGACATGACCATTTAAATGATTATTACGGTGACTTGTATGGGATTAAACTTTGCTATGGACGTGCAACAGGCTATAACACCTATGGGTGGGATTCTTTTGCTCATGGTGCAAGGATTATTAAACTGACAGAAGGCAGTGAGGACTTTGAAACCTGGGTAAGGCTTGAGGATGGAAGTGTAATTTCTAAGCCGGCAGTGCATGTACCTGAAGGAGGGGAACTTGTTTGAAGGCTTCAACAGCTATGAAAGATGTAATAAAAAAAGTTAATTTAAAATTAAATAAGAGTTCTAAGTTAGCAATGATGTTTGAAAAATGTTTTTTAAACACCTTTGAAACCACAACTAAAGTTTTATCTGATGGAACTACCTTTGTGTTTACAGGGGATATTCCAGCCATGTGGCTTAGAGATTCCAGTGCACAGGTAAAGCATTATATTGAAATTGCAGCAGAAGATACTGAAATACAGAGGGTTATTGAAGGACTTATTAAAAAGCAAATTAAGTATATACTTATAGACCCTTATGCCAATGCATTTAATGAAGAGGATAATAACAAAAGACTTGATGAGGACATTACTGTACTTAGCCCTTGGGTATGGGAAAGAAAATATGAAGTTGATTCATTATGCTATCCTGTTCAGTTAAGCTATCATTATTGGAAAGCAACAGGGAAGCAAGAAATATTTGATGAAACATATAAAAGAGCGATAAAAACTATTTTATATACATGGAAAAAAGAACAAAGACATTTTGAGAACTCAGAGTATCGTTTTGAAAGGCCAAAGGAAAATTGCTTAGCGCCAACAGATACCTTAAGGAACAATGGCAAGGGGATGCCAGTAAACTATACAGGCATGACCTGGTCTGGATTCAGACCAAGCGATGATGCCTGTACCTTTGGATATCTTATTCCTTCTAATATGTTTGCAGTAGTGGTCTTAGGCTATATGCAGGAAATTGTAAGGGAAGTTTACGGTGATGTCGAACTAGCTAATGAAGTAGAATATTTAAAAGATGAAATTGATTATGGCATCAAAACCTATGGAATCTATAATCATCCTAGGTATGGAAAGATATACGCTTATGAAACAGATGGTTTTGGAAATTATAATTTAATGGATGACGCCAATGTGCCGAGTCTTCTGTCTATACCATACTTTGGGTATGCTCCAAAGGAGGAGCCTGTTTATATAAACACAAGAAAGTTTATTTTAAGCAGTGAAAATCCGTATTATTACCAGGGGAAGGCAGCCAAAGGGATTGGTAGTCCACATACACCAGAAGCCTATATTTGGCATATTAGCATGATAATTCAGGCATTAACTTCAAGCGATAAAGAAGAAATTGATGAAATTATAAAGCTATTACAAGAAACTGATGCAAACACCTATATGATGCATGAAGGCTTCAATTGTAATAATTCTAATGAATATACAAGACCTTGGTTCGCTTGGGCAAATAGTTTGTTCGCTGAATTAATTATAAAATACATAAAAATATAGAACTTGCAAGGAGAACAGTACATGAATAGTCTTTATGTTGAGCTAAAGGAATTATGCAACTTATTAGACAATGGATACTGGGGAAAAAGAATAGCTGCTGAACTTGAATATGTATTTAGAATTTCAAGTGTTAAGGAAAATAAATTTAACGAAATTATTAGTAAAATAATAATATACCTAAAGGATGAGCTTTCCAGGAATGGCATAATCACTGAGCAAATTGCTAAGACAGCAGAAGAGAAAATGTCAACTTTATCCTCAGCAGCAAAGGCCTATGAGCTTATATGTGTTTCCCATTCTCACATAGATATGAATTTTTTATGGGGCTATGATGAAACCGTTAGTATAGTGTTAAACACCTTTAGGACTATGTTGGATTTATTAGAGGAGTATCCTGAATTTATTTTTTCTCAGTCACAGGCAGCAGCATATCACATTGTTCAGCAGTATGACATTGAGATGCTGGAGGAGATAAAGAAAAGAGTAAAGGAAGGACGTTGGGAGATAACCGCATCCACCTGGGTAGAAGCTGATAAAAATTTGCCTACAGGTGAAAGCTTGAGCAGGCAGATTCTTTATACTAAGAAGTACCTTACTGAAATTTTTAATATAGAAGAAGACACTTTAAATATTGACTTTGAGCCAGATACTTTTGGGCACAGCTTGAATATTCCTGAAATACTTGCAAATGGCGGTGTAAAGTATTACTACTACTGCAGAGGTAAGAATGACAAGGAAAATTCTCTCTTTAAATGGGTATCCCCGTCAGGAAAAGCTGTAATTGCTTATAAAGAGCCTCATTGGTACGATTCCAGAATAGAAGCCTCCATGGTTAACAGCATTCCAGAGTTTTGCGAAAAAACCGGTTTTCCTGCAATGATGAAGGTATATGGTGTTGGCGACCATGGCGGAGGACCTACACGAAGGGATATAGAACGCATTAAAGACATGAGTACATGGCCAGTTTTTCCTAGAATAAGGTTTGGAAAGTACAAGGACTACTTTGAATTAGCTGAAAAATTTATTGATAAGCTGCCTGTTGTAAATGATGAATTAAATTACATATTTACAGGCTGTTATTCTTCACAATCTAAAATTAAGAAGGCAAATAGAATGTCTGAAATTGCTTTAAACGAAGCAGAAATATTTTCTAGCATTTCCTCGGTAAACTGTTCTTCAAAATATTATAGCAAGGATTTTGAAGCAGGGTGGAGATATGCTCTTTTTAATCAATTTCATGATATAGTTACAGGTTCTTGCGTGCCTGAGGTACGAGAACATGCTATGGGCAGATATCAAGAAATAATGGCTATAGCGAACAGTAGAAAAAGCCAGGCATTAAGAAGCCTTGCCGCTAAAATAGATAGCTCCAGATATATTATAGAAGATGAGGATATCAGGGAAAGCATATCTGAAGGTGCGGGTTCGGGAGTGGGAGTAAAGGTGTTCAAGCCAGGCATCAGCGAAAGAGGCAGCGGAAGGATAAGAGTGTTTCATATCTTCAATTCTTCTTCTATAGATCGTAAGGAAGTAACAGAGATAGTTATATGGGATTGGAATGGAAATCTGGAAGATATAATCTTAATGGATGAGAAAGATAATAAAATTGAGTATCAATTTATATATAGAGGTTTTGAAGAGCATTGGGGTCATTATTTTTTAAGGGTGCTGCTTTATGTTACGGTTCCAGCCTTTGGCTACAGCACCTATATAATGATGGAGGATAAGAATAGAAACATTAAAAAGCTTGAGCAGTATGCCAAGGATTACCCGCTAGTTTTGGAAAATTTGCCTCCCTCGGAAGAATATGAATTTATTATGGAAAATAAATATTTAAAGGTTACCTTAGATGCAAAAAACTTTACAATAACTTCCTTACTGGACAAAGAATTTGCTGAAGAATATGCAGATAAAACAAGGCTATCTGGAGTTTTTCGGTTCATTGAGGAGGATGCTTTTAAAGGCGGTGGCAATGCCTGGATAGTTGGACGTTATAGAAAAATTTTAAATTTAGTAGAGAATATTAAATTGATAGAGTACTGTCTTGAAAAAAAGGCTCTTCGTCAGTTTATAGCCTACGAAATTTATTTTAGTCAGTCTAAGCTAAAGGTTACAGTATCACTTGATAAAGATAGTAGAGAACTTAAATACAATATTGATTGTGATTGGAGAGAAATAGGGAATAAAGAGAAATTTACTCCGCAGCTTAACTTCTTTATGCCCGTAAATTATAGCTGCAAACGATATAAATATGATATACCCTGCGGGTTTATTGAAAGAACTGACCTAGATAATGATGTTCCGGCAAACAGTTTGGCAGTTGCCTGTCCAGAGGAAAAAGATAAAAAGGCCCTAATAGTTGTTGCTGGTGATAAGAATGCCTTCAGATGTAGGGAGAATTCAATTGCACTTACTTTAATAAGAGGTACTCATGGACCAGACCCTTACCCTGAAATAGGAATTCACAGCTTCAATTTTGCTTTGTGCTTGATTGAAAACAAGAGCAATACTAAGATAAGTGAACAAGCATATAATTATAACCATTCATTGAGTGCACTTTCAGTAAAAGCTAAAGTAGGAGAGCTTCCTTTGGTAAAAAAGTTTATTAGTGTTGAAGCGGGAAGTATCGTTGTTTCCTCAATTAAAGCTCCTGAAAAACAAGCTGATAATAACAGCTTAATAATAAGGATGTATGAGGTTGATGGACAGAAGACAAAGGCTGAAATTGAATTGTATAGAACAATAAAGACTGCATATTTTGTGGATATAAATGAAAAGTCTGTTGCAGTTGAAAATTTCATAAAGGCAGAAGGTACTAAGGTATGTTTTGAAGTTAGTTCCTTTAGTATGGCAAATATATTTATTGAATTTGAATAGTAATGATTGCTGTTTATAAAGAAAAGGAGATAAAAAAATGTATATGATTCATGAAAGAATAAAAAAGATGGTAGAAGTACTGGGCGGCTATAGATATCTTGACTATGAGAGTATTAATTGTTTTAAATATAAAGAGGGAAAATTTAACAGTGTTGAGGAAGCGCAATCAGCTTCAGGAGAATGGATGGATTTTGACGCTGAAAGCAGATGGGGAGGTAGAGATAAGCATTACTGGTTTAAAACACAAGTAGAAATACCTTCAAGATTTCAAGGGAAAACCGTAATATTTGAAGTTAAAACAGGCAGAGAAGACCAATGGGATGCTACTAATCCACAGTTTTTAATTTATATTAATGGTGAATTAATTCAGGGATTGGACACAAATCATACTTACGTAACATTATCTGAGAAAGCTTCTGAGGGAGATAACTATTCCATTGAGCTAAATGCCTACACAGGAATGGAGGGAGGTCTTGTTGACCTTAAAGCTAATCTAGTTGTCCTTGACAGAGAAGTGGAAAAATTGTACTACAATATAAAAGTCCCTCTTGAAATAGCTGTGCTTCTTGATGTAAATGACAAAAGAAGAGGGGATATTCTAAATTATTTAAATGAAGTTGTAAATATGTTGGATTTAAGAAAGCCATTTTCCGAGAGCTTCAGCGAGTCTGTACTGGAAAGCAATAAATTCCTTGAGGAAGAGTTTTATAACAAATATTGTGGCTGTGAGGATGTTATTGCTACCTGTGTTGGACATACACATATAGATGTGGCATGGCTCTGGACTGTCTCTCAGACAAGAGAAAAGTCAGCTAGAAGCTTTTCTACGGTGCTTAGCTTAATGGAACAATACCCTGAATATATTTTTATGTCAAGCCAGCCTCAGCTTTATAAATTTGTAAAGGAAG
>CAZMQY010000027.1:19962-20439 GCA_964568335.1 uncultured Clostridium sp.
TATCCTGAGGTTTATGAAAAGATTAAGGAGAGAGTAGAAGAAGGACGCTGGGAAACAGAAGGAGCAATGTGGCTGGAAGCAGACTGCAACCTTACTTCTGGAGAATCTTTAGTAAGACAAGTCCTTTTTGGAACCAGATTCTTTGAAAATGAGTTTGGAGTAAAAAATAAAATACTATGGCTGCCCGACGTATTTGGATATAGCGCTGCGCTGCCTCAAATCCTTAAAAAATCAGGTATAGATTATTTTATGACCACTAAGATCAGCTGGAATGAATATAATAAAATGCCTTATGATACCTTCATGTGGAAGGGGTTAGACGGAACTGAAATACTTACACACTTTATAACTACCAGTGATTATCAAGAACCTATAAAATCTCATTTTACAACCTATAACGGTAAGTTGAAGCCGGATGAGGTTATGGGAACATGGCAAAGATATCAGCATAAGGACATGAATAATGATGTTTTAATC
>CAZMQY010000028.1:0-19873 GCA_964568335.1 uncultured Clostridium sp.
CTCTCATCCTTTGAAGTCTGTTTTTCTTAGGCATAGTCTCAATCTTTATTGTAACTCCTGGAAGAGTTGTTTGTATTTCAGATTGAATAAACTGAGCAACATTTTGGGCTGATTCTGTATCTTCTACAAGCAAGGTGTAGGTAAAGGAAGTTTTTCCAAGTTCTCCTTTTGCCTTATTATAATACTCTAGAGCTTTAGCTTTATCTGTAGCAAGATAAGTACCAGCAGTTGCACGAAAATCCTTTCCATCAGGACCTGTAGCAAGTAAAGCAGGAATTGCAAAGTTCGCCTCAGTGGAACCGTCCTTCAATATGTTATTAACCACTGCTTTTTTATCATAGGCTAAAGCAAGTGCCTTACGAAGATTTATATTTTCAAGGCCAGAAACCTTTGTATTAGGAGAAATATACCATAAGTATCCTGCTGGAACAGTATTGAATTCTTTATCAGCTTTAAACTGCTCCACCTGTTCTCCTGAAAGGTTGGCCACATCTAAATCACCATTTTTATAAGAAAGTATAGCTTGTTGAGCTTCTTTAATTACCTGATACTGTATACCATCAAGCTTAACAGCCGAAGCATCCCAGTAATCAGCATTTTTTTCAAGAACTATTGATGCAGCAGCAGGTTCATAAGCCTTCACTTTAAAAGGACCATTGCTTAATATAGTAGAAGCTGTTGTGGCAAATTTATCCCCTGCTTGTTTGAAAAATTCCTCATTCACAGGCAAAAATGAAGGAAAAGCCATTAAGGATTCGAAGAAGGTAACTGGCTGGGATAACTGAACTACCAAAGTTTTATCGTCCTTAGCTGTTACTCCCAATTCCTCTATTTTCTTTTTGCCTGCTGCAATATCATCCGCATTTTTAATGCCTGCAACACCAGCTATAAATGCATACTCACTAGCTGTTTTTGGATCAACAAGACGTCTCCAGGCAAACAAGAAATCTTTAGCTGTTACTGGAGTACCATCTGACCATTTCGCATCTTTTAAGGTAAAAGTATAGGCTAGACCATCTGCACTTTTAGTCATCTCCTTTGCCATAGCCTTAATTGGTGAGCCTGCTTTGTCAACAGAATACAACCCTTCTGTAACTGCCGCAATAACTTCAAAGGAAGCACCATCTGTTGCAATTTGCGGATCCATTGAAGCCACTTCAACATCAAGCTGCACCTTTAAGGTTTTTCCCGGAGCTTTTTCATTATTTGTTTTGTTTGCGTTTCCTGTAGTACTAGTGCTTGCGTTTTTGCCCCAACTGCAAGCTGCTAGTCCAACTGTCAAGGATAATGCTACTATTAGATACACTATTCTCTTAACTCTTTTCATTTTATCCCCCTCCTATTGTCTTAAAATATCAACCACAATGACGCTTTAACGCGGTGGCGCAGTTGTTGTTTTAATAATAAATGCAATTTATATAATTGTCAATATTCATTTTGCAAAATATCATAAATTTTTTAGCATATTTAAATAGAGGCTCACTAGAGAGATGATTAGTTAGTATCAAAAGTTGTAATTAGCCTATATCAACACTTTGAATACGTTATCATCAAGTCTATTTCTTAAGCCGTTGCTAATCTCCATGTTAATTTCTAATTCCAACCCAAAATTAATCTTTAAATTTTTGATTGTTTTTACGATTCAACTTTCATAAAGAAATATATCACACTGTTGATTTTTTCATTAAATCCTCTTGATAATATGCTATGCTCATGATAAACTCTTAATAATATTTTTCTATGTTAATAAATTTTTTATAAAAACAAAATTACTATATGGAGGGGTACAATTGAAAAAAGTAATAAATCCATTGTTTTTAATAGATGTGTTTAAGTAGTAAATGCCAAACTTCAACAAATAAAATTAACTTTTGTTTGCTAGTATAACCTTTTAGCAGCAACTACTTTAATCTTACTAGTCCTTTATATATTTGCTTAATATCATATGGTTCTTCCTCACCAAATAGCTTCCATCTTAGGAAGTCATCAAGCCATATGACAAAGGGCGTGAGGATAAACCATAAAATTCCGTAGGCCACACATATTTGTCCTTTAATATTGCCCCAGCTGTTTGAATAATCCCAAATATTAAGCTTAAGCCATATATTTAAGATAACTCCCGAAATAAACTCTATGGCGAGAATTATTACTGTACCTAATAGGCACTGCTGCCAAATTTTTAATTTATATTTTTGTGGGAATTCATCAAGAAGTCCAATAAGAACGCAGCATAGACCTCCAACAAAGAGCATGGCAATATTGGTCCATCCTCTCCAAAAACCCTCTGCAGTAAAATATATCATACCCATAATAAATCCTAATATAGAAAGCTTTTTCATAGCTATCCTCCTTCTCATTGGTTTTTTTACTTAAATGTAGTATAACCAAAATAAAAAATCTTCCTACCCCAAGATAAGAAGATTTCATTTGCTGCCTTTTTATTATTTAAAATAAACTCTAGAAGTTATAACTCCATCTTTTTCCATATGTAATCACCCCAAATAAGTTATAAGTTATATGGCTGCCTTTGGCTCTTTATCAAAGGTTATATTCTCACCATCACTCTCTGCAACAACAGTTCCGTTTTTGTCTGTTCTATATACCTTTATGCTCTTAGCCTTAAGCTTCTTTAAGATACTTTTATGAGGATGTCTATATTTATTATTTTTTCCAACACTTATAACCGCATACTGCGGATTCACACGTTGTAAAAATTCGTTAGTGGTGGATCTAATACTTCCATGATGGCCTAATTTTAGTACATTAGCAGATAAATCAAAGCCTCTCTTAATCATTTCACTTTCACTTACCCCTTCTGCATCACCGGTAAAAAGAAAAGAAGTATTTCCATATTGCAGCTTTAGGACTACTGAATAGTTGTTTAATTTTTCATATCCACTGAACACTGGGGCCAGGATAGTGCATACAGCATCTCCAAGTTTAAAGGTTTCTCCAGAAACTGGCGGTGTAATCTGAAGCCCTTTTTTCCTAACTGCAAGCATAACATCCTCAATGTATTTCGTTGTAGTATTTGAATCCGGCATATAAATTTTCTCTACTTCAATGTCATTTATGATAGCATCCAGAGAACCAATATGATCCTCATCCGCATGAGTGCCTATGATGATATCCAGTCTTTTAATTCCTAAGCTTAGTAAATACTTTTTTATTGCAGCTTCATCTGAATTATTGCCTGCGTCAATAAGCATTGACTTATCCCCCTGTTGTATGAGAATACAGTCCGCATCCCCCACATCTATAAAATGTACTTTTAGTCGTCCGCTGGCTGCTGCTTTCACAGGAGCTATTCCAGTTAAAAGTATAATTACAATCATGCTTAATATTATGTGAATAGAATTATTTCTAAATAATTTCATGGTAAAATTCCACCTTCCACTTATCGCTTCAGCCATCAAAGGATGCAATACTACTATTATTTGAAGTCCTATGGATAATAATACTCAACTGAAGGCTTATATTTACTAAACTAGTATAATCAATGCTTTTTAAGATTGGTAATTTAAAAAACAAAAAAGTCTCAAAAGAGACTTTTAATAAAGCTAATATAAATATAAAGAAAACCAAACTACTTAAACTTATAATGAATTGAATCCTTATATTCTTCAAACAATTTTTCGTTCAATTCATCTCCCCCATCAATATTTGCACTATAAAATATTGGCGGTCTTTTCATACCATTCTTAACTAAATTTTGGGCTGTAGCTGCTACAATTGAGTTTAAGATTGCAGCACCAATAACAGTAGAGGTTGACGGACCACTTATCTGCTCGCTATACATTATTACAGATAATAAAGATTCCTGCTTAGTAGTGGAAAAAGCATCTGCCGCAATAAGCACGCGGTCTTTTTCACGGAACAGTGCAATATGTCCTTCTGTGTGTCCAGGAGTGTGTATCCATTTCCACTCAGGCATTCCAGGTACACTTCCATCCTCAGGCAGAGTTTCTGCATAAGCAGTTATATCTATACTTGTATGCGGGAATATGTTGGAGATAATCTTGCATACCTTCGTCAACAGTAGGATCACCAACAGGATAGTCTTTTTTACCTGTTACATAAGGCAGTTCTAATTGGTTAATATAAACTGGAACACTCCATAATTCAGATAGCTTTATAACTGATCCTAATTGTAAAATTCATCATTAATATATCTGGGGTTATTTCTAGTGATGTTGTATTCATAACTGATAAGACTTCTACGATTTTATTTCCCATTATAATCATCTTCTACCTTTTCATTTAAATAAGCTTTTCCAAATTAGTATGTACAAGTGCTCCTATACTATTCTGTAACCACATCAATTATTTTATCAATTAAACCATGACCACCTTCAGGTATTCTAGCTATATTGGTATTGTCTTCACTTCTATCTCTAAGTCCTTCTGCTTATAGCATTTACTCAATACTAATAGCTTTCGGTCATTATTACAATTATTGTACTATCAGAGTATAGCTCTGCTTAAATAAGTTATAAGTTATATGGCTGTCATTTAGCTATCGAGTAGGAGCTGAATAGTTATTTTATTCAGCGACCTCTCACACCACCGTGCGTGCCGTTCGATACACGGCGGTTCAATAGAAATTAATGTATTTGCATATTCCCATGCCTTATCTTCCTTAACACCAAGCTTTATTAAATTATCATGCTTAGTTTAATCTTCTTCCACTGTTTCCAAAAGCACATTCTGATTCTTCGTCTAGTGCATTCATCTAATTCTTTCGATGTCCTAGACATATCAGCTATGCCAAAATAGTTGAGCCATCCCGTTATAACCTGACGAAGTCTTATCATTGTATATTCCATATCCCTGACATTATTTCTTGAGGTTATTTTTCTAACTTTATTCTTAAACCTGTTTACAGACTTGTCATGTACTCTTATTCCTATCTTTCCATACCATTGATAGAAGGTAACTCCTAGAAACTTTCTTTTCCACGGTCTGTCGAGTTCTGTGAGCATGATGTTGCAAAGGAGTGGACTTAGTGGCCCGCCTTGAGTACACCCCTCCTCAGTTTCAATAACCACACCACTTATCATAACTCCACTATGAAGTTGTCTGCAATCCTCGTATTTCCGTCGAATTCTTCAAGGTTCCAAGACATTCATGACTGCCTTGACACTATGACCTCTGCTGACTTCTCATGATAAATCTTGTTTCAACCGTATAACACAAATTCATTGTTATACGTCCATGAGACCTCCACAGGTAAGAACGACGCTTTTACTCCATATATCCGCCACATTTACTCCTTAAATCTTCGGATAGCATAGAGCTTTGTATTGTAACGCAAACTCACCCGATTTAAGCAAGCCTTATATGTGGTTCTTGTTCCTCAAACCGGAGCTTTGCCACTGGCTTCCTTCAGATTCCACCTCACGGTGCACACCCTTGTCTTAAGCTAGTAGTTGGTGCTATGAACCCCCACAGTGGACTTTCACCACCAAGCTGTCGCCCATGCAGGGTGCACATCAAAAAAGCAAAGAGGCATCCTTTCCTCTTTGCTTTTTTGCTCTCTAAGCAGCTTTGCCAGCTGCATTCTCATTCTTTAAATCGAAACGGTGTGATACAAAGCCGTATAGCATCCATCCCGCAAAAGTAACTATTGAACCGTACATCAATGCTTCCGAACCTGAGGCATACAGCGCATACAAACTATAAACAGAGCCGATTAAAGCTATAAAATTTGTTACTTTAATCCTTTTAGCCGGTACATTTTCTGATCTTTGTATTACGCTTAGGGATGCCATAGATAGTAAATATGGAATAACATTTGTAACTACTGCCAAGTTTACTAATACATTAAATTGCTTTGATAAGCTTGGACTAATTGTCATCAATGCAAGCACGCTTTGAATAACAGTAATTACGACCATAGCCGCAATTGGAGTTTCAGCCTTTGTAACCTTGCTGAACAGCTTTGGGAAATATCCTTCAACTGCAGAGCCTTTAAATACTTGTGCTATAGTAAACTGCCAGCTAAATAAAGAACCAAAGCAGGATATAACCATCAGACCCATAACAAGCTTGCCTACAGTTGGATTAAACATTCTTGCAAAAGCTAATCCAAAAGGTGCGCTGGAATTTAACAAATCAGCATTTGGAACAATACCGGCCATAACATTTGTTGATATGATATAAATTATTGCAGCACCGATAGTTCCTCCCAAACATGCTATAGGAACGTTTTTCTTAGGGTTTTCAACTGTATCCATATTTGCAGAGGCAGACTCAAGTCCTAGGAAGGCCCATAAGGTTATTGATATTGATTTGCTTACTGCAGTGAAGAATGGAAAATGATTAGGATTCCAAGAAGCTGCGTATAGTTTTCCGCTAAATCTAAACCATCCAAAAATAGAAATAACAAATACAGGTATTAAAACACCCCATATAGTAATTGAGCTTATTTTTCCTGAAGCTTTTGCTCCTTTAAAGTTTAAGACTGTTGCCACCCACAAGGTAAATATTGTCCATAATCCTACTGAAACAGGGGAAAGCTCCTTTGATAAAAACCCGCTGGCATAACCTACAACTGAAATGGCAATTGCTACATTAGCAATTAAAAGCGATACTCCATAGGTATAATTAGCCATAAAACTTCCTGCTTTTCCAAAGGAATATTCAGAATATCCTCCCATACCCGCAGCTTTACGGCTGAACATTCCAGCTTGAGCAAAAGCATATGCCAGTGCCATTGAACCAACTGCAGTAACCAGCCAGGATAAAATAGACATTGTTCCAACTTGAGCCAGGTTTGTAGGAAGCATTATTATTCCAGAACCCATCATGTTTATAGCAGTCATTATAGTTAACTGGACTACACCCATCTTATTTTTTTCATTACTCATAATTAACTACCTCCGTAGTATTTGCCAAGGATATAACCTTCGTTATATCCTTAAGCTACTAATTTGTTTTTCTATCTAATACATAGCCATAAGCCTTAACGCGGCCGTTTTCCTTTTCTAGATATACTCCTTGTATTTCCGGTGCAAAGCCTGGGAATTCATTAATTCCATCCTGCAATATTAGGAAGTATTTTTGTGCAGCTTCACTCCATCTTTCTCCGGGAACAACACAGAATACTCCTGGTGGATATGGAAGAGCGCCCTCTAGTGCTATTTCACCTGCTATATCCTTCAAGGCTACAAGCTTGGCCTCATTTCTCTTTAACGCCCAGTTAGCTTCTTGAGGAGTAAATATTTTCTTAGGTGCAGAGCTTGTACCTTCTAAAACTGCTCTTTCTGGCAAGAACTCAGCTCTAAACAATTTCTTTTGATAATCTTTTGCATTATTAATCTTATAAAAATCATGCATTTCCTGACATAGTCTTCTAATTGTATAGCCATTGTAACGCTCTATATTATTCTTATAAAGGCTTGGCAGCACTTTGCTTAGAGGTGCATCTTCCTTTACAAGCTCCTCAAAATGTGCAAGCAGAGCCACAAGATTTTCCATCTTTGTTGAAGTTTCTGCAGGTGTCATTAGGAATAATATAGAATTCAAATCATTCTTTTCCGGTATGATTCCGTGCTCTCTTAAAAAGTTCGCAAGTATTGTAGCCGGAATACCAAAGTCCTCGTATTCGCCAGTTTCAACATTTATTCCTGGTGTTGTAAGCATAAACTTATTTGGATCAACAAAATATTGATTTTCGCCATAACCCTCAAAGGAATGCCACTTCTCACCAGGTATGAACTTAAAGAAACCAATATTGTTTGCTATTTCTTCTGTAGAATAATCTTCCCACTTCTTTCCGTTAACAGTTGGCGGAATAAATGGTCTGAACATTGAGCAATTCTTTAATACTGACTTTCTTGCTTCAATACCTAATTTTATACATTCCTCCCATAAACGTCTTCCTGCTTCGCCTTCCTGCATTCTTGCATTAACATCCAGGCTAGCGTATAAAGGATAAAACGGACTGGTTGAAGCGTACATCATAAAAGAGTTATTAAACCGCTTATGGTCTACATAACGTTTTTGTCCTTTAATATGATTGTCCTTTTTATGAATTTGTGAAGCCTGTGAAAATCCGGCCTGCTGCTTATGAATAGATTGTGTTACCAATATTCCGGGATCATTTTCCTTTAAATCCAGTAATAAAGGAGAGCAATCTCTCATCATAGGAATAAACTGTTCATAACCAACCCAAGCTGAGTCGAATAAAATATAATCACAAAGATGTCCAATTCTATCAACAACCTGTCTAGCATTATAAATAGTTCCATCATAGGTTCCAAGCTGTATAACAGCCAACCTAAATGGTCTCTTATCATCAGCTCTTTCCGGAGCAACCTTAGCTATCTCGCTTCTTAAGTAACCTTCATTGAAGCAGTGATCGTCAATGCCGCCTATAAATCCAAATGGATTACGCGCGGTTTCAAGGTATACAGGGTTACCTCCTGACTGAACCAATGCAGCATTATATACTGATTTATGATTGTTTCTATCAAACAGAACTAAATCTCCAGGAGAAACTATAGCATTTATAGCCACAGTATTTGCTGTACTAGTTCCATTCATTACAAAATAAGTCTTGTCCGCATTGTAAACTTTGGCAGCATGCTGTTCAGCATCCACCGCCGGCCCCTCATGTATTAACAAATCTCCTAATGCAACATCGGCATTGCATATATCTGAGCGAAAGATATTCTCTCCGTAAAACTCATAAAAAAATCTACCTGCCGGATGCTTTCTAAAATATTGGCCGCCTTGATGTCCAGGACAGTCAAACTGAAGATTGCCTCTTTCCACATAATTACTTAATGCTTTAAAGAAAGGAGGAAGTACATTTTCTTCATACTGGCTTGCAGCAGCCTCAATTTCCCTATTATAAAGATTTTTATCAAAGCTGCTTTCATCAATTACACGATAAACTTTCTTTGCTAATTCACCAGGAAGATTGTCCTTATTCTTCAAAACAACAAATATAGGAATCCCAAACTTTGTATTACATATATCATCAATTATCTGAGCATCAGAATCAGTAACTATAGCAGCAGCTATTTCTGTATAATCAGTATGTTCAACTAAAACAACTTCTCTGTTAGTTGAAAAATTTTCTTTAGCCTCTGCAGCATATGCAATCTTTAAGTGCTTCATATTTTGCCCTCCATCATCTTTTTTTCTACAACGCATATAATACACCTTTGTATATAGTTTTTGCTTTGTAATAATTCAAATAAAAAACCACAACTCTTTGTAAAAATTACAAAGAGTTGTGGAGCAAAGTATATATTCTAACTGCCATTGCAAGCTCCTCATAAAAGTGCTCGCTTTTATAATCCTTGAATAACACCTTATTTATCTTGTCTATTCTATACCGAATAGTGTTTCCATGCTGAAATAATTCCTCTGCAACAGCTTTAATATCGCCATTATGCTCAACATACTTTACAGCCGTAATCAATAATTCTGTTCCATGATTTTTATCGTAATTTATAAGGGGCCCTATCATTTCGTTATAATACTTAAGTACCCAGGGATTGTCTAAAAGAGGCAGAATTATTTTATTTATACCAATCTCATGAAAAAAAGAAATATCTTTTTTATATATCATTGAATGTCTTAAAGCAAATAAACTTTCCTGTATGGACATATTAAGGCTTCCTAAGTTGTCATATAAACAACTTACCCCTATAACATATTCTTTTGGGTCAAACCCCCACCAGCCAAGCCTTCTTAAAATAGTCCTGCCTATATCCTTTTCATCCCCCTCCTCAAAGGTGCTTATAAGAAGATATCCATCTTTATAGAGTATGACCTTGCTAAATGACGCTTCCATTTCCTTATCGGTAAAGCTTTTTACTCCTGTAAATTTACTGTTCTTTTTTCTGCAAAAGGCTGTCATATTTTTTTCTTTAAAATTTATATTAATCTTACGGGCAATTTTTCTTATACTTAGCTCATTCAAATTGTTATATAAAATTTTATCTATTTGCAGTGCCAAATTTTCATATTTCTTCTTGTTACTAATAGCTTTATTTACATATACAATTACATCCTCGGTAAAGGTATTACTAAATATCATAATAGGAAAATGCTTTTTATCTGCAAGGTCAATTATCTTCCTAGGAATCTCCTTAACATAAATATCCTTTATGGCAAGACAGCTTATCCCCACGGCAATCATTCTTTCTACAATTTCATACAGCTCCTCAATATTATCCTTTATTGCAACCAAAGTGCTTAATGCAAAATCTCCCCTGCTAAAGTTTTCCGCTATTAAATCGCCAGTTTCATAATCCCAAACTGCCACATGCGTTATTTCATTAGCAAGCCCATTTCTGCCTGCAATAACTTTAAATCCATTAAGTATATCAAGTTCTAAGGCCTCTTGTACATTTATAGCCATAATGTCCCATCCTTCTTGTAAAGTATAAATGAAAGTTAACCAATAAAACCCTTACCCTGCCTATAAATTTAGTATTACATTTAGTTATTACCCTTATTCCTTTAATTCTGCTGTACAATATTATACCAATTTTGATTTAAATCACAGCTTATTCTTGCAGTTAGTACTATGCTGTAAGTGAAATCAATAAATGAAAGGAAGGATTATAATGAAGGCTTTTGTAGATAAAGATGCCTGCATTGGCTGCGGCTTATGTACTTCAATAGCACCAGATATTTTTGAAATGCAAGACGACGGCAGAGCAGGAGTTATCGGCGAAGTAACCTCTGCCAATGAGGCTGAGGCCAAGGATGTGGAAATGTCCTGCCCTGTTGCAGCAATCAAAGTGGAGTAGAACGGAAAAGGGCGTATATCAAGATAGCGTTAAGCAGCAGCAGGTTCTATGACACTGTATAAAGCATTTGAACGAGCATTAATATGACTTTAATTATTTTTTATGCAAATCTGTTAAGAATTTTATACTGTTTAAGCGAAGCGAGTTTATAAAATTTAGGATTTGCATAAAAAATAATCATTAGTCTTATAATGCGAAGTTCAAGCTTTCCTAGGTGTCATAGAACCTGCGACGGCTTAGCGCTATCTTGATTCAGCGCCTTTTTTTATTTACCGCCTCGGCGGGCAAAATCCTCATCAATCTTCTCTTTCCAGCTCTCATCGATTGTTCTGCAGGAACGAAACTCGCTTACAACATTGCTCAGCGCTTCATAATTAAGCCTGGTGCTCGCCCTGTCAGAGTCAATGCCAAATTTCGCAGCTGTAGAAATAGCATCTAGCAATGCCGTGCAGCCTCTAACATAATAATCCTTTTCCGTTATTGGACTAATGCCTTTAACATTAATCCTATCGTGAAGAAGCTCATAATTGTCGTCGAACAGCACAGTGGTGACAACAGCCTCCCCTTGATCCTTCTTCTGCTTTTTAAGCATTACATTATACCCTCCAATGGTGTCGCTTTCAAAGCGACAATTATGCTCCTAGCAGAGCCTGGTCAAAAGCAAACAAAGCCTGGTTTACTTCATATATATTATAATTGCCTTCTTTTACAAAAAACTCGATAATTACATCAAACTTATTGCTGTGAGAAAGGGTGTAGCCTGCTTTACCTAAAAGGTCGCGAGTTTCATCCAAATTAAGCTCAAGGGAAACAGCCAGAGCAATGGCTGTTATTTTGCTGGGATTGTAGCCCTTATTGCTTTGTATTTTAGAAAACAGCTTTCAATCTATGTTTGCTCTCTTATAGGTTTCCACATCTGTCCTGCCTTTTTCATCTATAAGCCTTAAAAGCATTTCCGAAAAAGATTCCTCCAGCTGCTTAACAACCTCCTCAAGACTACGTCTCCTTTTTGAGGGCATAGGAGCACAGGATTCGCTAATCTGCTCAGACTCCTCTAAAACGCTGTTATACAGCTGAAAATCATAAGGCTGTATATGTCTTCCATACTCATTCCTGCGGTGCTTGTCAACATAGTTGTCATCAATATATTTTTCAACAGCGGAAAAAAGCCTTTCACTCAAAACAAAGGAAGCTTTGTCGTAAACAACTAAATAAACCATAATATCATACTTTACAAGAAATTCGCTTATGGCGGCAATGGCAATCTGAATAGCCTCCTCCTTTGGATAGCCATAGATGTCGGTTGATATGAGAGGGAAAGCAATAGATTTACACTTATTCTTTAAAGCAAGATCCAGCGAATTCTTGTAGCAACTATGCAATAGATTCGCCTCATTATGGACGCCTCCCTTCCATATAGGACCCACGGCATGAATAATATGCTTTGAAGGTAGGCTGTATCCCTTTGTCAGAACAGCTTCTCTCACATTGCACTGTCCAATGCCGTCACATTCCTCTTGAAGCTCTTTGGCGCTGCAGCAGAGAAAATGACTCCACATACTCCGCTGCCCATTTTTAATGCCCTGTTAGCCGCATTAACAACTGCATCCACATTCATTTTTGTTATATCATTTCTTATTATTTTCATCTGCATGCTAATACACCCCTTTACCAATGCTTCAAAGTTAATACATTGCAGAACCCACAATGAACGAACTACTTAAACTTATAATGAATTGAATCCTTGTATTCTTCAAACAATTTTTCGTTCAATTCATCTCCCCCATCAATATTTGCACTATAAAATATTGGCGGATTTTTAATACCTTTCTTAACTAAATTTTGAGCTGTGGCTGCTACAATGGAATTTAAGATTGCAGCACCAATAACAGTAGAGGTTGGAGCTACCTTTTGCTCTAAACCTTCCAGCGCAACACAGGCATCACCTATATCACCATGATTATCAAGAACTATATCACAAAATTCGTATAAATTCTTCCCAGAAGGATGTCTAGAGGAAACTAGCTTTGAATATTCAAGGTTTGTCAGTCCTATTATTTTTACACCCTTCTCTTTTGCAGCAATGGCCATTTCTATGGAAACAGGGTTTCTGCCTGAAACAGAATGAATAATAAGTACATCCTCCTCTGCGAAATTGATTTTGCTAGCCAGTATTGTACCATAACCAACACATCTTTCCATCTTGCTGGTTACAGTTATCGGAGAGGTATCAAGCATAAGCTCCCTGCCAAAGATGGGGTTCATCATCATAAGTCCCCCTGCTCTGTAATACATCTCCTCGCTCAAAATACCTGCATGGCTTGCACCAAAGGTATAGATGGATTTCTTGTTAATAATTGTTTCAGTGAGCAGCTCAACACAAGCTTCCATGCTCTTTTTCTCTTTAACTTGTACAGTTTTAATAAGTTCAATAATTTTATCCATATAATCAAAATTCATTTTAAGCCTCCTGAAAACTCCTAATTTAACAAACTATAAGCTAGTTATACACACATCTTTAGTATAATACTTGTTAGCTTTCAATGTAAGCCTTAAAAGGAGAAAGCATTTCAAAATTGAAATGCCTTCTCTTAAAATGATAATCTTATTTATGATATAAGTTTAGCAATTAACCCTTCAATTATGCCCCATAGGGAGAAGTCTTGACCACCGTATACCAGCATCCAGGATTGTATAGTGTTACTAAAGAAGTAAGCGCCAAAGCCAACTAGGAATACCATTACTATGCCGCTGACAGCTGCGCCTATTACGCTTCCTCTAATTCCTCCAGTTGCATTACCAACAATAGCTGCTGTACCTATTTCAAAGAAGCAAGTAAAGGTTAGAGGGATAATAACTGTTGGGAACATGCCTGCAGTTAAAATAATTGTAATAACGGAAGTAATCATAGCCACTATAAAACCAAGTATTAAAGCATTTGGAGCATATCCAAATACAACTGGGCAGTCAAGTGCTGGAATTGCACCGGGAACAACCTTGTCAGCAATACCCTTAAAGGCTGGAACAATTTCGGCAATAAGCATGCGAACACCCTGCAGCATTACAGTAACACCAACACCGAAATAAATTGAATGTGTAAATATATAAGTAAATATGCCAGTATTTCCGCCCTCAAAGCCCCATACCTTTGCGGGATTAAAACCATTTGCGCTTAAAATAATAGCCATAACTATATAAGTAATACAAATAGTAATAGATCCTGTAATTGATACTTCTCTAAAAAAGCCTAGGGATTTTGGAAACTTCAAGCTTTCAGTAGATTTTGACTTGTCGCCTACTGCTTTGCCAAGAAGTCCGGAAATTACTGATAATATTGTTGTTGGATGACCTATAGTAAAGGAGTCATCGCCAGTAACCTCTTTAACAAATGGACGCATAAGGTTTGGAGAAATGATCATATATGCAGCCGTAAATACTGTAGCCAAGCCTATTAACTTTCCTCCTGTTAGACCAGCATCAACACCTGCTGCAATGAATACAAATGGGAACCAGTAAAGCATATGTCCTGTTAAAAATACGGACTTCCATCTTGTAAAGCGGGCAAATATAATATTAATAAGGAATGCAACTACCATTACAATACCGATTTGTGTGCCATATTGTGCACCTATATCTACAGATTTTCCTACAGCTGCTTGTGGCAGCATTGTATTAAAAGCTGTTGCCAAGCCATTGATTGAATTACCCGTAATTATGCCGGTACCAGCAGAAAGAACAAAGAATCCAATTGCTGTCATCATAGTTCCACGGATAACTTCAGTAAATGATTTCTTTTGTAATAATAAACCTATTAATGCTATAAGAGCTAAGAATATTGCGCCTTGACCAAATATCTCGTTAATAATGAAATTAAACACTACCATTAACTACCCCCCCTTATTTTTCTAGCGTTTTAAAATACGCTAAAACCTTACCTTCAACTTCAGCTTGATTCATGAAATTGTCGATACTAACAACAGGTACTTTTGCTCTGTCAATGATTCTATCAGCTAGCTCCTTTGAAATAAAAATTACGTCACAGTGATTTGAACAGCAAGTCCCAACATCACCGCAAAACACTTCTGCCTCCAGATTGTGTTTTTTTAGAATGCTTTCAATCTTCATCCTAAGCATCAAGGACGAACCGCAGCCAAATCCACAAACTGTTTGAATTATTAATCTCTCCATTTTCCCCCTCCCTTCTAAAAAATATATATAATGTATAAACCTTTAAGCTCTAATCATTTATTAGCAGGTAAGCTTCCTTTTCATTCCCTAAGGAAGCAAGCCTATTAATCATTCCTTCTATCATCAATTTCTCAGCAACTGATTTTAAAACATTTATATGTGAATTACTATCCACACTTGCTAAGCATAAAACTACATTTACCGGGTCATTTATACTGCCGAAATTAACGGGCTGTTCCAAGGTAATTAAGGATACTCCATTCTCTAATACATCTGATGAAGGCGCAGCGTGAGCTAATGCAAACCCAGGTGTTAGAACAATATAGGGCCCTAAATCAATGACAGCCTCAATCATGTTGTCTATATACTTTCTTTTTATCTTTCCACTATTAAGTAACAGGTTGCCTGCTATGTCTATTGCTTCCTTCCAATCCTTTGCACCAGCTTTAACTTTAATATTCTCAAAACTAATTAGCTCCTTCATTATATCCCTCCAAACTAATGATAAAATAAAAGAACAGCCTATAATAAATGTATATGTTACGCTCTATGCTTTACATACCACTTTAATAGACTGCTGATATCATAGAATTCAAAAGTTAAAAGTTATATGGCTGCCATTCACTCATAATCAAAAGGCAGGAACCAACCTCAATGCTGTTCCCTGCCTTCTAAAGCAAATACTTGTAATATTTTATTCCTGTGAAGATGCTGCAATCTCTTCTGAAGATGCAGATACTCCTTCTATCTTTTCTATGATTACAACCTTACTTTCGTCAATATCAACTGCTGAGGAATTTATCTTTTCAATCTTTGGCAATATTTTTTCTACTGACTCAACTATATTTTTAAATCCTTCTATATGTGAGTCCTTCCATAGTAATTTATTTTTCGACTAATGCTTTAGCAATCTTAGCTACAAGCCTTGTTGATAAAAACTTGTTGAATCTTCTGTTTGCTCCAAGTTACAAATTTCTTTTTTTTTGATATAATATCTGTAGCTAATGCCATTAAAGGCTAAAGTTGATTTTCTAAATTATATAATAAACTCAAATCAGAGGTTTATAACCTGCTGAGAGATTAAAAAGGATATTAATATGGACTACGATAGAATAAACTCTATACTTTATAACCAAAAATACATTAGTTACATAAATAAAAATGAAAAGTGTGAAAAAGACAGGATATTCTGCCATCATGACCTATCGCATTTTTTCGATGTAGCAAGAATTGCCTATATATTAAACCTTGAAAATAATTTAAATTTTTCAAAGGACATTATATATGCTGCTGCTCTTTTACATGATATAGGCAGATGGAAACAGTATGAAGAAGGAATTTCTCACGACGCAGCTAGTGCAGAATTAGCTATTGATATTCTCAAGGAGAGTGGATATAGCAGCCATGAAATAAATGAGATAGTAGCTGCTATATCTCACCATAGAAAAGACTCCGAAGATAAAAACAGCTTAAGTTATATAATTTATTTCAGCGATAAGGCTTCCAGAAGCTGTTTTAGCTGCAAAGCAGCAAGAGAATGCAACTGGTCTGAAGAAAAGAAAAACAATATTATAAAGTATTGATTTAGAGGTACGCATATGAATAAGATATTAACTATAGGTAAAAAAGATTTTGAACTAGGTAAGAAAACCTATATAATGGGAATACTTAATGTTACTCCTGACTCCTTTTCAGATGGAGGTCGGTTTAATGATGTGGATAAAGCTCTGTATCACGTAAACGAAATGATAAATCAAGGAGTAGATATTATTGACATCGGTGGCGAATCCACTCGACCTAACTATACTTTAATTTCTGATGAAGAGGAAATCCAAAGAGTCTTACCTGTAATTGCAGCTGTGAAAAGAGAATTTGATATACCTCTTTCTATTGATACATATAAATCCTATGTGGCAGAATGTGCCATTAAAGAAGGCGCAGATCTCATCAACGATGTATGGGGCTTTAAAAAAGATCCTAAAATGGCACATGTAGCAGCAAAGCTTGGTGTTCCTTGCTGTCTTATGCACAATAGAGAGAATACAGAATATGAGAATTTTCTGGAGGATGTTATAAAAGACTTAAAGGAAAGTATAGATATTGCTCTTAAAGCTGGTGTAAAACCAGAAAATATAATTCTGGATCCTGGAATTGGTTTTGCTAAGACCTATGAGCAAAATTTGAAACTAATGAATAACTTAGAGTTATTATCTGCTTTAGGCTATCCTGTACTCTTAGGTACATCAAAAAAATCTATGATCGGAAACGCCTTGAACCTTCCTCCTGATGAAAGAGTTGAGGGTACTTTAGCCACTACTGTTATAGGCATTATGAAGGGCTGCGATTTCGTAAGAGTTCATAATGTGCTTGAAAATAAGAGAGCAGCTATAATGACAGATACTATAGTACGAAGGAAGTGATATCGTGGATAAAATATATGTTAAAGATTTAGAAGTTTACGCTTACCACGGAGTAAATACAGAAGAAAAAAATATGGGGCAGCGTTTTTTAGTTTCTCTTGAACTTTGGCTTGATTTAAGAGAGGCGGGACAAACAGACGACCTGACAAAAACCGTAAATTATGCAGAGCTATGCCATAATATTGAAAAAGAATTTACAAAAGAAAAGTACGATTTAATTGAAAAGTCTGCTGAGGAATTAGCCCGATATGTATTAGTAAATTACTCCTCTGTGGAAAAGGTAAAAATACTTATTAAAAAGCCTTGGGCACCTATAGGAAAACCTCTGGATTATGCAGCAGTAGAAATAGAACGATTTTGGCATAGAGCATACATTGGACTTGGCTCTAATATAGGCAACAAAGAAGAGAATTTAAAAGCTGCACTTAGGCTTATGAATGATAAAACTACAACTGTAGAAAAAGTATCAAGCTTTTACGGCACAAAACCTGTAGGTTATGAAGATCAAGATGACTTTGTGAATTGTGCTGCTGAAATAAAAACTCTACTCACTCCAAAAGAGCTCATAAAATTTTTATTGAACATAGAAAAAGAACTTAAGAGAGAAAGAATCATCAGATGGGGTCCTAGGACTATAGATTTAGATGTACTGCTTTACGATGATATAATTACCTCCTTTGAAGAGATAATTATTCCTCATCCTAGAATGCATGAAAGGCTTTTCGTGTTAAAACCACTTAGCGATATCGCTCCTTATATAATGCATCCTATTTTAAATAAGAGAATAATTGAGCTTGAACTACAGGTTTCCAATACTCAATATTTATAATAGATATTGAATCCTAACAAAAGAGGTGGATAGAATGGCAATCGATATACAAGCTATTGAGGAACATATCAGAGGTATTCTTATTGCCTTAGGTGATAACCCTGAGAGGGAAGGGCTAATAGATACACCTAAGCGAGTGGCAAAGATGTATGAAGAAATATTTGAAGGCATGCTATATACCAATGATGAACTTGCAGAAATGTTTAATAAGACTTTTGAAGATGCCCTTGATATTAAAGAAAGCAATAATGATATCGTCATTATGAAGGATATCGAGATATTTAGTCACTGCGAACATCACTTAGCGCTAATGTATAATATGAAGGTAGCGGTAGCCTATGTTCCAAACTCTAAGATTATTGGGTTAAGCAAAATCGCAAGAATAGCAGATATGGTATCAAGAAGACTACAACTTCAAGAACGAATAGGCACTGATATATGTGAAATAATGCAGAAGGTAACTGATTCAAAGGATGTAGCTGTAATTATTGAAGGTGAACATGGATGTATGACTACAAGAGGAATAAAGAAACCGGATACCAAAACAATTACAACTACCTTTAGAGGAAGATTTAATACTGATCCTATCTTATATAACAAACTAATGATGCTTTATAAATAAAATTAAAAAGTAAGGCGTGCATAATTGTGAATAAGAAAAAGGGAAAGTATTTAGATTTGTGTAAATCAAATCTAGATACTTTCCCTCAGATTCCTGAAAATACCTCACTAAAATTCTTCTATTTGAACCTTAGAAACACCTACAATTTCACAAATCTTTGCCGTAATCTCTGTATAATCTATATCGCTTCTTGATTTTCTTGAATAAATTTTAAAAGAAAGTGCAAAGCTTTCAACACAGTCATTTTCCTCATCAGAAATTTCATCCATTATAATATCCTGCAGGTTTGCACCATAACTAGGCATTAAGCGATTAACATGCATAAGAGTTTTTGAGGCATCTCTACATAGTAAACATACACTTAACCGTGTACGTTTACCACTTCCAATTTTGCTTTCAATTTGCTCGAAAACCGTTAAGATAGCAATCATGGAAAGACATCCGATTACTGCAACATCATAAAATCCAGCACCTGCAGCAAGCCCCATACAAGCTACCGACCAAATACTTGCTGCTGTTGTAAGTCCTTTAATTGTAGGTCCTTCCTTCATAATTGTTCCTGCACCTAAAAAGCCTATCCCGGAAACTACTTGTGCTCCAAGCCTTGTTGCATCTCCTCCGTAAAATCCATGGGAGTAATCACCTATTATCATTACAGTAGCAGAACCGACAGCAACTAACATATGTGTCCTCATTCCTGCAGGACGATGTGAGCTCTCGCGTTCCCAGCCAATTAACCCTCCGATAAAAAGCGCTAAGCCTATTCTTATTGCGGTTTCAAAAGCTCTCATTAATAACGGTTCTATAAAATCATCCCCTTTTGCTATAAAGAATTTGCTTTACTTCATCACTAGCAAATGCACAATAAATAGAATCAAGATATATTTTCTTAATTTCTTCCTCATTGATTCCAAAATGCTTATTTAATGTTATAAATTCATTTGTTAAATCCGTATCGCTAACCATTCGATTATCCGTATTAACCGTAACCTTAAGCCCTTCACTCATAAACATTCTTATTGGATACTCATTCCATCTAGTA
>CAZMQY010000029.1:0-8060 GCA_964568335.1 uncultured Clostridium sp.
GGTCAGGCATCTGGAATTGTAGAGCCTATTGCAGGTGTGCTTGGAGCAGCAGCTGTCATAGCAATGAAGCCTATTCTCCCATATGCATTATCTTTTGCAGCGGGTGCTATGATTTATGTGGTGGTTGAGGAGCTTATACCAGAATCTCAGCAGGAAAAACAGCACTCAAATATAGGAACTATTGGGGCCATGCTAGGTTTTGCCGTGATGATGCTTTTAGATGTGGCATTTGGATAATGGAGTTTTAAAATAGCGAGTATGAAGTATGGTAGTATTTCATGCTCGCTTAATTTTAGACACTTAATGCTATTAATGATAAAATAGTATATAAATTAATATAAAAGGATGTTATAGTCCTAAATGTGCTTCAAAGGCAGACTAAAGAGTTAAGGCTGCCCGATGCTTTCTAGAAAATATGTGGAGGAATTAATATGAAGCAATTTGCAGTTATAGGTCTAGGGAGGTTTGGTTCAAGTTTAGCAAGGGCACTATGTTCCGCTGGTCATGAGGTACTGGCAGTTGATATGGATATGGGTCGAGTTCAGGGTATAATGGATAATGTTACTCATGCACTTCAATTAGACGTAACTAATGAAACTGCCGTTAGAGAACTTGGGCTTAAGAACTTTGATGTAGTTATTATATCTATCGGTTCAGATTTGGAAGCCTCAATTCTTGCTACTCTTATAGCTAAAGAAGCAGGGGTAAAATATATTGTTGCTAAGGTAAGCAGTGAATCACATGCAAAGGTACTTTCTAAAATTGGGGCTAATAAAATAGTTTTTCCCGAAAGAGATATGGCAGAAAGAATTGCTCACAACATAATATCTTCAAATATATTAGATTACATTGAGCTATCGCCAGAGTATAGCATAATGGAGCTTGCACCTTTAGAGGAATGGAAGAACAGAAGTTTAAATCAATTAGATATGAGAAGAAGGTATGGAGTTAATGTACTGGCTATAAAACATGAGGATAGGATTAATGTGTTTCCAAAAGCTGATGATGTGATTGAGGAAGGCGATGTAGTTGTTGCTGTCGGCAATAATGATGATTTAAATAAAATTAGAGATAGAAAATAAATATAAACAAGGGGTGATAGCTGTGGATTATGGTAGTATTACATATATTGCAGAGGAACTTAATAGAAATAATATTACTTGGGCAGTGGGTGCTTCACTGATGCTGCATTTCCATGGGCTTGTAGCTTCGCCTAGCGATATGGATATAATAGTTGATGAAAAAGATATAGAAGAAACTAAGGCTGTGCTAAGTAATATTGGAGAGCTTGTACAAGATGGAAGCAAAGAAAATAACCATATTTATCTTACGAGACATTTTTATAAGTATCAGGTTAAAAATGTAAAAATGGATGTTATGTCAGGCTTTAAGCTTAAACATAGTGAAGGTATTTATGAATTCCAGCTTGATTCTCACTCTATCGTGTCCTATAAAGAAATTAATGGAATAAAAATACCACTGACTTCCCTTGAAGATTGGTATGTTTTATATCAACTTATGCAGGGAAGAGAAGCTAAGGTTAAGATGATTGAGCATTATTTAACTAAGTTGGGACTTGAACAAAGGAGTCTGTTAGAAAGAGCTCTAGGTAAGGAAATTCCTGATCTTATAAGAGAAAGAATAGTAAAATTATTATCAAGTTTAAGCTGAAGAATTGGTGATTGACGGTGTGAATATGTTAAAAAGTAATCAATCTATTTATTGCGAAACTGTAAAAATACTGTTGAAAAGCCGAAGGTTTGTTGATATAATATTATTCAAATAGACAAACTATTCAAAAAGTTATAATAAATGTATTTTTATTTACTTTGGAGTATTGAGGCATAAAAGTAATTTAGTATGGTACTATTAGAGTCTCTCGTCTCTAGAACATATATATAAGCGGTGTGTTTTAGAGACGGGAGATTTTTATGTCTCTTAGTACTAGATTTACTGTAATCGTTTACCAAAATAAAGTGTTATGGGGAAACTAAAAATGTAAGCGATGCAACAAAACAAAAGTAAACTAAAAGGAGAAGTGATGTCATGGAACAACAAAGAGATCAGTGGGGCTCCAAAATGGGGTTCATTCTTGCGGCGGTTGGTTCAGCTGTAGGGCTAGGAAACATTTGGAGGTATCCATATCTCCTATATTCTAACGGTGGTGGAGCGTTTTTGATTCCTTATTTCTTTGCTATTATTACAGCAGGGATACCACTTATGATTCTTGAGTATGGAATGGGACATAAATTTAAAGGTTCCACGCCCCTTGCTATGTCCAGAGCAAATAAAAAATATGAGTGGCTTGGGTGGTGGCCAAGCATAAACTCCTTCATTATCTTAACCTATTATTCTTTGATACTTAGCTGGGCTACTATTTATATGTTTAAAAGTTTAAACCAGTCCTGGGGAGCTGACCCTAACAGCTATTTCTTTAATACTTTCTTAAAGTTATCAGATGGACCTTTCAATTTAGGAGGAATGAACTGGGTAGTATTTATAGGAATAACAGCAGTATGGCTAGTGAATTGGTTTATATGCTATAAAGGAGTATCAGGTGGAATAGAAAAGTTAAACAAGGTGTTATTACCAACTCTTATCGTTATTATGATTATTATAGTTATTAGAGGTGTAACTCTTCCAGGAGCAAGCCTTGGATTAAACAAATTATTTACACCTGATTGGTCTAAAGTTATGGATCCTAAGGTTTGGATAGCAGCGTATGGACAAGTATTCTTCTCTTTAAGTCTAGCTATGGGAGTTATGATGACCTATTCTAGCTATCTTCCAGAAAAAACAGATATAAACAACAGTGCTTTTATGACTGCCTTTGCTAATTGTGGCTTTGAGTTTTTATGCGCTATAGGAGTATTTGGAATTCTTGGTTTTATGGCAAGCAGTCAAGGAATTCCAATAAATGAGGTTGCTACACAAGGTATAGGACTTGCTTTCGTAGCCTTTCCTAAGGTATTTGGTTTAATGGGGTCTATTGGATCTATATTTGGGGTATTATTCTTTGCTTGCTTAGTGTTTGCAGGCTTAACCTCATCAGTATCTCTTGTTGAGGCTTTTTCAGCAGCTATTATTGATAAGACAGGTATGAGCAGAAAGAAGATGGTTACTATTGGAGCTATAGTAGGATACTCAATAAGCGTACTATACGCAACAGGTGCAGGATTATACTTCTTAGATATAATCGATAATTTTGTTAATGCTTATGGTATAGTAGTGGTTGGACTTCTAGAAGCAGTTGCAATTGGATGGTTCTTTGGGCCAGAAAAGATTAGAAATCATACTAATTCTATGTCTTACTTTACTGTAGGAAAGTGGTGGGATTATATGATTAAGTTTGTTACTCCAGCCATCTTGACCTTTATGTTAGTTCAAAATATTATAAACGAAATAAAGAAGCCTTATGGTGGATACTCTAGCACAGCACTTCTTGTATTTGGGTGGAGTGTTGTAATCATAGGAATTGCAGGCTCCTTAATTCTAAGCAGAGGTCGCTTTGGAGAAAAAGATTTAGTTGCTCCTATGACTGCTGTAGGGGAGGTGGATTAATATGACACCTACTGCTATAATATTTTTCCTGTTTGGTGCTGCATTTTTATGGGGTGGCTTAGCAATTACCCTGAGAATAGCAATAAAGGGCGATAAAAAATAAGTTCGTATCTATTAGGAAAAAGGTTATTTTATTAGTGTAGATATTCCTAAAAGCTATGAAATTTTGATTTAAATCACATATTAAAATATATTTGATTGTTATAATGTATTTATCCCCAATAACCCATCCAGACTATATAAAAAGAAATGACGTATTTTTAAAAAATATATCATTTCTTTTTTATATGTTATAGTAATATCATGTTCTAATAACAAACTTATAGATATTTAGGCTAGTTAATCATATAAGGGGGATCTATGAGAAAATTAAAAGTTTATAATCTAATTATCTTTATGGCAGGCCTTTCATTTTTGAGCCTAGGAATTCAGCTGGTCATTAAATCAAATTTTGGAGTTTCAGTAGCAACCTCACCACCATATATTTTAAGTATGTATTTTACAAATATCAGTTTTGGCCAGTGGAACTATATTTCGCATGGCTTTGTGCTGCTGCTTTTGGTCGTAATTGTTAAGAAGCTTACAGTGAAATACTTGATGTCCTTTATAGTATCATTTTTATTTGGTGTTACTCTTGATTTATTTAGCGTAATTTTAGCACCTTTACAAGTGGAAACTATCATAGTAAGAATAGGATTGTTTGCTCTTGGTACTATAGCTATTTCTATAGGGATTGCTTCTTCCATAAAAAGCAATTATCCCATCTTACCTTTTGATACCTTTGTGAAAGAAGTTTCCTCAGCAAAGGGAATTGGAATTGCAAAATTTAAAACAGGTTTTGATTTAGTATGCTTTACTATTTCACTTGCCTTAAGTATATTTTTCTTTGGAAAAATAAAAGGAATCAATATCGGAACCTTTGTATCAGCTGTTATTTTAGGTACTATGATAGGTGGATGCATAAAGCTTATTAATACATATATTGATGGAAAACCTATAGTTTCAGAGGAACAAGCAAAGTTAGTTATGGATTTTGACTTTTTAAACTTTAAAAATTCTAAAGAGATATTTAAGAAAGAAAGAGTTCTGTAGAATTTTATTTAACAATTAAAAATTAACAATGATCAATTAAAGGATGCTTTGGTGCTAAAATTATATTAGCTCCAAAGCATCCTTAATTCTGAAAATCCAGCAAGTGATTTTTTACTCAATTATTAAATGTTATCTATTTACGCGATGCCGCCAAGCAATATGCCAACTACATAAGCAGCACCAGCAGCCAATCCGCCAACTATAAGCATCTCAAGCCCTGACTTAAACCAATTCTTGCCGGTAACCTTAACCTTTAGTGCTCCCAGCACAAAGAGCGTCAAAGAGGTTAAGATACAGGAAAGTTCAAAAGTGTTCACTGGCATATTTGGTATAAATCTGGCTACAACATAAGTAACTACTGGTATAAATCCAAAAGTTATAAAGGATAAGAAGGTAACTAAGGCGTTCTTCAATGGAGACTCATCTTCTTGGATTATTCCCAGCTCCTCCACCATCATTATATCAATCCAGGCTTCCTTATTCTTAGCAATTATATCCACCACTGTTTTTGCATCTTCTTCATTCATGCCCTTATTCATATAAAGCTCCATGAGCTCATGTTTTTCGCCATCAGGATAATGTTCTACCTCCCAGGTTTCTCTGGTCCTTTCTGCCTGTTGAAACTCCATCTCCGCTTTTGTGCTCAGATAATCTCCAATTGCCATAGATAACCCATCGGCTATAAGATTTGCAAAACCTAATATTAGCACTACTCCAGGAGATAGTGCAGCCCCAGCTACCCCTGCCACAACTGCAAAGGTAGTTATTATACCATCGAGTCCTCCGTATATAAGACTTTTTATATATTGGCCAGCTGAGCTGTGCTGCTCTTCGGCCTTAATTTGACGATGATGGTGCGCTTTAATAGATGCTTGTATATCTTTAGACTTATAAGCCTCTCTTGCTTTATCTAAATTTCGTGAAAACATACTTATCCTCCCTTAAATCATAGATTATTTATATTTTAGTCCATTCTTATATGTATTGTAAATATTTATTAAATATAACATGAATGTGTTAGATTGAGGTTAAGTGAATAATATGGATAGATATTTTAAAAAAATTTTCTAGCATGAAATATTTAGAAGATTATAAAAACATGTTGACAATTTAATTCAAGGGGCATATAATAACAATAAATAAAGACTGTGATGAGGAAGAGTAGATGACCTACTGTTTGACAGAGAGAGAAGCTCACCGGCTGAAAGGCTTCTTAAAATAAGTGTTGTTGAAAACCACCTCTGAGTTGAGTGCTGAAGGTTTAACCATAAGCATGTCCGCTGCCAGCGTTAAAGGCTTTGAGTGACAGTGATAGTATTTTAATTGCTGTAATTTGGGTGGAATCGCGATAATCTCGTCCCTTATATAGGGAGGAGTTTTTTATTTTAGATTGCATTTTGATTATAGCACTAGTTTATTTGCTATACCTGTAATTTGGGTGGAACCGCGAGTTAACTCGTCCCATGTTTAGGCATGTGACGGGTTTTTTATTTTTTAGATTAGAGAAGGAAAAGGAGGAAATATAATGTTAAAGGTTATTTTAAAAGATGGAAGTGTTGTGAATGCTATTAATGAAGAAGATGGAAGAAGGGCATTAAGACATACTGCTGCTCATATACTGGCTCAAGCTGTGAAGAGATTATATCCAAAGGCGAAGCTTGCTATAGGTCCTGTAATTGACACAGGTTTTTACTACGATTTTGATATAGATGAACCTATAACTTTAGAAATGCTTAATAAGATTGAAGAAGAAATGAAAAAGATAGTTAAAGAGGACTTAAAGCTTGAAAGATCTGTGATGTCTAGAGAAGAGGCGCTTAAGCTCATGGAAGAAATGGGTGAAAGCTATAAGGCTGAACTCATAAACGATTTACCAGAAGAGGAAGAGCTGTCCTTCTTTAGGCAAGGTGAATTTATTGATCTTTGTGCAGGCCCTCATGTGGTTTCTACTGCAAATGTTAAGGCTATAAAGCTTATGTCAGTGGCAGGAGCCTATTGGAGAGGCAGCGAGAAAAATAAGATGCTTCAAAGAATTTATGGAACTGCCTTTGCTAAAAAAAGCCAGCTTGATGAATATTTAAATATGCTTGAAGAAGCTAAGAAAAGAGATCACAGAAAGCTTGGCAAGGAGCTTAAACTGTTTGCTTTAATGGAAGAAGGTCCTGGCTTTCCATTCTTTTTACCAAAGGGTATGGTTTTAAAAAATATTTTAATAGATTATTGGAGAGAGATTCATAGGAAAGCCGGCTATGTGGAAATTGAAACTCCCATAATTTTAAACAAACAGCTATGGGAGACTTCAGGACATTGGTATCATTACAAGGAAAACATGTACACTGTTAATATTGACGAAGAAGAATATGCAATAAAGCCAATGAACTGTCCAGGTGGAATGCTTGTTTACAAATCAGAAACTCATTCCTATAGAGATCTTCCAATAAGAGCAGGAGAACTAGGAAGAGTCCATAGACATGAGCTTTCAGGAGCACTGCATGGACTAATGAGAGTAAGAGCCTTTACTCAAGATGATGCTCATATATTTATGCTTCCAGAGCAAATCAAGGACGAGATTAAGGGAGTAGTTAAGCTGATAGACGAGGTTTATGGAAAGTTTGGCTTTAAATATAATGTAGAGCTTTCAACAAGACCAGAAAACTCTATGGGAAGTGATGAAGAATGGAAAATGGCAGAGGAAGCGCTTCAAGGTGCCCTAGAAGATATAGGGATGCCTTTTAAGTTAAACCCAGGGGATGGAGCCTTCTACGGACCAAAGATTGACTTTCACCTTGAAGACAGCATAGGAAGGACTTGGCAGTGTGGAACTATACAATTGGATTTTCAATTGCCACAACGATTTGACCTAAACTACATCGGAAGTGATGGTGAAAAGCACAGACCAATAGTAATTCACAGAGTTATCTTTGGAAGCATTGAACGTTTTATTGGTATACTAATAGAACATTTTGCGGGCAAGTTTCCAACTTGGATAGCTCCGGTGCAGGCTAAGGTACTGCCAATCTCAGATAGATATAATTCCTACGCAGAAAGTGTTGTTAAAGTGCTTAGAGATAAGGGTATAAGAGTTGAGATTGATGACAGAGCAGAAAAAATTGGCTTTAAAATTAGGGAAGCAAGAAATGAGAGAGTGCCCTATATGATTATTCTTGGAGAAAAGGAGCAGGTTGAAGGTACTATCACTATAAGAAGCAGAAAAGACGGAGAGCAAGACAGTGTTGTGCTTTATGAGTTTATTTCAAGAATAAGGGAAGAAATAGAAAGTAAATCACTAGATAGTTAAAGAGTTTACTGAAAGGGGTCGTCTCAAAATAATGTGGTGCAGCAGGGTGGACAGGGTAAAAAAAAAAGGAGCAACCCCAAAATTTTTGTAGAACCCCAATAAAAGAAAA
>CAZMQY010000029.1:8070-19826 GCA_964568335.1 uncultured Clostridium sp.
TCAAAATAATGTGGTGCAGCATGTTCTACGGTATCATAGAACATGCTGCTTCACATTATTTTGAGACGACCCTTTTTTCGGAAAAAACAACTATAATTATTCTTTACCTTGAGATTAAAAGGATATTTATGGGATAATAAACTTGACCGGTCAATATGGTAGAAAAGGGGATGATAGTTTTGATCATATTTAAGAGGTGGCTTACAGCCTAGTGTAAGTATAAGCTGAGGAGGTTTAAAAACCTCCTCTTTAAGAGAGTATATAGACAGAGGTGAATTTTCGTGGTTGACAATAATCAAATGTTTCTATATTATATAATTAGAGGTAAATTATTCAAGAAACAAGATCAGGTGATTGGAGGGTTTAATAATGAAGTGCAGAATAGAGGTTTACGATTATTAACTAAATATTGGAGAAAATATTAACCATCATCTGAATTTTCATAAATATATAGGCTTATGAAAGCAGCAGGAAGATGTCCTGTTTTTTTATTGCCATTTTTTAAATCCCGCAGATGGTTAGTTTCTGCGGGATTTTTATATATTTTTTTATTAATATTTTAAATATTTTAGAGGAGGTTTTAAGATGATTAATCAAGTATTTAGTGGGATTGTTAATAAAGCAGTAGTAGAGAGTATAGGGAGGACTAATAATTGCGGTATAAAAACGGAAAGGAAATTTTGCCCACGGAGCTTTTGAAGGAGCTTCAGAAGTATATACAAGGAGAACTGATTTATATACCAACCTTAGACACTGAAAGAAAGGGTTGGGGTGAAAATAACGGGACTCGTGATAATATAAGAAAAAGGAATGTTGAAATATATAAGCTTTATAAACAGGGTTTTACTATAGATGAGCTTATGCATAGTTATAATTTATCTGAGGACAGTATACGAAAGATAATCAGCAGACTTAATAAAGACATTATGATTGTGTAAATAGCTTCCTAGCAGCAAATACAAGATTTATAAAGATAAATGAATAATTAGAAGAAAATCCTAATTAATATTTTGATTAGGTAATGTTTAGGTTTCTGTTGAAGTCAGCATATTCCATCATGCTGTAGAAAACATTGAAATGGTATTTTCTGAATGAGGTTGCTAAAACAACATAAAATTAACTATCGCGATATCTTGATAACTTCTTATCTTGATATCGCGATAGTTCTTTTCATGAAATTACGATATGGAGATATCGAGATTAGGCTTAGTGAATAGTAGCTGCACTGCTAATTAGAAACATAGTTGTAGTAATGGTTGAGGCTTTTCAATACTTCCTCAAAGATTAAAAGGTAAGGGCAAAAAACAGTTGTATTTTTTCACGGGAGGTAAAACAATATTAGTAAAACAAACCTATTATTGGTAGCGTTTTTGATACATGTAAATATTATATAGTGAGAAATGGACAAAGCCTATTTCTATAATATTAATGGGAGGAAGCATTATGTTTAATTCTAAGAAACAATCTGAACAAAATAATGCAGATCAAATGGAAACTCAAACACATGTGCATGAGTTTGAACAAAGTGTCAAGTTAGCTGAAGAAGGGGAAGATAGGCACAATCATCGTGTTGCAGGAGTTACCAGCGAGATGATACCAATTGAAGGTGGCGGGCATGTTCATGCGATTTTAAGCAATACTGATTTTCTTGATCATCATCACGAAATTGGCGTAACAACAGGACCAGATTTGTTTATTCCTGAAACCGGCAAACACATCCACCTTGTAAGCGGAAATACAACAATAGCTGACGGCCATTTCCATGAATTTTTATTTACTACTCAAATTGATAGTCCTCTTGTGTAGGTGTACAAGCGTTGAATAGGTGCAGCTTCAATAGCAGCACCTTTATTTTATTAGTGAATATCAATTTTTATCTTTTTATCTCTAACCTTATTTAACTTTACAAATAATTGAGGAGAACGCCCAAGCTAAGTATAAAAATGCTCGTACAATGATAATATTTCTTAAGGCAGAGGTTATGGGAATATTCTCTTACATGCAATGGAATATTGTGAAAGGAGCAATAGGAAGCAGCCCGGGAGCAAGGTTGAAATTTATGACCCTAATATTTTTGATAGTATTTGGTACTATGTGCTACTCTATTTATAAGTCCATAAGAATGAGATAGATGAACTATTAATTAAGAAACTTGCCGATAAAAAATTGCTTGGTGAAATACTGAAAGACAAATATCAAAAGTCTCTGCTAAAATAAATATATAAAAAAGCTGAGGATCAAATAATAGCACAAGGGAGATAAAAGATAATGAAAAATTTATTTTTCTATCAAACTGATATTGGAGAAATAGGAATAGAGGAAAATGGGAAGGCAATTACAAATCTATATTTTCAAAAAGAAAGCCTTTCTAAAGAAGCAGTTTTTCAGGAAACGGAGCTTCTTAAAGAGGCTGCAGAGCAGCTGAGCAGTTATCTTAAAGGAAAGCGGAAGGTGTTTGAACTTCCACTAGCCCCTAATGGAACAGAGTTTATGAAAAGTGTCTGGAAAGCTCTAGGCGATATTCCTTACGGAGAAACACGCAGCTATGGTGAGATCGCCCAAAGCATTGGCAAACGGAAGGCGGCTAGAGCAGTGGGGCTTGCTAATAATAAAAACTCAATTCCTATCTTTATTCCTTGCCATAGAGTTATTGGCGCAAATGGGAATCTGGCTGGCTATCTGGGAGGATTAGAGATCAAGAAATATCTTTTGAATTTGGAGAAGCAGCATGGAGATCTTTAAGTACAGTGAAGTTGAACTAGATTATCTAAAAAAGAAAGACAAAAAGCTTGCGGAAGCAATTGAACGAATCGGGATGATAGAACGTGAAGTCATACCAGATTTGTTTACAGCCCTTATAAGCAGTATTGTAGCTCAACAAATCTCTGCTAAAGCAGCTGCTACTGTTTGGAACCGTATGTTAGAGCGCTTTGGAGAGATTACCCCACAAAAAATTGTTAATGTTACTGTAGAAGAAGTGCAGCAATGCGGTTTATCCATGAGAAAAGCAAATTATATAAAAAATATGGGTGAAGTTGTAGAGCGAGGAGAATTTAGGCTAGAGGAACTAACAGCACTGCCTGATGAAGAGGTGTGCAACAGGTTATCCGCATTAAATGGAATTGGTGTTTGGACAGCTGAAATGCTTATGATTTTTTCTATGCAAAGACCTGATATAGTAAGCTGGGGAGATCTTGCAATCAGGAGAGGAATGATGATGCTGTATCATCACAAAGAATTGGATAGAGCAAAATTTGAGAAGTATAAAAAGAGATATTCTCCTTATGGCTCGGTAGCTTCGCTTTATCTTTGGTCCATAGCAACGGGACGTTAAGGAGGTTAAAGCATGGTACTAACAAAGGAACAGAAATGGGATGCCTTAGTTAAATGCGATAAAAGTTATGATGGTAAATTTTTATACGGAGTAAAAACAACAGGGATATTTTGCAGGCCATCTTGTAAATCAAAGGTACCTCTACGAAAAAACGTGGAGTTTTTTAATAATTTAGAAGAAGCATATGCTTATGGATTACGTCCTTGCAAAAGATGCAGACCTGATTTGTTTGAGTATAAGCCGATGCTGGAAGTAATTAAAAAGGCAAAGAATACTTATGACACATATTATGATGATAGTTATAGACTTTCACTTGAAGTAAAGCAACTGAATATTAGTCAGAATCATTTGATACGTTTATTTCACAATGAATATGGAATGACTCCTACTGAGTATATTAATAAGCTTCGAGTTGATAAAGCAATTGAGCTTATTACAGACATGGATATGAATATATTAAACATCGCTACTTCATGTGGATTTGGTAGTTTGTCAAACTTTTATGCTTGTTTTAAAAAGCAAGTTGGTTTAACACCTAATACATTAAGGCGTAGACAAAATGATTATAATTTTAAAATCAAAACATAGACAATATATTGAATAATAAAAAAGGACGAGAATCCTTTATTGAGGATTCTTGTCCTTTTTTATTATTCTTACTAGCTATTGACAACAATGTATATAGAACGTATACTGTATATATACGATATGAACGGTATGCGTTTATATAGCAATATTAAAAACCTAAATTCTCATTGAGAACTCAATATAACAAAGGAGCTAGCTATGAATATTATTATTTCTAATTCATCAGGTGAACCAATATATGAACAGATTACCAATCAAATCAAAAGCGCCATTATGAAAGGCGAACTTACAGAAGGTGAGCTTCTTCCTTCTATTAGGCTTTTAGCCAAGGAGCTTCAAATAAGTGTTATTACAACAAAACGTGCCTATGAAGAACTAGAAAGAGAAGGTTTTATTGAAACTGTGCCTGGTAAAGGCTCATATGTATCAGGTCAAAATAAGGAATTACTAAAGGAAAGGAGACTAAAAGAACTTGAAAATAAAATAAGTGAAATAATTTCAGAAAGTAAATTAATCGGATTAAGCTTCTCAGAATTGCAAGAGATGCTTAGGCTGCTTTTTAATGAAGAATAAGAGGGGAATTATAATGGAAAATTTAATAGAAATTAAAAATTTAAGTAAGTCCTATAAACAATTTTCTTTAAAAAATATAAGTTTTTCACTAAAGCCAGGCTATATAATGGGATTTATAGGGCCTAATGGGGCGGGGAAAAGCACAACTATCAAACTAATAATGAATTTAATCAAAAAAGATAGCGGAACAATTAATATCTTTGGTAAAGATAATATTAAAAACGAGAAAGAAATAAAGTCTAGAATTGGATTTGTGTATGATGAGAATTATTTTTATGAAGAATTAAGTATTAAAGAAATGAAAAATATTTTAGCGCCTTTTTATAAAAATTGGGATAATAAGCTTTATGATAAATATATAAAAGCTTTTGAGCTACCTTCTAACAAGAAGATAAAGGAACTATCTAAAGGTATGAAAATGAAGTTTTCTCTAGCTATTGCTTTATCCCATAGAGCTGAGCTTATCATAATGGATGAGCCTACAGCAGGCTTAGATCCAGTGTTTAGAAGTGAGCTTTTAGATATACTTTACAGTATAATCCAGGATGAAAATGTAAGCATATTTTTTTCAACCCATATTACAAATGATCTTGAAAAAATTGCTGATTATATAACTTTTATTAATAATGGTCAGATTGTATTTTCTGAAACAAAAGATAAAATTCTTGAAAATTATGCTGTTATAAAAGGTAAGAAAGAATTTTTAAATTTTGACACCAGAAAGGAATTTATATCAGTGCGTGAAAACAGCTTTGGATTTGAAGCGTTAACAGATAATCCAAATAATATAAAAAAATTATTTAAGCAAAATATTATAATTGAGAGACCAACCTTAGAGGATATTATGGTTTATACGGTTAGGGGGAACGCACAATGTATAATTTAATTTTAAAGGAATTTTTAGTGCAAAAGAAAACCTTACTTTATGGATTTATATATACTATTTTCACTGCTTATGCTTTTAGCAATATAATGCCTAACGGAGGTGCTATATACTCACTTGCACCATATGCTATAGTTTATCTTTTTGTAACTTATTCCTGTGGCTATGATGAGAAGAATAAAGCAGATATTGTAATTAATAGCCTTCCAGTAAACCGTGTGGACATTGTTATTTCAAAATATTTTGCGGTATTCTTTTTTGCAGCTTTTGGAATTATCTGTTCTGCGGTATTAGGGATGGTTGGAATGCATGCAGGTATTCCTAAAGTAAGTAGGTTAATTTCAATTAATGATATTGTAATAGTTTTAAGTGGAGGAATAATATTCACCTCAATTTTTTATCCACTCTACTTTAAATTCGGCATGGTTAAAATGAAACTAGTTAACATTGTGTTATTCATGCTGTTTATGTTTGCGCCTAGTTTTTTTAGTGGATATGCAGCAGAACATCCTCAAAGCAGTTTTGTAAGGTTTGTTATATCGCTGCTTACTGATACGCCAGCAGAAATTCTTCAACTTTTCTTTCTTATTGCTGCTTGTATAGTGCTGCTTATTTCTATATTGATTTCAATACAAATATATAAAAATAAAGATTTCTAGTATAACTATGAAAACAAAAAGGCCAGCTGTGCATATCACCGCTGACCTTTTTTTATGGCAAAGAAAATATCAACTTGCCACTTGCCACGTGGGTGGCACTAACCTTTAGCTTCCTTTTCAATCATGTCCTTAACCTTCATAAGTCTTACTAAGGAACCTCTTTCATTTTCATCAAGCTTCATTCTGATGTATTTGATGGTTTCCTTAAGCTGAGGAATTGTCATATACTCGAGAGCGTTAACTCTTCTTCTTGTTTTTTCAATTTCATCTGCCATAAGCTGGGTGGACTTTTCAACCTCAGCAAGCTCAAGCAGCTGAGGAAGAATGCTATAAAGCTTTCCTACAACTTGGTCAAGCTCAGGAGAGGTGTTGGCAAAGCCGTAAGGGTATATGCTGCCAGGGTCATCCTCCAGCTTTCTTTTAAATTCCATCACTGGAACATTAACACTCATTACATTTTTGCTTCCAATCTCCACAGAGATGCTTTCCTTTGGAAAGCTTAAGGCTTCCTCAACTACCTCGGAGCTTAGAACAGCTCTGGTAAGCATGAATTCCTTAAGTGTACCATCAAGGTTTGCTTCCACCTTGTCTCTCAGTTCGTTGTTGTGCTTAACAAGGGCTATAAATTGTCTTACAAGCTCATCCTGCTTATCCTTAAGAAGCTTGTGGCCTCTTACTGCTGTGGCAAGCTTTTTCTTAAGCCTTGTAAGCTCCATTCTAGTAGGATTTACATTAATTAAAGCCAAGGTTACTCACCTACTTTATCAAAGTACTTTTCTAGATACTCATCTCTAATTCTCTTAAGCTCTGTTCTTGGAAGTATCTTTAGAAGCTCCCAGCCAAGTGCTAGAGTTTCTTCAATATTTCTGTTTGTTCCAAAGCCTTGAGCTACATATCTCTTTTCAAACTTTTCAGCGAACTCAGCAAATTTCTTATCAACATCAGAAAGTGCAGATTCACCAAGTATTGCAGCAAGTTCCTTTGCTTGCTTACCTTGTGCATAAGCTGAGAACAGCTGATTCATTGTATCAGCATGATCCTCTCTAGTCTTTCCTTTTCCTATACCCTTATCCTTAAGTCTTGATAGGGAAGGAAGAACGTCGATAGGAGGATTAATTCCTCTCTTATAAAGCTCTCTTGAAAGAATTATTTGTCCTTCAGTTATGTAGCCTGTAAGGTCTGGAATTGGATGAGTCTTATCATCCTCGGGCATTGTAAGGATAGGAATTTGAGTTATAGAACCCTTCTTACCCTTAATTCTACCAGCTCTTTCATATAGTGTAGCAAGGTCTGTATAAAGATATCCTGGGTATCCACGTCTGCCAGGAACTTCTTTTCTTGCAGCAGAGATTTCTCTGAGAGCATCAGCATAGTTTGTTATATCTGTCATAATAACAAGAACGTGCATATCTTTTTCATAGGCTAAATATTCAGCCGTAGTAAGCGCCATTCTTGGTGTTGATATTCTCTCGATTGCAGGGTCGTTTGCAAGATTTAAGAATAGAACAGATCTATCAATTGCTCCTGTTTTATTGAATTCATCTATGAAGAAGTTAGCTTCTTCGAAGGTGATTCCTATAGCTGCAAATACAACCGCAAATTTTGAATCAGAAGATAAAACCTTTGCCTGTCTTGCAATTTGTGCTGCAAGCTCAGCGTGTGGAAGTCCTGAAGCTGAGAATACAGGAAGCTTTTGGCCTCTAACAAGAGTGTTTAAGTGGTCTATAGCAGAAATACCAGTTTGAATAAACTCTGACGGGTAGTCTCTAGCTACAGGGTTTATAGCTTCTCCAGTAATATCAAGCTTCTTCTCAGGTAATATTTTAGGACCATTATCCTTTGGTCTTCCCATACCGTCAAAGGTTCTTCCAAGCATATCCTCAGATACGCCTATTTGAAGCGGTTTTCCAAGGAATCTAACCTTTGTTTCAACTAAATTTATTCCAGCTGAACCTTCAAATATTTGAACCATGGCCTTATCACCGTTAACTTCAAGCACTTGACCTCTTCTTTTTTCTCCGGTTTGAAGCTCTATATCAACAAGTTCGTTGTATTTTACACCTTCAACACCTTCAACAACCATAAGAGGGCCTACTACTTCTTTAACTGTTTTATATTCCTTAAGCATGTTTCTTTAGCCCTCCTTCTTCAATCAATTTATCTATAGCTTCAACAAGCTCATTTTGAATAGCATCAATTCTATCAAGGTTTTCTTCAGATATATATTTGCTTCTTGCTATTCTGTCTCTTACTTCAAGGCCAAGAATATTCTTTAGGTATATGCCCTTGTCAAGAGCCCTTTCACCCTCTCTGTAGAAGGAAACAATAAGCTTTAACATTTTATACTGCTTATTAAGTGAAGTATAGGTATCAATCTCATGGAAAGCATTTTGCTGAAGATAGTCTTCACGGATAGATTTTGCAGCTTCAAGCTTTAATCTATCCTTTTCAGATAGTGCATCTATACCTACAAGTCTAACTATTTCATCTAGGCTTGCTTCTTCTTGTAAAAGTGTCATAGCTTCAGTTCTAAGCTCTGACCAATCAGAAGCTGCATTATCATTCATCCAGCTGTCAATCTTATCTTGATATAAGGAGTAGGAATTTAACCAGTTTATAGAAGGGAAGTGTCTTCTATAAGCAAGCTGTGCATCTAGACCCCAGAACACCTTAACTATTCTTAGTGTGGACTGAGTAACTGGCTCAGATATATCTCCTCCAGGAGGGGATACAGCACCGATTGCAGTTATCGCACCAACTCTGTTTTCATCACCAAGGCATACAACCTTACCAGCTCTTTCATAGAACTCGGCAAGTCTTGAACCAAGGTAGGCTGGATAGCCTTCTTCACCAGGCATTTCCTCAAGTCTTCCGGACATTTCTCTTAAAGCCTCTGCCCATCTTGAAGTTGAGTCAGCCATGATAGCTACAGAGTAGCCCATATCTCTAAAATATTCTGCTATTGTTATGCCAGTGTAGATCGAAGCTTCTCTAGCTGCAACAGGCATATTTGAAGTATTTGCTATAAGAACGGTTCTCTTCATTAGGGATTCGCCAGTTTTTGGATCCTTAAGTTCTGGGAATTCCATAAGAACGTCTGTCATTTCGTTACCACGCTCACCGCAGCCAACGTAAACAACTATTTCAGTATCTCCCCACTTAGCTACTTGGTGCTGAACAACAGTCTTACCAGCTCCGAATGGTCCAGGTACTGCAGCAGCTCCACCCTTAACAACAGGGAAGAAAGTGTCTATTACTCTTTGACCAGTAAGCATTGGTTCCATAGGGCTAAGCTTTCTAGCATAAGGTCTTCCGCGTCTTACAGGCCACTTTTGCAGCATAGAAAGCTCTTTAGTGCCTGCAGCTGTTTTTACTACGCATACAGTATCTAAAATAGTAAATTCACCTGATTTTATTTCTTTAACTGTTCCTTCTATTCCATAAGGAACCATTATTCTATGAAGAACAACTGAAGTTTCTTGTACTGTTCCTATAACCATTCCAGCTTCTATTTTATCTCCTGCATTAACAGAAGGCTTAAAGTCCCAAAGCTTTTCTCTATCTAAGGAAGCAACTTTAATACCCTTTCTAAAGAAGGAGCTGTCAGCTGCTTTTAAGTAAGCGTCAAGTGGTCTTTGAATTCCATCGAACATAGCTTCCATAAGACCTGGCGCAAGCTCAACTGAAAGAGGCTCTCCAGTAGTTTCAACAGGGTCTCCAGGTCCAAGACCACCGGTTTCTTCATAAACCTGAATGGAGGCTTTGTCACCTCTCATCTCTATGATTTCACCGATAAGACCATGTTCGCCAACCTGACATACGTCATATACATTAGCATTGCTCATTCCCTCAGCAACAACCAAGGGACCAGCTACTTTGATTATTCTTCCCATGCTTATCTTGTTCCGCCTTTCCTACAATATATTTATACCTATAGCTTTTTGCACATTATCTTTTATTCGTTTCTTACCAACTCCAAGGCTTCCCTTATTGCCAGGTATTAAGATAATTGATGGAGTAATCATCTTGTTGTATCTTTCAATAGTTTCTTCAATCTCAACAGCTGCCTGTTCAGTAATAAAGATTACTCCATAGTCGTTGTAAGCTAAGGTATCAACAGTTTTTTTAGCTTCCTCGATGTTTGAAGCTTCGAAAACTTCAATTCCAATTGCCTTAAAAGGCAGAACGGAATCTTTATCTCCAACAACTGCAACCTTATACATAACTATCACGCAGCCTTTCTCTTATTAATGTATCAGAAACCTTATTAAGCTTTCCAACTAAGATGATTCTTATATTTCTAATTTCAGCTTCTCTGGCAAACATATAAACCACAAGAGGCTCAGGACCAAGGTTTATGAATTTTGCCTTCTTCATGTATTCCATTAGATAGTTGTCGATGTTCTTTTCTAGTCCTTCAATACCATCCTTTAGATTTCCGCCATACTCGCCGGAGTTTAGCCTGTGAGAAATTCCTTCTAAGCTTTCGCTAAATAATGAGATAAGTGTGTCTCTGTCTAACTTTCCTCCATCAATTATAAGCTCTCTAAAGAAAGCAACTTCCTTATTAAGCTTCTTCACTCTTAAAAGGGTTTTAATATTGGTAAGGTCAATTAAAGTAGAAACGTATTTGTTTATAAATTCATTATTTATTGAAGCAGTGATTTGTCTCATATGCTCAAACATATATTTATCCAGGATAATGTCAATTCTTTGAGGATCCTTAGTGGCTTCATAGTCGGCAAAGGCAGCTTCGATAGCTTTTATCATATGTCTGCCGGAAGCGTCAGCCTTATCATCCTTTGTTTTGTCCAAAGCCTTTAGTTCGCCGCTATTTACAGCAGCCTGAAGCTCTAAAGCATCAACATTGCCAATATGTATAAGCATATTAGAAAAATCCTTCTCAAGAATTTTTCCTTTTATTAAAGCCTTTATGTTGTGATAATCATACTTTACTCTCATAAAATCCACTAAGTCTTTATAGGGAGTTGCCTTATGAATATCCTCATACATGTTTACAGCTGCTTTATTAAGCGCAGTTTCAAAGTCTCTGCCTGTTAAAAAGCTGCCATAAGGAGTTTCCTGAAGAAGCTTTAAGGCATCCTCAAGATTTCCTGACTCTATCAATCTATCATATTGAATTCTGCCAAGGAGTTTTGATTCCCATACTCTTATTAAAGAAACAATAGAGGCAAATTCTGTGCTTTTCATGGAATCACACTCCCTTACTCAAACAATATTTTTGTAACGTCAAATATTAAATCTTCCTTTAAGGACTCAACTAATGCTTCAAAGGTGCAGTTTATTTGGATACCCTTTTGCTCAACTATGAAACCATCCTTACTAATTGCTCTTCCAAGTACTAGATTGGTTCCTGAAGCAGCATTTATATCGCTTAAAACCTCTGGAGATAAAGAAGAGTATCTAGCTTCATTTACATTAAGTAAACCATCGCCGGATATTTTATTTGATTTAAGCGTTGATTTTACAAAACTTATAAAATCGCTGTCGCTAAGCTTTGTAAGGCTCTCTAAAGCGTAAGCAAAGGTCTTTTCGATAACCTGATGCTTTGCCACAAGCTTTTCATTTCTTACTGTAAGCTCGGCATTTTGAATTATTCTGTTTTTTCTTGCCTCAGCTTCTTCGTGAGCTTTGCTTATAAGATGAGCTTCCTGAGAAGAAGCTTCGCTTACTTTGCTTTTGACTAAGGCATCAGCTT
>CAZMQY010000030.1:0-3795 GCA_964568335.1 uncultured Clostridium sp.
CAATGATAAGCTTGATCTTGAATGCGGAAAATTTATAAATAGCATTAGAAGCATATGCAGCGAGATGATAAGATTAATCAATAAACTGCAGCAGTATTCAATTACCTCAAAAATGAATATTTATAGAGAAGAAATAAATCCTAATGAGATGTTTAATAGTATATTTAATGAGTTACTGATAACATGTGGTTCTAGAAAAGTGCAATTATATATACAAACTGAGATACCCTTTGTAAGAGCAGATCGTATTCTTTTAAGACAAGCAATATACAATATTCTTAGCAATGCTGTTAAATTTACTAAAAATAGAGATATGGCACTTATAACTATAGGGTGTAAGGTTGAAGGAAATGAGTATATTTTCTATGTGAAGGATAATGGAGCTGGCTTCCACATGGAATATGCAGGTAAATTATTTGGCATGTTTCAAAGGCTGCATACTGTAGATGAATATGAGGGAAATGGAATTGGCCTTGCTACAGTAAGCAAAATTATACAGAAGCATGGTGGAAGGGTATGGATTAAGGGGAAGGTGGATGAAGGTGCTGAGGTATATTTCACACTTCCAATAGAGTAACAAGCATATCTCATTATGATTAAGGGTGATTAAATGTATAAGGTAATGATAGTTGATGACATGGAATATATGAGGCTAGAATTAAAGAGACTTAAGATATGGGGAGAGGTTTCGGGCTTTCAGATTACAGCTGAAGCTAGAAACGGTTATGAAGCCCTAGCAAAGCTTCAAGAATGTCCAGTAGAGTTGATTATCACTGATATCCGAATGCCAGTGATAGATGGTATAGAATTATTAGAAAAGGTGAAAATAAAGAAACTAGCCTCTTGTGTAGTTTTATTGAGTGAGCACAGTGAATTTGAGTTTGCTAGAAAAGGTTTGGTTTTAGGTGCTTTTGATTATATAGTTAAACCTATAAATGAAAATAATATCATTAATTTGCTTAAAAGAACAAAACAGTTCCTCACACAGAAGAAGGAAGAAGAAGTAAAGCTGCAGATTTTTAACTCATCATTGTTTATGAAGGAAATAATTGAATTGTTGAAAGAGGGAAATAAAGCTGAAGATATAGCAGCTCTGGCTTTTGATAAAATAGCTAATACTGAAGCAGAACTATTAAAAACTAAGGTATTAATACAAATACTGATTAAAGAAATGTTGGAGATAATAAAAAAGGACCTTCCATGGATTGCAAAATTTATCGCTGCGAGGAGCTTTGAAATTAGTAACTTTTCTGAAATAACTTGCCTAGATAAGCTAAGAAAAACATTTGTATCGAATATACGACAACTAGGAAATCTAATTAATAATTTATCGTTTAGTCATTATTATGGTAATATAATCAGTCAAATAAGTACCTATGTACTTGAAAATGTTGATAGTGAAATTAATCTGTCCTTGATTGCGGAAGCTCTAAATATGAATAAAAATTATTTATGTGAAGTTTTTAAGCAAAAGACAGGAATATCGCTTTTAGAATATATGACAAAAGTAAAGATGGAAAGAGCAAAAATACTGTTAGCTCAAGGAGATCTGAAAAGCTATGAGATAGCAGATAAATTAGCATACAAGGATGCTGAATATTTCAGCAAACTATTTAAGAAGTACACGAAAATTTCACCAATTGAATTTAGGAATAATATAAAGTTGCAAAATAGTGACAAAATCTGAATATTTTCGGGGTAAATGTATAATTTAATTCATTTATTTACAATAGGAAACTATGTATTATTTTAGTATACATAGTTTTGTTTTTTTGAAGGTGATAATTTGAAATTCGTTGTTATAATAGCTATTATTTTCAGCTATGTGATTCTGCGCCTATATATTAAAAGATTGAAGAAGAAAATAATTGGAGAACAGGAATTTTCAAAAAATGTTTTAAGAAGTTTCGGTGTTTCTGAAAGTCGGAGGCTTCATCAAAAACTTCAGAACAGTTATGAGGAATTAAAGGTATATGAGAATAAGTTATATGAAATGGCTTACAAAGACCACTTGACAGGATTACCTAACCGTATGTCCCTCTATGAAAATTTAGGGAAGAGCTTAGATAAATATCCTTTTACAAACATGGCACTGCTTTTTATTGATTTAGACAATTTTAAATACATCAATGATACTTTGGGGCATTTTTGTGGTGACCTATTAATAAAAGAAATCGGAGGAAGATTATCTTCCATGTTTACAGGTAATAATGTAGTACACAGACTTGGCGGAGATGAATTTATAGTATGTTTGTATAATTATGTTAATCTTGATGAGGTGGAACAGTGTGCTGTAAAAATAATACACAGCTTTAAAGAACCATTTGATGTAGGAAATAGTATATTTCACACAACTGTAAGTATAGGGACTGCATTATTTCCAGAGCATGGAATTAGTGCAGATGAACTATTAAAATGTGCGGATATTGCTATGTATAAGGCCAAGGAGGCAGGGAAGAACAGATTTGTGTTCTATTCGCCAAGCATGAATAAGGCTGTGAATGAGAGAATGATAATAGAAAGACACCTTCGCGCAGCCTTGGAGAAAAATGAGTTCTTGATATATTATCAGCCACAGCTGGATATAAAGACAAATAAAATATCTGGGTTTGAAGCCTTAATTAGATGGCAAAGCCAAGAATTAGGCTTAGTATCGCCACAAAAATTCATTAAAGTGGCGGAAGATACCCATTTAATCATTCCATTTGGAGAATGGGTGCTGAGGAATGCCTGCTTATTTATTAAGAGTCTTCACAAGCAGGGGTATACTGATTTAACTATGTCGGTGAATATTTCCATGCTGCAGCTGCTTCAGGAGGACTTTGTAAATAGAGTTATACAGGTAATTGAATTTGTTGACCTAGACCCACAATTCCTGGAATTGGAGATTACTGAATCGATTCTTATGGAGTCCTATGAAGCCATAGGCAGGAAGCTTGAGCAATTACGGGCTAAAGGGGTAAAAATTGCTCTGGATGATTTTGGACAAGGGTATTCCTCTTTAAGCTACTTAAAGCGACTGCCAATAACCACACTGAAGATTGACAAAGTCTTTGTTGACGATATATCTGAAGAAAACTCTGAAAAGTCAATGGCAGATATGATTGTAATGATTGGACGGAAGATGGGACTGACGGTGTTGGCAGAGGGGGTAGAAACACAGGAACAGCTGGAATATTTGAAAAAACATGATTGTCATAAAATTCAAGGATATTTTTATAGTAAGCCACTATCTCAAGATGAGGCAGAGCAGTTGGTAAAGGATATAGGAAAGCTTTAAAAATAAGGGAGGATTACAAATTGACAAAAGTTTTAATCGCATATGATACAAAATATATGAGGTTGTTTATTAAGCAAATTCTCGAAAATAAGGGGTTTAAAGGTGTTGAACAAACCATAAATGGTCAAGAGGATATAATTAAAGCAAGGAAGCTAAAGAAAAAATGGTATATGAAGCAATCGCTGCCGGTGTCAAAAGCTTTCTATTAAAAATAGCCAAACGTTTTAATGAGTATAAAGTTTTAAATACATTAATAGCACTGATTTAACCTTAATGAAATTCATTGAAAAATTATTTATAGTAAGGAGAATTTTTATGAAGTGGTTTGAAAATTTAAAAACAGCACAAAAGTTAATTTTTTGTTTTATTGTAGTATCAATATTTATAGCAGTTGTTGGGGTTCTTGGAATTAAGGGCATGAAGAGAATTAACTCTAATGCGGTTTCAATGCATGATTATAACTTAGAGTCTGTAAAGCAATTAACTACAATAAGACAGAATGTAGGCGATATTAG
>CAZMQY010000030.1:3895-19793 GCA_964568335.1 uncultured Clostridium sp.
AATTTCTCAAAATTAACGCCAATAAGGACAAATATATATAATGGATTAGAAAATTTAATAAAACTAAATACAGATCAAGCAGATAACTCTTATAAAGATAATAACTCAATGTATAAAACTATTTTTTATATCATAATCATAATAACTGTACTAGCTGCATTAATTGCAATTATTATTGGCCTTTTATTATCAAGATGGATTTCAAAGCAATTAAACAAGGTTTTGAAATATTCAGAAGTAATTGGAAACGGAGATTTAACTCAAACAATAGATATTGATACAAAAGATGAGATAGGAAGTCTTGCTAAAGCTTTAAATAAATCGGGAAATAACGTAAGGAATCTAATAACTGAAATAATGAATAGTGCTACTGATATAAGTGCAGCAAGTGAGGAATTATCAGCAACTGTTGAAGAGGTTACTTCTAAAATGGAAGTAGTAAATGAATCCACTGAACAAATATCCAAGGGGACCCAAGATTTAAGCTCCAGCACTGAAGAGGTAAGTGCATCAACAGAGGAAATAAGTGCTAACACAAATGGACTAGCCCAAAGAGCAAGTGATGCGGAGGTATCTATAGGTGAGATAAAAAAACGTGCTATTGATATAAAAGAAAAAGCATCAAAAAATATAGAAACTGGTAATTTAATATATGATGAAAAAAGTTCTAATATTTTAAAGGCTATAGAGGATGCTAAAGTTGTAGAGGAAGTTAAAATGATGGCTGATTCTATTGGAAGTATAGCAGAGCAGACAAATCTACTAGCTTTAAATGCAGCAATAGAGGCGGCAAGGGCTGGTGAGCAGGGTAGAGGCTTTGCAGTAGTTGCTGATGAAGTAAGAAAGCTTGCAGAGCAATCTTCACAGGCAGTTTTGAATATCCAAAGTATGGTTGGACAAGTGCAAGCTGCATTTATTAGGCTTTCACAAAGCGGACAAGATGTGCTTGATTTTATGGTGAACAATGTAAAGCCTAGTTATGAACTTCTTATGAACACAGGTGTTCAATATGAAAAGGATGCAGAATTTGTTAATGATATTATAGACGATATATCCTCTTCTTCAAAGCAAATGAATGAGGTGGTGGAACAAGTAAGTGCAGCTATACAAACCGTATCTGCCACAGCAGAAGAATCGGCAGCAAGTTCTGAAGAAATATTAGGTAGTGTTAATGAAATTACATTGGCTATTAACGATGTTGCAAAGTCTGCACAAAGCCAGGCCGAACTTGCCCAAAAACTAACTGATATGGTACATCAGTTTAAGGTATAACTTTAAATATCATAGTTAAGATAACATAGAGAGACACTTTGATGGAAAGGTGCAGAAATATTTAATAAATAATAAAGAAGGAGAATCTTCAGTTGTTGGAAGTTCTCCTTCTTTTTCTGTATAAGAGAGTAATTTCTAGCGATGGAGATATTGAAGCATTGTGTTTAATAGCAGGGTTTAAAAGTATAAAGCTTAAACAATGTTTATGAGTCATAACTATTTTATAGGTATGGCTCATCTTTTTCTAGAGTAAATTCAATGCAGCTTATGCTATAATATAAGCTGGAGAACAAGAAAGTTAAGGAGGAATTTATTTGAAGTCTATATTAAATAATGAAGAAAGTAAGACTTATTTGGCATACTTAGCAGTATGCATTATTTGGGGGTCTACATATTTGGCAATAAGAATAGGAGTAAGTGAATTACCTCCCACACTATTTGCAGGAATAAGATTTCTAGCTGCTGGTTCTTTGATGCTAGCATTTTCAGTATATAAAGGTCTAAGGCTACCTAAGAATTTTTCAGAAGTAATAAAAATTTCTGTAGTTGGATTGTTTCTTTTATTGGGCGGAAATGGATGTGTGGTTTGGGCGGAGACACGCATTAGCTCTGGAGTGGCTTCACTATTGGTTGCTACTGTGCCGCTTTTCATAGCGCTTATAGAATTAGCTTTGCCTGACAGACCTAAGCTTAATTTAAAAGGGTGGCTTGGTCTGTTGATCGGCTTTGGCGGCGTTGCATTGCTAGTTTTTCCAAACTCACAAGGAGCATCAGCTGATATTTTTGGAATAGTACTTTTGCTTATAGGCGCTTTTTCTTGGGCCATGGGATCGGTATATTCTAAAAGCTTTAAAGCAACGACCTCAATTATTCCTAATATCGCAATACAAATGCTGGCTGGAGGCTTGGGACTATTTATAGCTGGCTCTTCCTTTGGTGAGCTATCAAAGATACATGTTACCTCAAGGGGCTTGGGGTCTATACTGTATTTAATCTTTATAGGTTCAATTATAGGCTATAGCTGTTATGTTTATATTCTTGAAAAGTGGCCCGCAGCAAAGGCTGGAACCTATGCTTATGTAAATCCCCTTGTAGCAGTTTTGCTTGGAGCATTAATTTTAAATGAGCCCTTATCAATAGATGTAGTAATGTCTACTGTAGTAATCCTCGGCGGAGTTATTTTGGTACAAACCTCAAAGGCTAAAATTAAAGGGAAGTCATAGTTCTAAAATAAAAGTCAAACTCAGTTAATGGATTATCATTTTGAATCTTTTAGGTAAAGGGCTTTAAGATACTGATAATTAGGGGTTTATTGGTATGAAATGTAGGTGCAGGCTTGCAAATTATTCTTCAACAACAACCAAATAAACGAAAAGCCTATGCTAAAACTTTTGTTAAAGCATAGGCTTTTTGCAGGATAGGGCCTTCTCTACTAAGATAACTTAATTTCATTAAAATTGATGCTGTGATTTTTATAAGTCTTTCAACATACCTAGCTTACGAGGCCTTAAGGTAAATTCAGAAAAATTAATGTCCTCTGAACAGGTAAATATAAGGCAAGTTGAGGGGCCTGCAGATTTATGCATGTCTATATATTCTACTTGCTCATAAATGAATTTACAATCAACATTTCTGCACAACAGTTCAATTTCCATAAGAATTCCTTTAGAACCGATTGGTACTATATCATTAACGACCTTTAGCTTTAGAAGATCCTTAATGTGATTAATCTGAACAAGCTCATTATCATCAAAACCATTTATCTCATTTCCCACCTTTGGAATACCAAGACAATAAACAAAATCTCCAGGTTTAGATTTAGTAACACGGATATTTTCATTTTCGCAAATCCCTATGACGGTAATCCCAAGAGCTGTCTGACTTGTTTCTATGTTTTTCTCTGTACTTATAGCCATGGGTATTGATTCTAAGTCTGCAGCTATAAGCTCTTCTACAACTCCGCTTAAAATTTCCTCACCAGTAGGGTTAGGTTCGTTTGAAATAGCAATACTGATGGTTTTCGGAATAGCATCAACAGAAAGTACCTCCATAAGTGCCACTCTTGCAGTAAATCTTCCTACGATATAGTTAGATACCTTCACAACATCATTTTTCTTTAAGCCTATCCCTCCACAGGAATCGCAGGCTGTTACTATAGAGTAATTAGAGTCTACTTGTACTATTTCAACATCTCTTCCCTTATATCCCATTGTTAAAAACCTCTACAATTTCCTTAGGAATAGCTTTTTTTATTGGATTGTAAACTAAAGCACAAATGATTATATTAAGAGCACTGGCAACAGTTAATGGCACTACTGCACCTAGAAAAGCAGGCATACCCATGCCAGGAATTAAAATAAGTGATGCAGGAGTTACAACTCCGTTTAATATGATACCCACAACAACTGCGGCAAAAATATTTATTTTTTTAGCGCAGAAGTTAAATATGAGCATTATTAGTGCCATAAGAATGCCTATAAGAATATGAATAGGTAAGCTTAGAGGGAAACCGCCAATTGCTGCTGAAGCCATATGACCTAAAAATCCTACTATTGCTCCTGGAATACCTCCAAGCAATAAAGCTGACAGATAAGCAGGAAGCGAATCAAAGGCTATGCTGCTTGTTATGGGATTTGGCAGTTTTATGTATCCTCCCACAACACTCATTGCTATAAATAGAGCAAGAAGAACTATTTGCTTTGTTTTTACTTGATTTTTCAAAAAGATCACATCTCCTTTAAAATATTATTTGAAAAAATAAAAAAAGCTCTTGAATACACTTATTGCGTATTCAAGAACTTTTCCATCATTCTTTTACAGACTTCACCCAGGAAATCACACTCACAAAGGGCAGGTCTCCTGGCTAACGGAATAACAAGTTTCTCACCTTCCCAGTATAAACCAGTGGCATAAAAGGAACTCTACCGTATACAGTGGCGGGACCGCTGAGGATTTGCACCCCATTCCCTATTCTCCCATAAAGGGCACCCTTTGAATCATATTTAGTTAATTCAATAATAATATATCATACTTTTCACTCTATAACAAGCTTTGAACCACCTACAAATAGTGCAGCCTTTCTGCTGAAATTTACATGATAAGCTTTTTACCCATGAAACCCTGGACAATGATAAATTCCTATGCGTGGGTTATTTTACTTTTCTTTTGAAATCAGTCTGTGTTCTTCTCTTAGCGGCCAGAATAATTTAAATGATAATTTTTCTACTTCTCTCTTCTGTTTGTAACTAACCCTAAGTGTAATATCGTCTGGAATATTAATGCCCCCTGGGACGTCCTTTAACAATGTGTTGATACTCCTATTTCCTTTAATACTTGATACTTCATCAAAAATACTGTCCAGCATAACATTATAATTTCCATTCTTATCTTTAACCACTTCGTACACTTCTTCTTTATTTGCATATTCATATGAGTCGCCGGATGCAACCCAATTCATAAGAGCGGACTTGCTGAATCTCCATTCTCTACCTATCTTTCTGGCCGGTATATGCTCTTCCCTTAACAATTTTATTAATGTTCTTTCCCCAACGCCTAAAAAGTCACAGGCCTGTTCTAAATTTAAAATATCATTATCCAACTTGTTTCCTCCAATTTCAATATGATGAATGATTTTTATAATTATCCGCAATTATAATCAGTTATATATTTATTTAAATTATACATTGATTATTATTCTTGGTCAATGATATGCGCGGTAAATATGTATGATAATATAACTTTAAATGTAATTGATGCATAAATAGTTGTGTTTTAATGTAATTAGCTGTAATATTATTTTGGGGGTGTTTATTGTTATGTCACAATTAAAGATTGAGCCTATGAAACAACCAAACAAAATTATAAATTACTGGAAAAAGGAAAAATTCGTTGTAGCTTGTATTATAATATTTGGATTGTCATTTAATATAACAATTATTTTAGGTCCTATATATCAAGGAAAACTCATAGATTCTATTGTTGGTGGAAATAGCCTGTCTTCAGTAGTAATATTGGCAGTTACCTATGTTGCTCTTATTGGAACTATTCAAATTTTGCGTTACTTTAAGCGCTTTTATATAAGACGTTTTGCTAACAGTACCAGTGCTGCTATGCGGCTAATGATATACAATAATATAATGCATAAAAGTACTTCAGAGCTTGATAATGAAAATACGGGGAATCTAATGATAAGAGCTATATCTGATGTTGATTTATGCGTTGAAGGAATGCGAAAGTTTACTACTGAAGTATTTGATACAGGTGTACTTATGATATCTTACTTGGTATCAATGCTTACTTACGATGTTAAAATAACTGTACTTTCTATTATTTTTGTTCCAATTGCTATGGTAATTGCTGAAAAATTAAAAAGCGTTATATATAAGTACTCAAAGTATTATCGCAAGAAAAGCAGTGAGGTTGCAGATATTACCTACGATGCAATTGAAAATTCCATGCTTTATCGTGTAACTGGCATGGAAGTCAAAAATAGGCAAAGGTATAATGCTGAATTGGAAGATTTGCAGAACAAAGCAATTAAAGCCAACATATTAGAAAATTCCATGCAGCCAATATATAATGTTATCGCAATGCTTGGAATTATTATGGTGATTTATCTTGGGGGTACAAAGGTAATTAATGGCGGCTGGACTGTAGGAGCTTTTTCTACTTACGCTTCTATGTTTACAGCTATGGCGGTCAAGGCAAGTAAAGCTGCAAAGCTGTTTAATTCTGTACAAAAATCACAGGTTTCTTGGAAGCGAATTAAACCATACCTTACAGAATACAAGGAAAAAGAGATTTCTTCTAATATACATAATGACGATACCACACTTTCAGTAGAAAATCTTAGTTTTTCATATGAAGAGGGCAAAGAAAACATTATTGAACATATCAGTTTTGAAGGAGAGAGAGGAGAAATTATAGGTGTAACAGGTTCTATTGCTTCTGGCAAATCTACACTTGGAATATCTCTATTAGGCTTGTATCCTTATATAGGAAGAATTAAAATTGATGGCAAGGAACTAAAGGATTACTCAGAATATGAGCGAAGCCAAATGATTTCCTATTTAGGACATAAGCCACAGCTGCTTTCTGATACTATATATAACAATATAACCTTGTGCAGCAAGAAAGACATTACTTCTGTTTTAGAGGATGTTTGCTTTGATACAGACTTGGATGCTATGCCAAATGGACAAGACACTTTAGTTGGAAATAGCGGAATAAAATTAAGCGGAGGTCAGCAGGCAAGAATAGCTCTTGCAAGAGCGCTTTTTAATAAAAATAAAATTATTATATTAGACGACCCTTTTTCAGCAGTTGATATGAAGACAGAAGAGAAAATCATTGATAATTTAAAAAATAATTATAAAGACAGCTTGATTATCCTAGTCTCCCACCGCTTGGCCATTTTTAATAGGATTAATAAAATCATATTATTACAAAGTGATAAAACAGCAGATTACGGTACACATGATGAACTTATGAATAAATCAGAGCTTTATGCTGTAATATTTAATTTACAGTGTACAGAGGGGGGAGAGAATGATGAAGAATAGCTTAATAAAAAAGTCAATGGCTAAAGTAATTAAAAATAATATTGGGATAAGTGTGCTGCTAGTTTTTGCTGTTTGCGGTGTTGTTGTTACAAGTTTAATTCCTCCCCAAATTTTAAAATATATAGTTGACCATAACCTTGTGCCCAAGAACTCTGATAAATTGCTTACATTAGCTGCCGCTTATATTAGTGTGCTGTTTTTCGTCGGAATATTTGATTTTGTTAAAGAAGCTGTGCTTACGGTTTTAGGACAAAAAATTACGAAAGAAATAAGAATTGAAATGATGGAAAAGCTTGAAAGGATAAATGCAATGTTCTTCTCCTCCAATAGTTCGGGAACAGTAGTTTCAAGATTTATTAATGATGTTGATGCAATCAATTCATTATTTACCAGCGGTATTATCGGAATGATGGTTGACTGCTTTAAGATTATAGGTATTGTAATTTCAATTTGGATGTTTAGCAGTAAGCTTGGAATTATAACTTTATTGCTGCTGCCAGCTATTTATGGTATTACACGAGTTTTTCAAAAAAGAATGCTTAAGGCACAGATAGAAAATCGAATACTCATCGGGAGGGTAAATAATCATATTTCGGAAAGCTTAAAAAATATACAGATGATTAAATCCTACAGCAAAGAAAGCTATATGGAAAAGAACTATAAGAGGTATTTGCTTGATAATTACAAAACAGTCGAGAAGGTAAATTTCTATGATTCTGTATACTCTCCATTGATTCAGCTTACGCGAGCTGTTGTTATTGCATTCATTGTAGTATTATCCTCCAGAGAGATGAATTATTTGGGTATATCTTTAGGAATGGTTGCAGCATCAATTGAATTAATATCTAACTTGTTTGCGCCAATTGAAAACCTTGGGATGGAACTTCAAAACATTCAGCAGGCCATTTCTGGTATCAAAAGAGTAAATGACTTTTACAGTGAACCTGAAGATGACATTAAGAAAAATGAACTAAGAGCAGAAGATATCATTTCAAACCGTGAGGATGTGAGATTATCTTTTAATGATATTAGTTTCCGATACGAAGAAGGTTCTGATGTCCTTCAAAACATCGATTTTAATTTAAATCCAAATGAAAAGGTTACATTTGTAGGAAGAACAGGGGTTGGAAAAACTACATTATTTAAGCTTATCATGGGGCTTTTAAAACCAACAAAGGGTAGCATCACAATAAATGGAGTGGATGTTTATAATATACCAAACTCTGAAAAACGCAGGATATTCGGGTATGTTGATCAAAGCTTTCATGTAATAAAGGGTACAGTAGCGGACCAAATAAGTTTGCAGGACGAGAGTGTTACTAGAGAGCAAGTAGAAAGAGCTTTGGATTTTGTGGGGCTTACAGAATATGTAGCAACCCTGGAAAATGGTCTGGATACTAAAGTAGCCAGTGATACCCTTTTTTCACAGGGACAAAAACAGCTTCTATCCATAGCCAGGGCTATTGTAACAAATCCTCCTATACTTTTGCTGGATGAGATTACAGCAAACCTTGATTCCATCACAGAAGAAAAAATAGTGTCTGTACTTCAAAAGGCAAGTGAGGCACATACGATATTATCCATATCTCACCGTTTATCCTCCATGATTGCAAGCGATACTGTGGTTATATTAGAACAGGGTAGAGTTAAAAATGCGGGTTCTCCTGAAGTGCTTTTAGAAAGCGATGATTGGTATCGCAGTCATATTGCACTTGAGAAACTGACATGGAGTTAATATATAAGTATTGAAAAAACCATTGATTTAAGGGGTTTTATTTTTGTATAATAAGCTGGTTTAAATAAATTAAGTGCAGATATCGATGCAGTGTTAAACTATTTCATAGATAAATTAAATAAGGAAGGCAGAGTATTTATTAGATTAATTTTTTTATCCGCTACACCAAAAAAATGATGCAGCATTGCTTCTATTATAGAAATCTATTTCGGGGGTGTAATAAGAATGGAAGAAAAAAATTCAATTAAAAATATCAAAGAAAACATACAAAGAGCTATGGAACTTCCAAAGTGCAGAAAGTGCGGCTGCATGAAAGAATCTTTAGAAACTATGAAAAATGAACTTTTAAAGACTAAGAATAATGACATTTCTGAGCTTTTAAAAGAGGTGGAGAATTCAATAGAAAAAATGGAGCCTACTAAGTATACTTGACTGGGATGCCAACACTGCTGGTCAGCAGATATTACAAATGATTTTGATGAAGCTTTCTCCGAGCTTAATAGCATTCATTCCATAGAAAGCGACTTAGTTAAAGATGATGATGTAGATTTCCTTCCTGCTATCGGTGAGTACCATGTATTAACATTAGAACATAATAGTCCTGTGGCCATATCTACATTGGGAAACGCAGAACTGGCTGACAAGATAGCAGAACTAAAACCAAATGGACTAAGTATAGTTGGTAAAACAGAAACTGAAAACATAGGTATTGAAAAGATAATAAAAAATACTTTAGCTGTCCCTTCAATTAAATACCTAATACTCTGTGGTGAGGATTCTGAAGGACATTATAGCGGAAATACACTGATATCTCTCGTTTATAATGGTGTTGACAATAAGCAGCGAGTTATTGGTTCAATGGGAAAAAAGCCCGTTTTATCAAATACAAAAATTGAAGAGGTTAATGCGTTTCGAAGTCAAATAGAAGTTATTGATATGATTGGATGTGAAGATTTAAATAAAATTTTAGAGAAGGTACAGGAGCTTGCTGAGAAAGGTACGCCTAGCTGTAACTGTAGAGTTAACTGCTCTGTAGAAGATACAAAGCCAGTGACATCCGCAATTGAAATAGTAAAAGCTGAAGAAAAGGACCCTGATAAAGTTAAACTAGATAAAGCAGGATATTTTGTAATTGTACCTAAAGCCGAGAGCAACGTGATCTTAGTGGAACATTACAGTTATACTAATCAGCTTCTTCGCATAGTTAAAGGTGAAGATGCAAGAAATATTTATTGGACTATTATAGAAAATGGTTGGGTAACTGAAATGAGCCATGCGGCTTATTTAGGTAAAGAACTTACAAAGGCTGAAATGTCAATGAAGCTAGATTTTAAATATGTTCAGGATAAGGCATAATATTGTTATTGCGGTAAGGTTTAAGAATAAAAATTGCTAAGTCCCTCTTGCTTTAAGAGGGACATATTCAATTAAATTAAATATTATGTGTATCAGTATCAGCTTTCTATCACAACACACGTTAAGGCGATGTATAAATTTATAATTGAAATTGTTTGTCTATAATTATTAATGCTTAAGTTATAGATTTTCTAGACAAGAAAGAAAAAATAGATAAGAAGATAAGAAGATAAGAAGATATCTTCTTATCTTCTTATCTTCTTATCTATTTGCTTCTGAAAAACTATATTAGATTATATCACGCTGACCCATATCATAAACTATGACTTATATTTAATTTGTTATGCATTATTCTTCAAGAACATAACGGTAATATATAATCTACTTTTCCGATATTATATATTTTCTAATTTTAATCTAAGATTTATCTAATCAAATTTTAATGAAAAAAATTTATAATATAAAGCATATTAAACAGAATGAATAGAAAATGGGAATAATCAAAAAGATTTTTAAAAAGCATTAGAACGATTTTATAGTGTTATATTCTGATAAAATTAAGAAAAACTATATTTAGAGAAGTAGAAAAAATACTCGATGGCTGCAAGGAGATAAAATATGAAATATTTGTACTTAAATACATTAAAATCAATAATAAAAAAGAAAACATTTTTTATTGGAATTATTTTGTTATTAACTTTATCCACTTTACTCTTTACGATGCTTTTGAATTTATCCTTTAATATTAAGAGTTCATTTGATAAATATAAAATAAGTCAAAATGTACAAGACTTAAGCCTTGTATCACAGGCAATATTGACTAAGCAAGATATTGATAAGTTTTATAAAGCACATACGGATGTAAAGCCAACAAAAAAAGCTAAAATAGATGCTTATTATAATATGATTGACGATAAAAGCATTTCTCCAGCAAAACTTGAAGCAAATAGAGAAAATGCTTTAGATGCAATGGCTGATTATGAAGATATATTGGTTTACAGATATGCAAATGCTAATGAATTAGCACAAAAATATAACTTTCATTATGAAGCTGAATATAAAAAAGATGCTTTATATAAAATTAATAATGTAGAGCACGCTTTTAGATTTATGCCTTATAACATCAATAATAAAATAAATGTTCCATATTTAGTAGATGGAAGATTTCCTCAAAACAATGGTGAGATAACTGTTTATCCCGAATATTTAAAAGCAAATAATTTAAATATAGGTAGTGATATAACCATTCTAAATAAAACTTATAAAATTGTTGGTACTTATTATGCTCCAAATTATATATTCCCGAAAATCGACCTAAGTAGTGTGTTTTTCAACAGTAAGACTCAAACATTGGTATTAATGACAAAAGATGATTTTAAAGCTTTAAAAATTGATATGGATGGATATTTGGTGGGAGTATTTAATAATAAGCCAACTGATTATACTCAAGCTGTCAGAACAATTTCGGATGATAAACAATGTAATTATATCCTGGATTATATGTCTGATTTAAGTATTGGCGGCGGATTGTTTACAATGATTAATTCATTTAATATAGCTTCTATAGCTGTGCTTATTGTTTTCGTATTAATAAGCATGCTCATCGTATCTTTTGTTGTGCGTCAAAAGGTGAAAAGCGATAGTAAGCAGTTAGGAATATTAAAAGCTTTAGGGTATAATACATACTCAGTATCATCAAGTTATGTATTATTTGGAGTTATAGCAGGGCTTTCTGCTATTTTAGGATTTTTAATAGCAATAATATTTAAAAATGCAGCTTTATTAATTTTAAGAGGATATTTTGCATTGCCTTTGCTTGATACAAGTGTAAAATATGAACTTTTAATTATTGCCTTTTTAGTATTGTTTATTTCAATAAGTTTGATAAGCATATTAATTGCTTATTTTATGCTCAAAAATACTTCTGTAAACTTAATTAACCCAAAAGAAAATAATGAAATTAATTCACTAACAAGATTTGTTTCAAATTTAACAGCTAATTCAACATTTGAACGACGTTTTAAATATACATTGGCATCAAGGTCATTACCTAAATTATTGTCTATAATACTGCTTACTACTTTATGTGGAATGATAATAACTCTTATATTCATAGGAAGTAATATCTTTCCTGCTTTAGAAGCTAATTTTTCAAGGTATGGTTACAATTATGAAGTAACATACAATAATTTTTTACTTCAAAATGATAGTCATAATGGTCTACAAAGCGGCGATACGGTAATGGTTTCCGTAAAAGGTACAATAGATGCTGTAAATGGCGTAGCTACGAAAAATAATAAATCAAGTGATGGCGAATTTTTAAATATTATGGGTATTAGTTCAGATAATACTTCGTACCCTATTTATGACCAAAAAGGAAAAATAATTCATACTACAACTGACGGACTGATAGTAACCAGTAACTTCTTAAAACAGTTTAATGCAAAAGTTGGTGATACAGTAACAATAACTCCACAGGGCAAATATGATTTTAGGTTTAATGTTAAAATTGTTGGACTTAGCTCTAATTTTACTGATGGTCCGGGCGTATTTTTAGAAAGAAGTTTTCTAAATAATAAATTAGGTAATGAACAAGGTAGTTATAACATACGCCTTACTTCTAATGCTACTGGCACAGCAATAGGTACACAAGTTGAAAATGCAAAAGTTACTTCTCTTGTAAGTATGGAAGAAACCAAAAGTTCATATAAACAATTATCATCAATAGCAAGATACTTTATTATATTACTGGAAATCTTCATGACTTTCTTAGCGATGATTTTAATTTCATTGTTGTCAAACCTTGTAATTGATGAAAACACTGCCCAAATATCTTTATTAAAAACTATGGGGTACAATCGTAAAGAGATAGATACCATTATTTTAAATATTTATATGCCATTTGTATTTATTTCAATAGCTATTGCTATTCCTCTTTCATATTTAATTATGAATATTACTTTTGGAATGATTTTTGGCGGCAGTAATATTGCTTTTCCTGTGAAACTTAGCTTAATTCAAATAATAATGGGAATAGTATTAGTGCTTATAGGTTATTATTTATCATTGAAATTGAATAAAAAAACTTTGGATAAAGTGCCGTTATCCATAGCGCTAAAGAGAGAGTAGGTGCAGTATGTATAGTGAAGATATAATTTTAGAACTTCAAAATATAGATAAACATTATGATACGGCAGGAAGCAAATTCTATGCACTTAAAAATATAAATCTAAAAGTTAAAAAAGGTGAAATGCTTATTATTCTCGGACAGTCAGGTTCAGGTAAATCTACTTTAATGAACATTATGTCTGGCATTGATTCCGCAACTAATGGCAAGATATTTTTTAAAGAAAAAGATATATCTGACTACTCCGATTTAGAACTTGAAAAATACAGACGTGACGAAATAGGCTTTGTATTTCAAACATATAATCTTGTGCCTAATTTAAAGGTATGGGAAAATGTAGAACTTGGACTTAGATTAAATAAAAATCATGATAAAAAAATAATTGATGATTTATTAAATGAGCTTGAATTAACAGAATATAAAAATAAATTTCCGCATCAATTATCCGGTGGAGGTAAACAACGTGTAGCAATAGCACGAGCGCTTGCAAAAAATCCAAATATACTTGTATGTGATGAACCTACAGGTGCTTTAGATGAAAAAAATAGCATAAAGGTAATGAGCAAACTACAGGAATATAACAAAAAAAACGGAACAACAATTATTGTAATAACCCATAATCCTGCTTTTGCAAAGACAGGAAACAGAGCAATATTTATAAATGACGGTACTATAAAAAAAGAAGTGATTAATGATTCAATTGTTGATGCAAAAAATTTAGGTTTTTCTGATTTTTACGGAGGTTAATATGTCAGCTTTAATAAATTTGAAAAATGGGTATAAAATTTATGAACAAGAGGAAAAAGTATATGCTTTAAATGATGTAAGTTTGGAAATAAATGAAGGTGAATTAATTGTTATTTTAGGAATGTCTGGAAGTGGAAAAACAACTTTGCTTAATGTTTTGTCAGGACTTGATAAACTTGACAAAGGGGAATATTATTTTAATGATATAAATATTAACAGTCTAAATAATAATGAAATGACAAATTTACGAAAAGATAATTTTGGACTTATTTTTCAATCTTATAATTTGCTTGAGCATTTGAATGTTGTTCAAAATGTTAAACTAGGTGCAATGCTTAATAAATCAATTAATGATAAACACGTTGAAGAAATTATTGATTTAGTCGGACTTAAAGATAAATTTAAAAGTACAATTTATGAATTATCCGGCGGGCAACAACAAAGAGTGGCAATTGCAAGAGCAATAGCCAAAAAACCTAAAGTTCTTTTTTGTGATGAACCGACAGGTGCTTTAGATGAAACAACAAGTAAAGAAATTTTAAAGTTAATACTTGAACTTAATGAAAAACTGAAATCAACAATAGTTATAATTACTCATAATCCAATATTAGCTAATATTGCTGATAGAATTATATATATGAAAGATGGCAGAATTGAAAAAACTAAAGAAAATATTAGGAAAGATATTTTTAATATAGAATGGAGTGTATAAATTTTCTGTAACTGAAGTCCTTCCATGATAAAATAGAAAATCTTAGTGCTACCAACACTAAGCAAGGCTATGTTTAAGTTTATGCTGAATTTCAACATTACCATTAAACATAGCCTAAATAAAACCTTCAATCAGCCTTCTATAACCTTCACATAAACGCTCCTATTCCTAGGTCCGTCAAATTCACAGAAATAGACTCCCTGCCAGGTTCCAAGCTTAAGCTTTCCATTCTCAATTATTATGGTAGCTGATGAACCAACCAAGGAAGCTTCTATATGTGCATGGGAATTTCCTTCAAAGTGGCGGTGTTCCTTATTTTCTGGAAATACCTTGTTCAAATCTGACAGCATATCAAATACCACATCCGGGTCAGCATTTTCATTTATTGTCACTCCCGCAGTTGTATGAGGAATGAATACCACCGCTATGCCGTCCTTTACGCTCGTTCTTAGTACTTCTTCTTTTATAATGCTGGTAATGTTGATAAATTCATCAGTCTTGGTTGTTTTGATTTTATATTCCATATTTCGCAGTTCCTCATTTGTTTTAACTCTTGCTTCACATTTTTTAAAATAAGCTGCTATTTAAATTATACTATTAACGTATTAATAATTCATGATTTTTCATGCTATGTTTCCTTATCAAAAGCCTTATTTTGAAAAGAAAACACATTTTCAAGACATAGAACATATTATAATTTTGTAAGACTATGAAAGGAAGGAACCCTATGTATAATCCTTATAGAGCGTATCCAAGCCCCTATTATGGGTATGATTCAGACAGCATGTATGATGCTTACAATACTTATCACTGTCCTTATTTTGCAAATACATCAATGTATGATCCAAATTTAACTAGACAAATTTCTGATGAGTATAGTCCTTTTGATGATGAAATGAATTATGACTTTATATCCGACCCTTCACAACCCCTGGAGGGAGGCCGCTTAATTAATTTGAAGGACTATGGCCCGCAGCCCTTCGTAGTTAATATTAATGAGGCTACTAAACAAAACAATAATTTCCGTACCGCTTTGTGGACAGGAAATCATCTTCAGGTTACCTTGATGAGCATCAATCCTGGTGATGACATAGGCTTAGAAATTCATCCAGACACGGATCAGTTTATACGTGTTGAACAAGGTCGTGGGCTTGTTAGAATGGGAAGGAGCAAAGACAGGTTGGATTTTCAAGAAAGAGTTAGCGATGACTTTGCAATAATGATACCTGCTGGTACATGGCATAATATTATCAATACAGGCAATATACCCCTTAAGGTATATTCTATTTATGCGCCGCCTCATCATCCGCACGGTACAGTTCAGAGGACTAAAGCAGAGGCTGAAGCCAACCATTAATATTAATTAATCAAGCATGGGTGTGTTTTTA
>CAZMQY010000031.1:0-16591 GCA_964568335.1 uncultured Clostridium sp.
AAGTATAACATGTAAAAACTCATATATTATAACATAACAAATAATATTTCGTATCTATGGATAAAATTAATAATTATTATAGAAACTAATTATAAATGATTAATATTTATAAGGAAAGCTTAGGTGGTTTTAATGAATAAAAGATTTATTAGGTACAGCCTATTTGCAGTTACACTCACTTATTCAACAATTATTATAAGTGCAAACTATGGAATAAGGAATAAAATAACAAATAAAGTCAGTGTTGTAAGTATTATAAGAAGTGAAAATCCTTCTGTTCTTGTAGCAGAAGGTGGATTTTTCACGCCTTGTATGAATTCAGAAGGTAATAAGCTTTTATATAGTTCCGGTGATGATATATACGAACTGGATTTAAATAAAAATGATATAAGACAGCTTACTATTATGGGTAATTGCTATAACCCTGTATATTATGGAAAGGACAATAATATAATAGCATTTGCAAGGAATGACGGTATATATAAGATGGAGATAAGTACGAAAAAAATTGATAAAATTGTAAGCTCAGATAATTCACAGGTTTCTTTTGCAAAGCCAAATTTTACTCCTGAAGGAGAAATAATTTTTTTTAAAGTTACAGTAATTCCAGATCCAAGTGGTCATGGATTTATCGAAAAGGAACCTTCTATATATAAGCTGTTAAAGGATGGCAAGACTGAGGAAAAAATTGTTGATGGGTATAGTCCTTCAATATCTAAGGACGGAAAAAATCTATTATATGAAAGGCAAGAAAGCATTTATGTATTCAACTTTGAGACAAAGAACAGCAGGCTGATTGACAAAGGAAAATATGCAGCATGGTCAAATTTAGGAAATTATGTAAGCTATGCGAAGTTTGATAGGGAATCGGAGTCCTATACAAAATTCAAAGGAAAGAAAAATCTGTTTATTGATAAGGAATTTTCCAATATTTATATTGCTGATCTAAGTGAACTGAAAAATAAATATAAATTAACTAGAGAAGAGTTTGAAAATAAAGATATAGAAATTCAAAGCTGGGCAAATGATGCAAAAAATAGTTCAGAGGAACAGCGATTTTTATTGGTTTCTAGAATTGCCTATTTTGACAGTGAATGGTCAAAAGATGACAAAGAGCTCTATGTATCTGTTTATGACAGTGACAATAAAGATTTTGAGCTTGTGAAATACAAAGTTAATAAAAAATAAAATAAGCCACACTGACAAATGATACAGTGTGGCTTATTTTTAATTATTTTTCTAAGGAGTATTTAATTACCAAATCTAAAGTGTTGATAACAGAATCCATATGGGTTCGTTCATAAGCATGAGAAGAGAAAACACCTGGTCCTATAAGGGCAGTTTTTATATCCCATCCAGCTCTTAAAGCTGCAGAAGCATCAGAACCGTAATAAGGGTATATGTCAATTTTATAATCTATGTTGTTGTTTTTGCAGATTTCCATTAATCTTTTTCTTAAATCTAAATCATAAGGGCCTGAGGAGTCTTTGGCACAGATGCATACTGCATATTCTGAAGAATTTTGATCAAGACCTGGGGCTCCCATATCTACGGAAATAAATTCTTTAGTATTTTCGGGTATTGCTGCAGAAGCGCCATGTCCTACTTCTTCATAGTTGCTTATAAAAAAGTTTGTAGTATAAGGAAGCTCTAGATTGTTTTCCATTATATGCTTTATGGCATAAAGAAGAACAGCTACGCTTGCCTTGTCATCTAAATGTCTGCTTTTTATAAATTCCTTTTCAGTAATTACTGTTCTAGCGTCAAAACAAATAAAGTCTCCTACATTTATACCTAGGGTTTCTGTATCTGCTTTAGAATTAACCTTTTCATCAAGAATTACCTCCATGTTTTCTGGAGATCTTTTTAAATCAGTGGCTTCTTGACCGCTTATATGTACAGAAGGCTTAGTAGTGTGAATAGTACCAGTGAAAGTTATTCCATCTAAGGTTTCCACCGTGCAGTTTTCTCCATCGATTGAAGCCATCATGAAACCTCCAACAGGTACTAAAGCCAGCGCTCCATTTGATTTTATTCCTTTAACCATTGCACCCAGCGTATCTACATGAGCGGAAAATGTTCTTTGATAGGTATCATTCTTGCCTTTTAAACTTACAATCAATGCACCTTTGTTGGTAAGCCTATAGGGAACCTTAAGTTCATCAAGTTCCTTTTTTATAAAGTCCATTATCTTTTTAGTATATCCTGTAGGACTTGGAATAGTTAATATGTTTTCCAGGTAGTATTTTATTGTATCTTTACTGTAACCCATCGTATTCCTCCTTCTTAAAGTTAAAAATATATATAATTTTTTATTTTCAAAATTATTTTACCATACTTATCTAATATATTGAACAAAATTACAAAAAATACGTAAGTATATATATAAAATAAATATTTTTTATAGTATAATATTACCGAGAACAGAAAGAGGGGTTGACCATGAAGAAAAAAACAATAATAATTACAACTGTTTCACTGCTCTTGGCTACTGGCGGAGCTGTTGGTGCACGTGGTGGGTATATGTATAATGCAACAAAGAATTATTCAGATGTTATATATCCACAGGTAGCTGTCCAAGATATTGACCTATCAGGGAAAACAAAAGCTGAAGCAGAAAAGCTGCTGCAGGAAAAATACGGTGATGTGGTTGTAAAGAAAAAAATCAGCATTAAAGGCATAGATAAGACCTATACTCTGGATTATTTAAAACTAAACGCCAAGTACAACATAGAGGAAGCTGTAAATGAAGCTTTTACATATGGCAAGACTAAGAGTTTTATTGAAAGATATAAGCTTGTAAAGACACCTGTGCCTAGAAATATTGAGCTCAAGTTTGACTACGACCCTAAGGCTGTTAAGGAATTAATTGCCGGAATGCAGAAAGAAATAGACAAGTCTCCTGTAAATGGAAGCATAACTATGGTCACCAGTGGAAAGTTTTCAGTAACTCCAGAAAAAAATGGTGTTAAGCTTAATACTGAAAAGCTTGAAAAAGACATAATTGATAAAATTAATGGGGATATAAGCGGTGATGTTGAGCTCCAAGCACCTTTAGATGTAGTACAAGCTTCTGTTACTGCAGAGCAGCTTTCAAAGGTAAACACTAAGTTAACAACCTTCACTACAACCTTTGCAACTTCTCCAGCTAATAGAATTGAAAATATAAGATTATCTACGAAAAGTATAAATGGAAAACTGCTAATGCCTGGAGAAGCCTTCAGCTTCAATGAGGTTGTTGGGGAAAGAACTGTAGCAAGGGGGTATAAGGAGGCTGGTGTTATTGTAAACAATAAATTGGACTCAGGTATAGGAGGGGGAATCTGCCAAGTTTCTTCAACTTTATATAATGCTGTTATGAGATCTAATATTAATGCAACGGAGAGAAGACACCACTCACTTCCTTCTAGCTATGTAGCTCTTGGAATGGATGCAACTGTAGACTATGGTAATATAGACTATAAATTTATAAATACACTGCCGTTTCCAATATATATAGAAGGATATTTAAATGGAAAAAGTTTAAGCTTTAATGTGTATTCGGACAGCAGTCTTGCAGTAAGAAGCTATGACCTGGTTAGTGAAACCTATGGTACCATAAATGCAGAGACAAAGTATATTGATGATCCAAATATGTACGAAGGGCAAACTGAAACAGTTCAGAAGGCTCAAACAGGATATAAGGTTAAGGTATATAAAAAGATTTACGAGAATGGAAAGTATGTTGGTCAAGAGATAGTAACTGATGAAACCTATAAGAAGATAGACGGCATAGTTAAGAGAGGTACAAAGAAAAGACCTCAAGATACTACTCAGACTTCAAATGCTGCACAAGCTCAATCACAAGCAGTGGAGCAGACTCAAACTGCTCCAGCACAATAGTTGTAAAGACAGGTTAGCGCCTGTCTTTATTTTTTACTCCGCAACAAAATATTGTAAAAGTTGAAAGGTTATAGTAAAAAAATAATAATTTATGATATAATATATACAAAATTATTAAAAATCAGATTATTATTTTAATGTAAAGTTAGGAGGAGTTACTGTGGATGCAGAACAGCTTATAAAAAATATCGTATATAACATTGAGAAGGTTATAATAGGAAAAAGATATGAGATCTACAATATAATGAAGGGGATTATTGCAGATGGTCATATTTTAATTGAAGACGTACCTGGAGTAGGAAAGACTACATTAGTTAAAGCTCTTGCAAAATCCTTTAGCTTAACCTATAGTAGAATTCAATTTACGCCAGATTTATTGCCTTCGGATATAACAGGTATATCCATATACAATCAGAAAAATATGGAGTTTGAATTTAGAAAGGGTCCTGTATTTGCTAATATTGTATTGGCTGATGAGATAAACAGAACCTCTCCTAAAACCCAATCTGCCCTTCTTGAGGTAATGGAGGAAAAACAAGTTTCAGAAGGAAATTATACATACAGGCTTGAAAAACCTTTCTTTGTTTTGGCGACTCAAAACCCAATAGAAAGTGAAGGAACCTTTGTGCTTCCAGAGGCACAGCTTGACAGATTCTTAATGAAGGTAAGAGTTGGATATCCTGATAAAAAGGACGAAGCTAAAATCCTTAAAATATATAGAAATAATCAGCCTCTAGAGGAGTTGGCAAGCGTGGCAGGTACAGAGGAGATATTAGAACTTCAAAAGCAGGCCAGAGAAGTTCATGTTTCTGATGAAATTAATGAATACATTGCAAGTATCGCTGATGCTACAAGAAACAATAAGTATTTGATTTTAGGAAGTAGTACCAGAGCTTCCTTAGCACTTTTAAGGGTTGCACAAGCCAATGCGTTAATTAATGGACGCGATTTTGTCATACCAGAGGATGTAAGAGAAAATGCTCTTTTAGTGCTTAGTCACAGAATAGCCGTGTCTGCACTGGCAAGGGCGAACAACTACGACAGTGATTCAGTTATTATGGACATATTAAAGACAGTTTCAGTGCCAAAGGTGAAGTAAAATGTTTAAGGTAAGCATTAAATATGTAATACTTATGGCGTTTTCTTATGCTTTTGCGCTTATACAGGGAGGAAATCTTCCTTACAGAATCTTTCATGGGCTTTTGTTAACCTTTGGAGTTAGCCTAATTTATATATTGTCAAAGCAAAGAAGCATCGTTATCCAGGTTAGGTTTGACAAGAGAATGTATAGTGCGGGAGATGACCATGAATTTATAACAATAATAAAAAATTATGGCATTCTTCCAGCACCCTATGTAATTCTAAAAAACAAAGCATTAGCAAAGATCAACCCCAAATATAATGGAGATGCAGTATGGCTAGGTCCGGATGAAAGTAAATGGATTAGAACTACAGTTAAGTTTAATCAGCGGGGTATATATAACTTTGGAGAATTATATTTAAACATAAGCGATTTATTCTCCGTATTTGAACGAAGCAAGAATATGAATTTAAGCGTACCTGTAAAAGTTTATCCTAAGTTATATGAATTGAATAGATTTTTAGCTAAAGGCAGTGATATATTTAAAAATTCTGTAAGCAGTAAGACTAATATTGAAGATATATATAGCACTAAAGATATAAGAAAATATTATCAAGGTGATAATTTAAAAAGGGTAAATTGGAAGGTAAGTGCAAAGCATGGAGAGCTTTATGTTAGAGATCTTGATACTGTGTCTGGCGAGGAAAGCAATTTATTTCTTGATATGAGCAAAGATAATTTTATTATTGATGATAGTGGAACAGCAGAAGAACAGCTAATTGATTTATGCTCTTCTGTTGTAAATTACATGGAGCTTAAGGGTATTAAAACAAAGCTTTTTATAAATGCTTCTATTCATAGAAGATTTGATATTGAGAGCAGAGACGGTTTCAATGAGTTAATGGAATATTTCATAGGTCAAAAAAGCGATAGTGAAAGCAGTTTTGTTAAGTTTGTAAACTCAAACTTAACAAAGATACCTAAGCTAAGCTGGATTGGTATAGTTACAGTAGGGGTTAGTGAGGAGCTTAAGGACAATCTTATCCTTATGAAAGATAGAGGCTATAACATTACAGTATTCTACTGTGCAAGTACTTTAAATAATTTGAGCAATATGAATGTACTTAAAAGGATAGGCGTAGATTGTTATAGCATTAATGAATTGATAAACAAAACAGAAAGCAAGGTGAAATTATGAGCTTTCTAAAGGATAATAAGGTTTTTATATTCTTAATTTACATTAATATTATTTTTGTTGTTACTTTAGCTAAAATAAGCTATAAGATTGAGAACTTTGATTATGTGTTTGTCTCTTTGTTTATTCTTGCAGGGGTTGCCCTATACTGGTTCTTCCATAGTGCACTGAGGAAAAAAAAGCTGAAGGTTATTTTTGTATTACTTTTGATTGCTGCAAGCGCAGTTTATTATATTCTTAATGCTAGCTATGTAAGCTACTTGTTTAAAGCCTATATAATAAATAACTTTAATTCTATAAATTCTTTGGTATCCCAAGGTGCCCCTACCCCTTTTGAAGCATATAAACCTATTTTTATCTTGGTTTTGATACTATTGGCATTTGTTGCAACCCTTTGCTCCTCTAAAGGGGCTCCAAACAGCGTACTCATTATAACATTAACTGCTACGATAACGCTATGGTATCTTGGTTATACCGATGATATTAAAAAGTATTTATTTCATTACGTGTTTTTAACTTTAATTACCTACTGTATCAATGAATTCGTTAAGAAAATTAAAAAGCTGACTAAAAACGGAATTAGAGTTAGCATTAGAAGTACAAGTGTAATAATTTATACAGTTTTTATGTGCTTGATTATTGCAGGTATTTCCAATATACTTCCTCAAAGTTATCAGGGGCGTTATGGTTCGGAAATACAGGGCAAATTTTACAATAAATTTGGGAATTCCGCTTTAAATGGAGAGCAGAAGGGAAAAAAATATAAGTATGACTTAGCCTTTTCGGGATATGAAAACAGCAGCAGAAAGCTTGGAGGACCTATTACTGTAAACAAACTCATTGCATTTAAAGTAAAGAGCAATCAAACCTACTATTTAAGAGGAAATGTTAAGGATTATTACGATGGTTTTATTTGGGAGCAGAGGGAGAAGAAGTATTCTCAAAAAAATAAGGCTGAAGATAGCATGCTGCAAGATAATTTTACAAAGAATTATATAGATGCCAGCAATGAAATAATGATAAAGCCTGAGGAGCTAAACAGCTCAACAGTATTCGCTCCTATACTAGCTTATAATGTTGATGTGGATAAGGATTATATTTATTATGATGATGAATCAACCTTTATAAGCAGCGGAATAATTGAAAAACCTTACTCAGTGTATTTTTATAATCTCAATGATAGAGGAAACAGACTTTTGAATTTTGTAAGCACACAAAGCTATAGTGAAGTAGGAGCAGCTCATTATGCAGAGTTTTATAAAAAATATCTTCAAGTGCCTGATAATATAAGTACTAGAGTTTATGATTTAGTGTATAGTTTAACAAAGGATAAGAAAAATAATTTTCAAAAGGTGCAGGCCATCAGGGATTATCTAAATAAGAAATATCCCTATACCTTAAATGTATCTCAAGTTCCCGAAGGACAAGAGTTTTTGGACTATTTTCTTTTCACAGAGCAGAAGGGATACTGCACTTATTTTGCAACAGCAGAAACAATAATGTGCAGAATAGCTGGAATACCCGCCAGGTATGTAGAAGGATTCAATATGACTGAAGAAAAGGATCAGGAGGGGCTCTATGTAGTTAGAAATGAAAATGCCCACGCTTGGACAGAGGTTTTATATTTAGAAAATTCAGGTGCAGGTTTATGGTACACAGTAGATGCGGTTCCAAATGCTGTTGAAGAAATTCATAAGGAGGAGGAGCGAGTTAAGAATGAATTAGAAAATACTCCAAGTGAAGAAGGAGGACCAAATATAATACTTCCTCAAAAGCCATCAGTGGGAGGTGATGGGGAAACCACAGGTGGTAGCTCCAAATTTATATTGCCTCCTATAGTAATAAAGATTGCTTACTATGCTTTGGCTATAATAGCAATTAATACTTTAGTTGTGTTGATGTTTACTAGAAGAAAAGTTGCAATGATGAAAAGTAAAAGTATAATACCTCTTTATAAATATTCTTTAGAAAGGCTTAAAACTATTGGCTATACCAAGCCTGACTCTATTCCTGATTTGGAATTTATAAATAAAATGAAGGATGAGATTGCAGAGAAGGTTAGAATAGCGGCTGATCTGTCCTACAGAGAATATTATGGCGCTAAGGCTCCTGCAGAATTTAATAAAGAAGAATATTATAATTTTATTGAAACTCAAGTTAGACGAAGACAAACTAAAATAGAATATTTTCTAAAAAAATACTATTTTTCTAAAAAAATCTCTTTATTTAAAAGAAATATTGTGCTATTATATAGAAAGATTAGTTCAATATAACTCAGCGGATATGGCGGAATTGGCAGACGCACTAGATTCAGGTTCTAGCGGGTAACTCCATGCAGGTTCGACTCCTGTTATCCGCACCAAAATGATTAAGGCAATGTCCATGGAATATTATTCCATGGACATTTTTTACATTGTAAATTGATTTTTTTTATGAGTTATTATATTATTAAAAGAAAGGACAAGCTATTGATAAAAATAGGCAAGCTTGGGGGATATAAATGAGAGTAAAGGTTAAAAACAAAAAAAGATTTGGGATATGGTGTTTTGTTTTCTTCTTAATGCTTTTAAATGTTGTTTTTGCAATTAACGAACGCATGAAGGGTAATGAATCTAGTTATGAAAATAACAAGGCTTTAGTTAGCAATGTTGCTTTAGCAGCAGATAAGGATGGAAGTATAGCTTATTCTGAAAGCAAGTATTTTAAAAGATATGTTTTAGATTGTGAAAACGATATTTCTAAGGTTAGATGGGACGAAGGCAAGGACTATATAGATATTATGCTTCAAAAAAATGACCTTGCAAAGCTTAGCATAAAAGGAGAAAATGCAGCAGAGGCTAAGGAAATATCCTATGATAATTCTAAAGAGAAATTAATTATAAGAATTAAGAAGCTTTTCAATGATAATAATTTCGTACAAATAGACAGCAATGATAATAAAAAAATAATTATTCTTATTTCAAAGGAAGAAAATCCCTTTAAACATACCATTGTGCTAGATGCTGGTCATGGTGGGGTTGATAAAGGTGCTAACTTTGGCAGCTTGTATGAAAAAGATATAACATTTAAAATAACAAATTATGCAGCAGATGAGCTTATGTTTAATGGTTTTAAGGTTGTAAAAACTAGAGATAAGGATAAGCTTTTAGAGCTTAAAGAGATATCTGATATTGCAAACAGTGCTTCTGCAGATTTATTTATTTCCTTTCACATCAATGATAATAAGGTTAACAAATATAAGGGTGTAACTACATATTACTACGATGTAAACGGCTATCAAAAGGATGAAAGAATAAAGCTTGCAAAAACCATTCAAAAGGAATTGGTAAAAAGTGACGGCTGGGAGGACAGGGGGATTGCCAGGGGGAATTTAGCTGTTTTAAGAAATACCAATATCCCCTGTGTGCTTTTGGAAAGCGGCTTCATGAGCAATGAGGAAGACAGGGGTAAGCTTATGAAGGATGAGATTTTAAAAAGCTTAGCATTAAATACTGTAAGAGGCATAATGAATTATTTTTCCCTTGAATAAATAAACTGTTATAGTCAAACATAAACACGAGAAAATTAAAAGTTCTCGTGTTTTGTTACTATTAGAATTTTTTGTTATAATTGTTATGTATAAATAAAAGAACACAGGAGGATAAAGTGCAGAATGTATAAGCTTATATGTTTAGATATGGATGGAACATTTTTAAATAGTGAGGGTAAAGTCAGTGAAAGAAATATTAAGGCTGTTAGGAAAGCTCATGAAAAGGGTGCAAAGGTTGCTGTATGCACAGGCAGACTGTATACCTCAGCAAAGTTTTATGCAGAGATGCTGGGAGTAAAGGTTCCTGTCATAGCTTCAAATGGTGCTTATATTAGAGAGAAGGATAAGGAGGAGGTTATATATAAAGCTCCATTAGGGTTTCAAAATTCCATGAGAATAATGGAAATATTAAAGAAACATGGTTTGCGCTTTTATTTTCACACCTTTGATACTATATTTATGGAGAAGCTTGATTCAAATAGTCCATATATGAGGATAAATAAAACTCTTCCTAAGGAACAGCAGATAAAACTACAGGAAGTAAATCGGTGGGAAGATGTGTTTAAGGAAAGTAATGAGGAAATACTAAAGTGTACTTGCAGTGATGAGGATGTGGCAAAAATAGCAAAGGCTAAAGAGGAATTGCTAGGGTGTAATGAGCTAGAGGTGGTAAGTTCTTTGTACAACAATTTTGAAGTTATGACTAAGGGTGTTTCGAAGGGAAGGGCTGTTGAGATTTTAGCTGGTTTCTATAATTTACACAGGGAACAAGTTATGTGTATTGGAGATAATGAAAATGATATTTCCATGATAAAATATGCAGGAATGGGTGTTGCCATGGGAAATGGAGAAGACTTTGTAAAGGAGCTGGCAGATTATGTAACTGATACAAACAATAATGACGGAGTAGCTAAAGCAATTGAAAGATTTATACTGGTGTAGTCTTATCTTTACTAAAACCTTTGAATAGGATAATATTAATATGTTATATACGTAAATTTTACTAGGAGGCAATAATTTTGAATTTAAATATTGTTTTATTTGAGCCTGAGATTCCTCAAAACACAGGAAATATTGCAAGAACCTGTGTGCTGACTAATTCCAAGCTTCATCTTATAAAGCCGCTGGGCTTCAGTCTTGATGAAAAGCATCTGAAAAGAGCAGGACTTGATTACTGGCAGTATCTAGATATGGAAATACATGAGTGCTATGAGGATTTTAGAAATAAGTACAAGGAAGGCAATTTTTATTTTTCAACAACAAAGGGAAGTAAGATTTATACTGAGGTAAAGTATAAGGAGGGAGACTTCATTGTTTTTGGAAAGGAATCTGCTGGACTTCCTGATTACATAAGAGAAAGCAACGCTGAAAATTTAATAAGGGTGCCTATGCTTGAGACAAGTACTCGCTCGTTAAATTTATCTAATACAGTAGCTATTGTGACTTATGAAGTTATGAGGCAAATGAATTTTCCAAATATGAAATAGGGGGATAAATTGATGGAAAAAATAAAGATAATAACTGACAGCACTGCAGATTTACCTTTGGATATTATAAAAAAATATGATATTGAGGTGCTGCCGCTTACGATACATTTTGGGGAGGAATCCTATAGAGATGGAGTTGACATAAGATTTCCTGAATTTTTAGATAAAATGAGAACCAGTGATGTTTTTCCTACTACTTCGCAAATAAACCCTCAGAGCTTCTATGAGTGCTTTAAAGGTTATTTAAATGAAGGCTATAAGATTATATCTATTCATCTTTCCGCAAAACTCAGTGGAACCTACCAATCATCTTGCATCGCCAAGGATATGCTGGAAAGTGAAGATATAATTACAATAGATAGCCTTAATGTAACCTCTGGTTTGGGACTTCTAGTTTTAAAGGCATGTAGGCTAAGAGAAGAGGGAAAAGGATTTAAAGAGATTGAGCAGGAAATAATCAGCACTATTCCTCATGTTAAAAGTGCTCTGGCTTTTGAAAGCTTAGAAAATCTAGTTAAGGGTGGAAGACTTTCTAAAGCTGCTGGTGTAATAGGAAATCTGCTTGGAATAAGACTTATACTGGAAATTAAGAATGGTGAGCTAGGTGTCAAGGAAAAGGTAAGAGGCAATAAAAAAGCTGTTAAAACTATTCTAGATTATTTAGATGAAAAAGGAATTAAAGATGGTGAACTTTCCATAATACCTCAAGCGCAGAATAAGGATATTCTTGAAGCTTTAAGGGAAGAGATGCTTTTAAGAAAAGCAGAATTTATTGAGTGCGAGGTTGGCTGTGTGGTTGGAACTCATTCAGGCACAGGAGCTTGTGGTATTTTCTTTATTGAAAAATATTAATTTTGAAGTATTTACGTCAAAAATTTATTGGTTTGATAACAAATAATTCAAAAAGGCTATAGCATTTTTAATATATTTAATATATAATATTATCAGAATATAATTTATTTTAAATTAATAAAGGATGGATGAAGCATTCGGGAGATAATCTTAAGTGATAGCCGAAGGAATAAGCAGAATAGCCCGTATTCTGTGAAGCTCTCAGGCAAAAGTACCGATAGTGGACATACCTCTGGAAAGCTTATTGCTGTGTTTAAGTATGCAGTTTAGCACCGAAGGAGTAAATCTCTCAGGTTTTAGAGACAGAGCGCAAGGGTCAAGGGTTTTTGCGTTCTGTTTTTTTGTTTGTAAATTTAAGGAATATATTTATATTGAGAGAGGAAACTATAATGATTGAACCAATGATAGTAATAACTAATAATCCAATGAGCAAGGAAAAGCTAGAAGCAAATTATACGCTTGAATATATAGAAGGAAGCCCAATAGAGGTGCTTAAAAGAGTAAGAGACTATGTGCATTTAAATCACAGGCTTCTTACACATCCTTTAGTAAGCAGCATAAAGCCAAATGAAGTGCCTTATAGAACGGTTATTATATCTAGAAACAGAGGTAATAATATAGATATAGAATCCTTAAGTTTGATAGAAAACAGTATAAACACTACTGAGAAATTTTTAAAGGATTTTGGAATTCCAAATTGGAATAAAAGGATACTTGAGGATTTTCAACTAATAGATTTTGACATTATATGTAATGCAATTAAAAGATAATTTAATTATAAACAATAGAAGGAGGAAATTTGTATGGCACATATTTACGATACTATTATAATAGGTGGTGGACCTGCCGGACTTTCAGCCGGACTATATGGGGCAAGATCAAAGATGGATACGCTTCTTATTGAAAGATCTAAGTTTGGAGGGCAAACAGCTACTACAGATGAGCTTGAAAACTATCCTGGTTCAGAGGAAAACTCTACAGGACCAAGTATCATAGAAAGAATGAGAAAGCAGGCTGAGGAATTTGGAACAAAGTTTGCAAAGGATGAAATTATAGAGGTTGACTTCAGTGGAAAGGTAAAAAAGGTTATTGGACAAAAAGAGACCTATGAAGCTAAAACTATAATTATAGCTACTGGTGCATATCCAAGGCTTGCAGGTTTTAAAAATGAATTAGAGCTTAGAGGAAAGGGAGTTTCCTACTGTGCAACCTGCGATGCTGATTTCTTTACTGAATTGGATGTTGCAGTTATTGGAGGAGGAGATTCAGCTCTAACTGAGTCTATATACTTAACTAAGTTTGCAGAAAATGTAACTATAATCCATAGAAGAGACCAATTTAGAGGCGCAAAATCAATTCAGGATAAAGTATTTAATAATTCAAAGATAAAGATCATATATGATTCAGTAGTTGAACAGGCTAAGGGTGAGGAAATACTGGAAGGTCTTGTTGTTAAAAATGTTAAAACAGGGGAAGCAAGCGACCTTAAGGTTGACGGATGTTTTGTATTCGTTGGATTTCTTCCAATTACTGAACTGTTTAAAGGGAAGATAAGATTGGATGAAACAGGCTACATTGTAACTGATGAAGAGATGAGAACTGACATACCTGGAGTATTTGCTGCGGGAGATGTAAGACAAAAATCTCTTAGACAGGTTATTACAGCTGCTGCTGATGGAGCAATCGCAGCAACTAATGCTGAACATTATATTGAAAATGAGTTTGAGGAGCTTCATGTTTAGTAAACAGAAGATATGTTAAAAATTATACAGATAAGAAGTTAAAACTTATAAATTATATATACAAATAAGAGATATAGGCTATGTAAGGGCTAATAATCCTTACATTCTATAAAGAGTAAGGAGGAAATTTAATGTTAGAACTAAACAAGGACAATTTTGATGCTGAGGTTACAAATTATTCAGAAAAGCCGGTTTTCGTAGACTTCTGGGGTGATAAATGTGAAATATGCATTGAGCTTATGCCAGGTGTGCATGAATTAGAGCACAAATACGGAGATAAAATTAAATTTGCCAGCTTAAACACTTCAAGTGCCAGAAGACTTGCAATAGCGCAAAGAGTACTTGGACTTCCAACTATGATAATATATAAAAATGGAGAAAAGGCAAGTGTTGCTACTCCTGATAAACTAAAAACCTTAGCTGATGTTGAGAGCTTTATTAAAGAGACTTACGATACTCTTTAATTAACAATAAACAATGAACAATTGAATGATGAAAATCCATATGGATTCTCAAATTAATAAGTTTTGCACAGCAAAACCTCCTTTAATTGTTCATTGTTAATTTTAAGTTGTCAATTGTTAATTTATTAACCTGTTATTGGGACTATATTACAAAAGATATTAGTCTTAAATATAAATTTAAAATATAGGAGGTGACCGCTTTGCGTCTAGAACTTGGAAAAATATATATAAAGGACATCCAATTTGGACCTGAAACTAAGGTGTTTAATGGAGTTCTTTATGTAAATAAAGAAGAGTTATTGAAGGAAGTTGATGGAGATGAGAGACTTCAGTCCATTGATTTTGATTTAGCAAAGCCTGGTGAGGAAACTAGAATAATTCCTGTAAAAGATGTTATTGAGCCAAGAGTGAAGGTTCAAGGGAAAGGTGGTATTTTTCCTGGCTTTATAAGCAAGGTTGATACTGTTGGTTCTGGAAGAACTCATGTACTTAAGGGAGCTGCTGTAGTTACTACAGGTAAGATAGTTGGTTTCCAGGAAGGTATAATAGACATGAGTGGCGAAGGAGCTAAATACACGCCATTTTCAAAGACTAACAACCTAGTTGTTATATGCGAGCCAAAGGAAGGCGTCCTTCAGCATGAGCATGAAGAAGCAGTAAGAATGGTAGGCTTTAAAGCTGCTACTTACCTTGGAAAAGCAGGTAAGAATATAGAACCAGATGAGATAAAGGTTTACGAAACTCTTCCATTACTTGAGCAGGTTAAGCAGTACCCAGAACTTCCAAAGGTTGTTTATGTGTATATGCTTCAAACTCAAGGGCTTTTACATGATACTTATGTTTATGGAGTTGATGCTAAGAAGATAATACCTACTTTCATTTATCCAACAGAAGTATTTGATGGTGCTATAGTAAGCGGAAACTGCGTTTCAGCTTGCGACAAGAATCCAACTTATGTTCATATAAATCATCCTGTAATTGAAGACTTATATGAAAGACATGGAAAAGATTTTAACTTCTTAGGCTGTGTTATAACTAACGAAAACGTTTATCTTGCGGATAAGCAAAGATCTTCAGATATGACAGCTAAGTTAGTTGAATTCTTAGGAGCTGATGCAGTAATAATTTCCGAAGAAGGCTTTGGAAATCCTGATGCTGATCTTGTTATGAACTGCAACAAAATAACAGACAAAGGAATTAAAACAGTATTAATTACTGATGAATATGCAGGAAGAGATGGAAGCTCACAATCCTTAGCTGACTCCACTCCAAAAGGAGATGCAGTAGTTACTGGAGGAAATGCTAACGAAGTTATTACACTCCCAGCAATGAAGAAAATAATAGGTCATCCGGAAGCTGCTAATATTATAGCAGGAGGATATGTAGGAAGTCTTCGAGAGGATGGTTCCATTCATGCTGAAATTCAGGTTATAACTGGAGCTACTTCAGAAGTAGGCTTTAACTACTTAACTGCAAAAGGATATTAGTTATACAAAAATCAATTTAAAGAGAGTCGTTATGAAAGGAAGGATATAATGTTAAAGGGTAAAAAAGTAATCGCTATCGGCGATAGAGACGGAATTCCAGGACCAGCTATAGAAGAGTGCGCTAAGTCTGCTGGTGCAGAGGTTGTATTTGCATCAACAGAATGCTTTGTTTGAACAGCCGCAGGTGCGATGGATCTGGAGATCCAAGAGGTTAAGGATGAATGTGACGCTGCTGTTTATGACGAGCAGTGCGGAATGATGGAAATGGTACTTGAGGTAGATGAAATCATAAAAGAAGTTAAAAACGTAAGAGATCAATTTTCACAATACAAATAATTACTCCGAGAGGGGGGAGCACACTTGATACGTGTCGTTCACTATATTAATCAATTCTACGCAGGTATAGGCGGAGAAGAAAAAGCTGATATAAAGCCAGAAGTTAGAGAAGGCTTTATAGGACCTGGAATGGGACTTAATGGCTTATTCAAGGCAAAAGGTGCTGAAATAGTTGCAACAGTTATATGCGGAGATTCATATTTTAACGAAAACATGGATGAAGCAAAAGCTGAGATTATTGAAATGGTTAAAAAATATAATCCTGATATTTTTATAGCAGGACCTGCTTTCAATGCTGGTAGGTATGGGGTAGCTTGTGGTGCTATAGCAACAGAAGTTCAAGAAAAGTTAAATATTCCTGTACTAAGTGCTATGTATGAGGAAAATCCAGGTGCAGATATGTACAAGAAACATATTTACATCATATCAACTAAAAACAGTGCAGCAGGCATGAGGGATGCACTTCCAAAGATAGCTAGCTTAGCAATAAAACTTGCTAATAAGGAAGAGCTGCAATCACCAGAAATAGAAGGATA
>CAZMQY010000031.1:16601-19438 GCA_964568335.1 uncultured Clostridium sp.
GGCAATAGGTTCACCTGAGGAAGCAGGATATATTGAAAGAGGCATAAGAAAGAACTATTTTGCTTCCGAGAGAGGCTCAAAGAGAGCTGTAGATATGCTTGTAAAGAAGCTTAAAGGTGAGGATTTTACTACAGAATTTAAAATGCCTACCTTTGATAGAGTAGAGCCTGCAGCGCCAGTTGCAGATATTACAAAAGCAAAAATAGCTATAGTTACATCTGGAGGAACAGTTCCAAAGGGAAATCCAGACCATATTGAATCCTCAAGTGCTTCCAAGTTTGGAAAGTACGACATTGAAGGTGTTATGGATTTAACTTCTGAAACTTATGAAACAGCACATGGCGGATATGATCCAACTTATGCTGATAGAGTTATTCCAGTTGACGTATTAAGAGAATTTGAAAGAGAAGGAAAGATAGGTTCTCTTCATAGATACTTCTACAGTACAGTTGGAAATGGAACTGCAGTTGCTTCCTCAAAGAAGTATGGACAGCAAATCGCAAAGGAGCTTATAGCTGATGGAGTTACTGCAGTTATATTAACCTCCACCTGAGGAACCTGTACACGTTGCGGCGCAACGATTTTAAAAGAAATAGAGAGAGCTGGATTGCCTATTGTTCACATGTGTACAATAGTTCCAATATCTCTTACAGTAGGAGCTAATAGAATAGTTCCAACTGTAGCAATACCTCATCCTCTTGGAAATCCAAACCTTGACAGGAAGGATGAGTATGAACTGAGAAAGAAACTGGTTGAAAAGGCTTTAAGAGCTTTAGAAACTCCAGTTGAAGGACAAAAAGTATTCGAAGAATAAATAGCTGCTTTTTAAATGGAGAAATGGAGAATAAACATTCTCTAGTTCTCCATTTTTACTAAATATTTAATCCATCAGATAACAAGGAAGCTAAAGCCATAAATGGACTTTAGCGAGTAATCAATGAGCGGATCCAATGAGCTTGATTACCCCGTGTTCCGACTAAAAGGAGGTTAAAGCCATAAATGGACTTTAACGAGCAATTAGCGAGCGGGAGCGAGTAATCTTAATTGCTCAGTGCTTCCGACTAAAAGGAGGAAAAAAATGAGTTTTCCAGTAATTAAGAAGGCATCTTATGTTTTAGTGAATACACCAGATATGATTATCCATAATGGTACTACACAAACTTTAGAAAGAGAAACACATCCTGATTCGGAATATTTAAAACAAATTCCGTCTCATTTAAGAAGCTTTGAAAGTGTGGTTGCTTATGCTCCAAATCAAACCTACATAGGAAACATGACTCCGGAAGAATTAGCAGCAAGAAAAAGACCTTGGATAAATGAAGCGGTTGATGCTGCCGACAGGTTTGGAAAGTTTGGAGAAATAATGCCTCAGGACGAATTCTACGGATTAATAAAGGTTTCAGATGTATTTGATCTTGTAAAATTAGAAAAAGGATTTACTGCTTCTGTTAAAGAAAAGTTTGTGAAGCATCCGGTTTTAAAGAATAAAGCAGATGCTTTAGGTGAGGGAGAAGAGCTGACAGACATAGAAAAGCTTGTAGACTCCCATGTTGCAGAAGGTCTTTATGAGGATGGCAAGCTAGTAGGCTGCGTAAGACGCGCTCATGAACATGATAAGAACTTATCCTCACATATTATGGTTGAAAATTTGGCTGTTAAGGCTTCAGGTGTACTTGCCTTAATGCATCTTGTTAAGGACATAGACATTGATGTTAATAGCATTGAATATATAATTGAATGTTCCGAAGAAGCAATTGGAGATATGAATCAAAGAGGCGGCGGAAACATAGCTAAGGCTATTGGAGAGGTTGCCGGGCTTAAGGGAGCAACAGGCTCAGACATGAGAGGCTTCTGTGCAGGACCAGCCCATGCTATTATTGCTGCGTCAGCTCTTGTTAAATCAGGGGTTTATAAAAATGTTGCAATAGTTGCAGGCGGGGCTACAGCTAAGCTTGGAATGAATGGAAAGGATCATATAAAGAAAAATCTTCCTATTCTTGAAGATTGCCTAGGTGGTTTTGCAATACTTATAAGCGAAAATGATGGAGTAAATCCAATTTTAAGAACAGACATAATAGGAAGACACACAATAGGTCACGGTGCATCGCCACAGTCTGTTTTAGAAGCATTAGTGTTAGAGCCTCTTGATAAAGCAGGCTATAAAATTACTGATATAAATAAATATGCTCCAGAAATGCAAACTCCGGATATAACTGAGCCTGCAGGTGCAGGTGATGTTCCAACTCAAAATTATAAGATGATTGGTGCTTTAGCTGTTAAGAAGGGGCAGCTAGATAGAAAAGAGCTTCCTGGATTTGTTACTGAACATGGTTATCCAGGCTTTGCTCCAACTCAAGGTCATATTCCTTCAGGAGTTCCTATAGTAGGACATGGAAGAGAGCATATGCTTAACGGAAAGATGGATAACTTTATGATAGTAGGAAAGGGAAGCTTGTTCCTTGGAAGAATGACAAACTTATTTGATGGGGTTTCCATTGTGGTTGAAAAGAATCCAGGCAAAACCGAAGAAAACACTGGAGCAGGCATTTCAAAGGAAGAAGTTAAGTCCATGGTTGCAGATGCTATGAAGGATTTTGCAGCTTATTTAATTAATAAGTAAGCCAATGGCTTTCAAATAAAGAGGTGATAATATGGATAAGGATATGGCTTCCAAAATGATAGCTGAGGTCTTTAATGAAATAGCTGATGGAATAAAGTCAGGAAGCTTCGGTAAAAAAGTTAGAATAGGACTTACTATACTGGGCTCTGAGCACGGAATAGAAGAGATGGTAAAGGCTGCAGAACTTGCAAGAAAGAAATATGATGATTTTGATGTT
>CAZMQY010000032.1:0-2647 GCA_964568335.1 uncultured Clostridium sp.
AACTGGAGAAGTTCTTGCAATGGTAAGCAGTCCTTCCTATGATCCTAATAAATTTGTAACGGGTATCAGCGGTAAGGAGTATAAGGATTTAGAGGATAATCCTAAGAAGCCTTTCCTTAGAAGATACGAGAATGCAATATATCCAGGTACTGAGTTTAAGCATAAAACAGCTGATATCGGTCTAAAGACAGGAAAGCTTAATCCAGAAGCTGAGCTTAAGATTCAAGGTAAGTCCTGGCAGAAGGATGCTTCTTGGGGCAAATACAGTATAACTAGGGTAAGTACAGCTGATGAGTCTGTAAATCTTTTAGATGCGCTGGTTCGCTCTGACAATATCTATTTTGCTCAGACTGCCCTAGCTATAACAAAGGATGAATTTTTAAAGGGAGTTAAAGATTTTGGAATAGGCGAAAAATTACCTTTTACTTTAAACTTAGCTCAGTCACAGGTTGGAAAGCTTGAAAAAGATGTAGAGCTTGCAGACAGCGGTTATGGACAAGATAAGGTATTAATGAATCCGCTTCATCTTGCTTTAATCTACAGTTCTTTTGTTAATGAAGGAAATATAATCAGTCCTGTTTTAGATATGAAGGATAAAACTGAAGCTCCTAAGGTATGGAAAGAAAAAGTATTTTCTAAAGAAATTGCTGATACCATACTTAAAGATTTAATTCAAGTAGTAGAGAACCCAAATGGAACAGCTAATGAGATAAAGATTTCAGGCTTAACCTTTGCAGGTAAGACTGGTACCGCTGAAATTAAAAAAAACCAGGAGGATACCACAGGTACAGAAAATGGATGGTTTGCAGCAGTTAATACAGATAATCCAAAGCTGGCCATTGTTATGATGATTGAGGATGTTAAGGGGAGAGGCGGAAGTCATTATGTTCTGCCTAAGGTTAAGAATATCATGAGTAAGTTTGGAAGGTAATGAATAATTAGCAATTAACAATGAAGAATTAAGGGAAAAAGTCTTGCGGACTTTTGAATTGATTTATTAGAAAATCCCGGAAGGGATTTTCTTTGCTTTCCAATTGTTAATGGTTCATTATTAATTGTTAATTACCCAAACTGGTATAGACATCTATAGGTATATATATTATAATAATAATAGGGAGTGGTTAAGATGAGCATTGATAAAAGTAGTCCAATTCCGGTTTATTATCAATTAAAGGAAGCTATTAAAGATAAAATAAATCAAGGCATTTGGAAGGTTGGTCAGTGTATAGATAGCGAGAGAGAACTTTCAGAGCAATATTCAGTTAGCAGGATGACTGTGAGACAGGCTCTCGGAGAGCTTGTGCAGGAAGGTATATTGCATAGAGAAAAGGGAAAGGGAACCTTTGTCTGTGAGCCTAAAGTAAAGCAAACAGATATTATGAGCTTTTCCGAGATGGTAAAAAAAATGGGACTAACTCCCAAGACAGAGGTTAGAAGCTTTGAAAAAATTCAAACTCCTGAACCTTTGGAAGATTTCATTCCCTTTGAAGAGGTTTATAAAATCGACAGATTGAGAATTGTAGGGGAAGAAGTAATAGCTAATGAAATAATATATATTCCTTGCGATTATTGCGGATATATTGATGAAGAGAAACTTACCAATTCCTTTTATGATATTCTTAAGGACTATGGCTATGTGGTAGATCATTCTGAAGCTTCTATACAAGGCGTATTAATGAGTGAAGAGTATAAAAAATTATTTAGAACTAATAAAAACCTTCCACTTATTAAGGTGTTCAGCAAAAATATTACCACTGATAACAGGCTGTTATTTATAGAAGAATCAATTTATAGGTCAGATAAATATATATTTGAAGTTAATATATTTAGAAGAGAGGGTAAAATACGATGAAGGTTATAATAGCAAAAAATTATGAAGAAATGAGCAAAATTGCAGCAAAGGAAATGGCAAAGCTGTTATATGTAAAGCCGAATGCAGTTCTTGGTCTTGCAACTGGAAGCACACCAGAAGGTGTTTATAAGGAATTAATAGAATTAAACAAGGAACATAAAATTGATTTTTCAAAGGTTACTTCCTATAATCTAGATGAATATAAAGGCTTGAAGGGGGAGCATCCTCAAAGCTATAGATATTTTATGAATACAAATCTATTTAACCATGTAAATATAGATAAAAGCAGGACACATGTACCAAACGGTGTAGCTGAGGATTTTGAAAAAGAATGTGCAGAATATGATAAAGCTGTAGAAAATGCAGGCGGGATTGACCTTCAGCTTTTAGGAATAGGCATAAACGGACATATAGGTTTTAATGAACCTTCTGATTTTTTAAACTTAAATACCCATGTGACAGATCTTACAGAAGATACAATAAAAGCTAACTCAAGATTTTTCGATCATATTGATGAGGTCCCAACCCAAGCTGTAACTATGGGGCTTGGAAGCATAATGAAGGCAAAGAAGATAATTTTACTTGCAAGCGGAGAAAAGAAGGCTGAAATAATTTCTAAGCTTGTTGAGGACAAGATAAGTACAAGAGTTCCAGCGTCTATGCTTCAAGTTCATCCTAATGTATTAGTGATAGTTGATGAAGAAGCGGGTTCACTTTTAAAGAAAGTTACAAACAACGAAGTAGAATATGCATAGTAATTTTTTAGTCTGCAAAATCTTAATAAGGATTTTGCAG
>CAZMQY010000032.1:2657-18465 GCA_964568335.1 uncultured Clostridium sp.
ATGATGTAAAGGGGAAAATATATTACATAGGATTATTTGAGAATATAATTATAATAATATAACGTACGAAAGCATAAGGGAGATAGTTTTATGGCAAAAATAAAGAATGTATTTGTCTGTCAAAGCTGCGGCTATGAAAATCCAAAGTGGTTGGGTAAATGCCCGGGCTGCGGAGCTTGGAACAGTATGACTGAGGAAACAAAGGCTGCAGCTGTAGATTTTGGAAGAGCAGTCACTATAAGCAGCGGTAATAAACCTAAGAGTATTATAAATATAAAATCTGGAGAGTATGAAAGGTATGATACTGGAATATCTGAGCTTAATAGAGTATTAGGCGGCGGTTTGGTAAGGGGGTCTTTAACATTAATATCAGGGGACCCAGGTATAGGCAAGTCCACCTTGCTCCTTCAATCTGCAAATAATATTTGTAAGAAGCATGGAAGAGTACTATACGTATCAGGTGAAGAATCTGAGGAGCAGATAAAGATGAGAGGGGATAGACTTGAAGCTTCTCATCCAGAGCTATATGTCTTATCTGAAACAAATATAGATGTTATTGAGCAGCATATTGAGGAGGTTCAACCAATATTTGTCATAATAGACTCAATACAAACTCTGTTTAAGCCGGCTATAACCTCAGCTCCCGGCAGCGTATCCCAAGTAAGGGAATGTGCCAGCGATTTGATGAGACTTGGAAAAACTAAAAATATACCTTTTTTCATAGTAGCTCACGTAACTAAGCAGGGAGAGCTTGCAGGTCCCAGAGTTTTAGAGCATATGGTTGATACAGTTCTTTCCTTTGAAGGAGAGAGAACTGAGGATTTTAGAATTCTGAGAACAGTAAAAAATCGTTTTGGCACAACAAGTGAAATTGGTGTTTTTGAGATGGCAAATGTTGGCCTTGTAGAAATAACGGATCCTTCTAGAGTTTTTCTTGAGGAAAGCAGTTTTACTCAGGAGGGGGCAGTTGTTATAGGAGTTATGGAGGGAACGAGACCTATATTGGTTGAAATACAGGCTCTTGTAAGTGAAACAAAGGCTGTTATGCCAAGAAGAACAGCAGTAGGAATTGAGAATTCAAGGCTAAATCTTATATTGGCAGTCTTGGAAAAAAAGCTGAAAATACCTTTTTATAATTGCGATGTTTATGTAAATGTAGTTGGAGGATTGAATATAGATGGTACCTTTGCGGATTTAGGGCTTGCTTTGGCTCTTGTATCAAGCATTAAGGGCAAGGAGCTTAAACTTGAGAAGTCTCTTATTATTGGTGAAGTTGGGCTTACAGCTGAGGTTAGACCCATATCTTTTTGTGACAGACTCATAAATGAAGGAGTTAAAATGGGTTTTAAGAATGTGGTTATACCCTATAGAAACAAAGATAAGGTAGCGGCTAAGGATACTAATATTATCCTGGTTTCTTCTCTTAAGGAGGCTATAGGTAAAGTATTTTAAAATAGGGTGATTATTGTGAGAATTGAAAAGGACAAGGAACTTTTAAATATACTTAAAATCATGGCTCCTGGTACTCCTTTAAGAGAGGGACTGGAAAATGTGCTTAGAGCTAAAACAGGAGGGCTCATAGTATTAGGTGACAGCAATCAGGTTCTGGATTTGGTAGATGGAGGCTTTGCAATAAATTCTGAATATACGCCTACATATGTGTATGAGCTTGCCAAGATGGATGGAGCTATTGTTATAAGTAGCGATTTAAAAAAGATACTATATGCAAACACGCAGCTTATGCCCGATTCCAATATACCAACCTTTGAGACAGGGACCAGGCATAGAACAGCTGATAGAACGGCAAAAAAAACAGGAGCAATTGTTATAGCAATTTCTCAAAGACGAAACATAATTTCTGTTTATAAAGGAAATGTTAAGTATATTTTAAAGGATAGCAGTGTTATACTGAGCAAAGCAAATCAGGCAATTCAAACCTTGGAAAAATATGTTTCTGTCTTGGAAAGGGTTATTAACAACCTTAATCTTTTAGAGTTTCAAGACTTGGCTACTTTATTTGATGTTATAACCGCCATTCAAAGAACTGAGATGGTTATGAGAATTGTTGGAGAGATTGAAAGGTATATATGTGAGCTGGGGAATGAAGGAAGGCTTATATCTATGCAGTTAAACGAGTTGGTTAAGTTTGTTGAAGAGGATGAATTGTTTTTAATACGGGACTATTGCCAGAGCAATTTTGATTTCAATGAAATTTATAAGCAGCTTCAAGGTATTTCCTCTGAAGAGCTTTTAGATTTAGATTTAATTTCAAAATTTCTCGGATATACAGGAGTTCCTTTGGTTGACACCCTTATTTCCCCTAGGGGCTTTAGAATGTTAAACAAAATACCAAGGATACCTTCAGGGGTTATAGAAAATCTTATAAAGAGGTTTAAGGAGCTTAAAGGAGTAATGGAAGCTTCCTATGAGCAGCTTGACAAGGTTGAAGGAATAGGAGAAGCCAGGGCAAAAGCCATAAAAAACGGATTGAGAAGATTGAGAGAACAAATAATGATAGATAAGACTATATGAAATAAAGAAACAGCACCAAATATGGTACTGTTTTTTTATTATCTTAATGAGAATTTCCCTAAGGTATCGATTCTGTCATATTCCTTTAAAAGTATATCGTACATATTTAAATCTAATACATTGCATAGTGAGGCGAGATAAAATACATGGTTCCCTATTTCTCTTTCAAGCACATCTCTGCAGTTGTCGCAGGCTGTACCCCCAACATGTGTTTGAAGTTGATGCTTTAGTTCTGCTATATCTATATCATCCTTATGTATAGTCATTTCTTGTTTTTTTGCTTCTATGCTCATACAGCCGCAATTAGTGACAGTTTTTGCAACTGCTCTATTAATTCTTGCTTCTGATTCCTGAAGCTTTGTCATTATATCTAAAATACTTCTATGCCTTAAAAGGGAATCATTAACAGAGTTTTGAAAATCATCGAATATAACGTCTTTCATTCGGGTCTCAACTCCTTCAAAAGTTTAGAAACTGCTTATAGTGTAATTATAAGATTTTGCAGATAATTTTGTCAACAAACCATAGGACAAATTTTCGACTACACTTATATAATAAATCAAGAGCAATTTTATGAATAGGGGGATAAATATGTTAAGTGTTGGGAATAAGGTGTTTATACCAAACTATGGAGCAGGTGTGATAAAAAGTATTGAATTTAAAAAAGTATCTGATACTGTATATAAATGTGTTGACATCACATTAACAATAGATAGCATGTGTTTATTAATTCCTGTTAGCAGGATTGAGGCATATAGAGTGAGAGAGGTTTCATCAAAAGAAATTGTGGCAGAGTGTTTATCTATTTTAAGTACAAAACCTGAGAAAATCGAAAAGAAGTGGACTAAGAGATATAGAGAGAATAATGATAAGATATATTCTGGAGATATAAAGAAGGAGTGCGAGGTTATTAGGGATCTTTACTATATGAAGAAGAAGGGCATTATGCCACCTGGTGAACAGAAAATATTGGATAAATCAGAAAATTTAGTTGCCAGTGAAATTATGCTTGCGCTTGATATAACCTTGAAGGAATCCTATAAAATAATTAGGGAAGCCTGCTCAAATAATTAAATAAATTATTAAATAAGTCCATCTATTGTTGAAAAAAATGATATATTAAGTTATATTAAATAATAAAGGATTTAAATTTGCAAAATTTGTTAATACTTTTAGAGGGAGGTGATTTCTTTGCTGAAAAAGATTCTAAGGGGTCTTTTCACTGTTACAGGACTTATACTTGGATTTTTTATAGGAAAGATCATTATAAATCCGGAATATTTTCCGGGATTAAGCTATATCAATAGCAATATTATTTTGAAGGGGTTATCCTTAACCCTAAGTACATTGATTTTCGGCTTTATTCTTTTTTTAGTATCTCCTTTTATAAATCAGCTTATTTTAACAGCTGTGGACTATGTGGAGAAAAGCGTTCAAAAGGTACCAGCCACTGAAATACTTTTTGGCACTGGTGGAGCAATAGCGGGACTAGTTATCGCTTCTTTATTAGGAGCACTGTTTGCTCATGTATCTTTTTTTTGGACTATTATAGCCGTTGTGCTTGCTGTAGTTATGGCTACTGTTGGAGCAGATATAGCTGTTCGAAAAAGGGAAGAATTGATGGCCTTATTTTCAAACATCAAAAAATCGGGAAGCTCAAAAGAGAAAAAAGGAAAGGGTTCCAATAAAGGCGATGCCAAGGTTTTAGACACTTCTGTAATAATAGACGGAAGAATATTTGACATATGTCAAACAGGCTTTGTGGAAGGTTCTTTAATTATACCAACCTTTGTTCTTGAGGAATTAAGGCATATTGCTGACTCATCCGATGCTCTAAAGAGAAACAGAGGAAGAAGAGGTCTTGATATCCTTAACAAGATTCAAAAGGAACTCAATATAGATGTACAGATTTATGAGAAGGATTTTCCAGACATTGCGGAAGTAGACAGTAAACTTCTAAAGCTTGCTCAGGTTTTAAATGGGAAGGTAATAACCAATGATTATAATTTAAATAAGGTAGCGGAGTTTCAGGGCGTACCTGTATTAAATATAAATGAATTGGCAAATGCAGTTAAACCAGTGGTTCTACCTGGTGAGGAAATGAGAATTCAAATTATTAAGGATGGAAAAGAGTCGGGACAAGGTATTGCTTATCTTGATGATGGGACCATGATAGTTGTTGAGGGTGGAAAGAGGCATATTGGTGAGATAATGGACGTTATAGTTACCTCTGTGCTTCAAACGGCAGCTGGCAGAATGATTTTTGCTAAGCGAAAGGAAGAGGCTGAAGGCTAAGATAAAATTAGGAGTTAATCTATGAAGAAGGTTTGTGCGGTTATAGTTGCTGCAGGCAAAGGAACAAGGATGGGAGCTGGCATCAATAAGCAGTTTCTTATTATTAAGGATAAGCCCATATTATATTATACTCTGAAGATCTTTGAAGGCTGTGATTCAATAGATGAAATAGTCCTTGTTACTGCTAAAAAGGAAATTGAATACTGCAAAAGTGATATAGTAGAAAGATATAACATAAGAAAAGTTTCAAACATAGTTGAAGGCGGACTAGAAAGGCAGCAATCAGTATATAATGGGCTTAAGGCTTGCAATGATTGCGAAATTGTTCTAATTCATGATGGTGCAAGACCTTTTGTAGATAGCAGAATAATAAATGAAGGCATCGATTATGCAAAGAGATACGGAGCATGCACCTGTGGAGTTCAGCCTAAGGATACAATAAAGCTTAAGGCTGAAGATGGATTTTCTGATAGTACCTTAGACAGGGATACTTTATTTTCTGTTCAGACACCGCAGAGCTTTAAATATAATTTAATTGTTAATTGTCACGAGAATGCTTTTAAGGAAAATATTAAGGCTACTGATGATACAAGTATTGTTGAATACTGCGGACATAAGGTTTTTCTTTATGAAGGAAGCTACAATAACATAAAGATAACAACTCCAGAGGACTTGGTTATCGGTGAAAAAATATTAGAAAATTTGGGAGTTGACTACAGGTAAAGCGCTATATATAATTTACACTGTCAGATGATATTATAACTCACCCTTTTGGGTGGGTTTTTAATTTAAATTTACATATCGTATAGAAAGTTATTATATGGTAGAATATTATATTATAAAATTGTACCATGGAGATTAATAAGGAGGAGCCTAGCATGAAGATTTACAATACCTTGACCAAGAAAAAGGAAGAATTTGTTCCAATTGTACCAGGAGAAGTTAGGATGTATGTTTGCGGTCCTACTGTATATAATTATTTCCACATAGGAAATGGAAGAACCTTCATTGTATTTGATGCAGTTAGAAGATATTTAGAGTACAGAGGCTATAAGGTAAAATTTGTACAAAACTTTACTGATATAGACGACAAGATGATTAAAAAGGCTAATGAAGAGAACACTACTGTTAAGGAATTAGGAGATAGATATATTGAAGAATACTATAAGGATGCAGATGGACTTAATATAGAGAGGGCTACAATAAATCCAAGAGCTACTGAATTCATGGGTGAGATTGTTGATTTTGTGAGGGATTTAATTGATAAAGGTTTTGCTTATGAAGTTGATGGAGATGTATACTTCAGTACTAAGAGTTTTAAGGAATATGGAAAGCTTTCTGGACAGGATTTAGAGGAGCTTCAGGCTGGAGCAAGAATAAGTGTTGATGAAAGAAAAAAAGAGCCTGTAGACTTTGCAGTTTGGAAAAATCAGAAACCAGGCGAGCCTGCTTGGGAAAGTCCATGGGGTATGGGAAGACCAGGCTGGCATATTGAGTGCTCTTGCATGGCTCATAAGCTATTAGGAGAAAGTATTGATATTCATGCCGGTGGAGAAGATTTAGTGTTCCCTCACCATGAGAATGAAATAGCACAAAGTGAAGCTAGAACAGGAAGGCCTTTTGCAAATTATTGGATGCACTCTGCTTTTATGAACTTCAATAATCAAAAGATGTCTAAATCTCTTAACAATTTCTTTACTACAAGAGAGATTTTAGCAAAATATGATTCAGATGTTATAAGATTATTTATGCTTTCTGCTCATTACAGAACTCAGCTTAACTTTAGCGAAGAACTTTTAGAGTCTGCTAAGTCAGCGCTTGACAGACTTTATAATGCAATAGGCAATCTTGAAAGCTTGATTGGAGAAGTTAAGACTGAAGGAATGAGTGAAGAGGAAAAAGCATATTCAGCTACTTTAGATGCTTATAGAGATAAGTATAACGAAAAGATGGACGATGATTTTAATACTGCAGATGCTATCTCAGTAATTTTTGACTTAGTAAGGGATACTAACACAAATATAACTGTTAATTCCTCTAAGGAATTAGTTAATTATGCTTTAAACTTAATAAGAGATCTTGGAAATCCATTAGGAATACTGCAAAAGTCTACCAAGGGAAGCTTGGAGGATGAAATAGAGGCTCTTATCGCCCAAAGACAGCAGGCTAGAAAGGATAAGAATTGGTCTCTATCAGATAAGATTAGAGATGATTTAAAAAGTAGAGGGATTATTCTTGAGGACACTCCACAGGGAGTTAGATGGAAGAAGGCTTAATATAAATATGGAATTTAATATGCTTAAAAATAAATTTACAGTACAAGAAGCGAGACTGCTTAATCCTCTTGCTCTAGCTTTTATTGGAGATGCAGTATATGAACTTTTTATAAGGACATATTTAGTGGATAAAAATAGAGATATGTCTGTGCATAAGCTGCATGTTAACGCTATTGCTTTTGTTAAGGCTCATGCACAAAGTGAATTAATGAAGAGGCTCGAGGAAAAGCTCTCGGAGGATGAACTGGCAATTTATAAAAGAGGACGGAATTCCAAATCTGGAACTGTGCCTAAAAATGCAGATGTGCAGGAATATAGGATAGCTACAGGTTTCGAGACGCTAATTGGATATTTGTATATAACAGATCAATTGGAAAGACTTAATTACTTTTTACAAAGTGTAATTGAATTGAAGCAGGATAAGCAGATAAGTATAGAGCAAAGGAAGGTATAAAATGAAGAGAGAAGCTCAGAAGGGCAAGTTTAAAGAGAAAGATATGAATAAAAACCCAAGGGGACCAAGGCCTTTTAGGGAAGCGAGAGAAGCCAGACCAGCAAGAGAAGAGGTTGTATCACAAAAAAATATTGAAGAAATACCAGTTAGAGAAGATTTAATAGAGGGAAGAAATGCTGTCATTGAAGCCTTAAAGTCAGACAGAACCATTGAGCAAATTCTAATTGCTAAGGGTGATATTGAGGGGTCAGTAAATTTAATAATAGGCTTAGCTAAGGAAAAGAAAATTGTTATAAAGGAAGTAGACAGGAAAAAATTAGACGGTATGTCTGTATCTAAAGCACACCAAGGGGTTATAGCTATTGTTACTCCATATAAATATTTTCAAGTTGATGATATCCTAGACTACGCAGATGAGAAAGGTGAAAAGCCATTTTTAATCATCCTTGATGAGATTGAAGATCCTCATAATTTTGGAGCAATTATAAGAAGTGCAGAGGTCTGTGGAGCACATGGCATTATAATACCTAAGAGAAGAAATGTAGGGATAACACCTGTAGTATATAAATCTTCTGCTGGGGCAGTAGAGCACATGAAAATTGCTAAAGTTACCAATATAAATACTGTAATAGATGAGCTTAAGGAAAAAGGTATTTGGATATATGGTGCTGATATGGAAGGAGAAAGCTACTGCTTTGAGATAGATTTTAAAGGCGCTTTAGCTTTAGTTATAGGCAGCGAGGGTAAAGGTCTTTCAAAGCTTACTAAGAATAAGTGCGATGTGCTTACAAAGATACCTATGGTGGGAAATATTAATTCCTTAAATGCTTCTGTAGCTGGCGGAATATTGATGTATGAAGTTTTAAAACAAAGATTTAAAAGAGATTAAAAGTGAGAAGTGTTTTTATAGATGGATACAATGTCATAAACAGCTGGACTGAGCTTCGCGAGATGAAGGATTATAGTCTTGAAGCGGCTAGACAAAAGCTTATAGATTACCTGCAGAATTATGCCACCTATAAAGGCTATAAGGTGTTCATAGTTTTTGATGCGCATATGGTGGCAGGCAGCCTTCAGAAAAAAGATAAAATAAGCGATAATTTGACAGTGGTCTATACTAAAGAGGGCGAAACAGCCGATAGCTATATAGAGAAAGCCATTGATAGTATAGGCCGCAAAAGAGAAGTATTTGTAGTAACCTCTGATTCCTTAGAACAGCAGCTGGCTTTTCAAAGAGGAGCCAGCAGGGTATCTTCCATAGAATTTTACTTTGATGTAAAAGAGGCTGAGGAAAAAATACGAATTAGAACAGAGAAAAAATATTCTGAAAAAAGGTACCTGTTGGAAGATAGAATTCAAAAGGATGTTTTGGAAAAGCTTGAAAAAATACGTAGAAGCAGATAAAATACCTTGACGAAAAAAATACATGTAAGGTATAATCAGACTTGAGGCATAGTGTTGCTTTGGAGGGGATACAATGGATAAATGGGTAGGTTCTGTAAAGAATTTATGCGGGTTTGAAGAAAAGCTTGATGAAGAAATCGTTATAGAAGCCAAAAAAGGGAATATAAGGGCGCAGGAATATCTGATAAGTAAGTACCAGAACTTTGTAAAATCTAAAGCAAAATCATATTTTTTGATAGGTGCTGATAAAGAAGATATCTATCAGGAGGGTATGATAGGTCTTTATAAAGCCATTAGAGATTTTAAGTCTGATAAACTATCTTCATTTAAGGCGTTTGCAGAGCTTTGCGTAACGAGGCAGATAATAACTGCTATTAAAACAGCCACTCGTCAAAAACATATTCCTTTAAACACATACATATCCATTAATAAACCTATATATGACGAGGAGTCGGATAGAACACTATTGGACATTTTGTCTGTAGCTAAGGTAACAGACCCTGAAGAATTAATTATTAGCCAGGAAGAATTGAAGCATATACAGAATGAAATAGGAGACGTATTGTCTGATTTAGAATTAGAAGTTTTAGCATCTTATTTAGATGGTAAATCCTATCAAGAAATAGCCTGTGATCTAAATCGACATGCAAAATCTATAGATAACGCTCTTCAAAGGGTTAAAAGAAAATTAGAAAAGAGTTTATATGGAAAATAAAAATATATATTGACATATAAGTATATTTGCATTAAAATATGTAATTGGTATGTGATATTTGATTACATATTGGCGGGTGTAGCTCAATGGTAGAGCCCTAGCTTCCCAAGCTAGTTATGAGGGTTCGATTCCCTTCACCCGCTCCAGAAGAGCAAATTGCCCATATAGCTCAGTCGGTAGAGCGTCACCTTGGTAAGGTGGAGGTCACCAGTTCAATCCTGGTTATGGGCTCCAAAACATTTTTTAACTTTTGCAACACACTAGGGTAAGTGTATTTGAAATTACATAATATTGAATTTTTTAATTAGAGGAGGAATAAGAAAATGTCAAAGGCAAAATTTGAAAGAAATAAGCCACACGTAAACATTGGAACAATAGGACACGTAGACCATGGTAAGACAACATTAACAGCAGCAATAACAACAGTACTAGCAAACAAGGGATACGCAGAAGCATTTAAGTATGACGAAATAGATAAGGCACCAGAAGAAAAAGAAAGAGGAATCACAATCAACACAGCACACGTTGAGTATCAAACAGACAACAGACACTATGCACACGTTGACTGCCCAGGCCACGCTGACTATGTTAAGAACATGATAACAGGAGCAGCACAAATGGACGGAGCAATACTAGTATGTAGTGCAGCAGATGGTCCAATGCCACAAACAAGAGAACACATACTACTAGCATCAAGAGTTGGAGTTGACTACATAGTAGTATTCTTAAACAAGGCAGATATGGTAGATGATGAAGAATTATTAGAATTAGTTGAAATGGAAGTTAGAGAATTATTATCAGAATACAACTTCCCAGGAGACGATATTCCAGTAGTTAAGGGATCAGCTTTAGTAGCATTAGAAAACCCAACAGACGAAAAAGCAATCGCTCCAATACTTGAGTTAATGGATGCTGTAGATAGCTACATCCCAACTCCAGAAAGAGCAACAGATAAGCCATTCTTAATGCCAGTAGAAGATGTATTCACAATCACTGGTAGAGGAACAGTTGCAACTGGAAGAGTAGAAAGAGGAATCCTGAAAGTAGGAGACGAAATCGAAGTAGTAGGATTAGTAGAAGAAAGAAGAAAGACAGTATGTACTGGAGTAGAAATGTTCAGAAAGCTTCTTGATCAAGCAATGGCAGGAGACAACATAGGAGCACTTCTAAGAGGTATCCAAAGAACTGATATCGAAAGAGGTCAAGTTCTAGCAAAGCCAGGAAGCGTAAATCCACACAGCCAGTTCGTAGGTCAAGTATACGTACTTAAGAAAGAAGAAGGCGGAAGACACACACCATTCTTCGATGGATACAGACCACAATTCTATTTCAGAACAACAGACGTTACAGGATCAATCAAACTTCCAGATGGAATGGAAATGGTTATGCCTGGAGACCATATTGATATGAACGTAGAATTAATAAACCCAGTAGCAATGGATGAAGGACTAAGATTCGCTATCAGAGAAGGCGGAAGAACAGTTGGTTCAGGTGTTGTTACTACTATAAAGAAGTAATTTAATTGTATAGGACTGGGTTTCTAGACCTAGTCCTTTTATAAGGCTTAAATCTCTATGAGAGTATAATATTACTAATTTTAAACATGTTGACATAAATGTTAACATGTGATAGATTATTTAGGTAATACACTGTGATAAGTATGCATTGGCGTTCTTATATAAGTTACTAGCGGGAGGTGTAGATTGTGAGAGTAAAAGTAACATTAGCATGTACAGATTGCAAACAAAGAAATTATAACTCTATGAAGAATAAGAAGAATGACCCAGACAGATTAGAAATGAAGAAGTATTGTAAATTCTGCCACAAACATACATCTCATAGAGAAACAAAGTAACACAGGTTTATTAATATTAAGGATGTGAATATAATGGCTGTTAATGGAAATGTTAAAGAAGCTAACCATTCTAAAGAAAATTTCTTTACTAAGGCTTTTAGAGGGATTAAAGCAGAAGCTAAAAGAATAACCTGGCCCCCAAAGAAAGAAATAAAGAAAGCACTAGCAGCTACAGTAACCTTCTGTGTTATTTATATAGTTATCGTTGGAATATTAGATTATGGGTTCAGCAACCTCTTCAAGTTAATTTTTAATAAACTATAAAGGAGGTAGGGATGAGGTAGAAATACTATCCCTGTGATTATGGCAGAGAGAGCTAGATGGTATGTGGTTCACACATACTCTGGGTATGAGAATAAGGTTAAAGCTAATCTTGAAAAGACTGTTGAAAATAGAAACTTTCATCATTTAATACATGATATACAAGTTCCTATGGAAGAACAAGTCGAAATTAAAGATGGCAAAAAAAAGACTACCCTAAAGAAAATTTTTCCTGGGTATGTTCTTGTTAAGATGATAATGAATGATGACTCCTGGTATATAGTAAGAAATACAAGAGGAGTTACAGGATTTGTTGGTCCAGGATCTAAGCCTGTACCACTTACCGATGAAGAGATTGAAACTATGGGAGTTTCAGAAAAGCCTGTAGAGATTGATCTGGAGGTAGGAGAAACCGTTAGAGTTGTATCTGGTCCACTAGAGAACTTTATGGCTTTGATTCAGGAAGTTAATACTGAAAAGCATAAGCTTAAGGCTCTAGTTAACATGTTCGGAAGGGAAACCCCTGTAGAACTTGAATTTAACCAGGTAGAAAAACTAGATTAGTGCTTATAGGGCAAGGGGAAACCTAAGTCTTAATAAGTGGGAGGACAAAAGTCCGTATTACCACATTATAGGAGGTGTAAACTCATGGCTAAGAAAGTAACAGGAATGATTAAACTTCAACTTCCTGCAGGAAAAGCAACTCCAGCTCCACCAGTTGGTCCAGCTCTTGGTCAACACGGTGTAAATATCATGGGATTTTGTAAGGAATTTAACGCAAAGACTGCTAATCAAGCAGGACTTATAATCCCAGTTGTTATTACAGTATATCAGGACAGAAGCTTTAGCTTTATACTAAAGACTCCTCCAGCAGCTGTTCTATTAAAGAAAGCAGTTGGAATTGAAAGTGGTTCTGGTGTGCCAAATAAGACAAAAGTTGCTAAGGTTTCTAAGGCTAAGCTTAGAGAAATTGCAGAGTTAAAGATGCCAGACTTAAATGCTGCTTCTGTTGAAGCTGCAATGAGCATGGTAGCTGGAACAGCTAGAAGTATGGGTATAGTTGTTGAAGAATAATTATTAATTTAGAGTTTAATATCTACCAGCTTGAACGTAGTTTTACGTTATCGGTGGGAGGTAAAAACCGTTAATACCACAAAGGAGGTTTAGCAAAATGGGAAAGAATTATATAGAAAGTGCTAAACTTGTTGACAAAAACGTTCTATACTCAGCAGTAGAAGCTTTAGAGCTTGCTGTTAAGACATCAAAGGCTAAATTTGATGAGACTATAGAGCTAGCTGTAAGACTTGGCGTTGACCCAAGACATGCAGATCAACAAGTTAGAGGAGCTGTTGTACTTCCTCATGGAACTGGTAAATCAGTTAAGGTTTTAGTATTTGCTAAAGGCGAGAAGGCTAAAGAAGCTGAAGCAGCAGGTGCTGAATTCGTAGGAGCTGAAGATCTAGTTGATAAAATCCAAAAAGAAAATTGGTTTGACTATGATGTAGTTGTTGCTACTCCAGATATGATGGGTGTAGTTGGAAGACTTGGTAGAGTACTTGGACCTAAAGGTTTAATGCCAAATCCAAAGTCAGGAACAGTTACATTTGATGTAGCTAAGGCTATAGCTGAAATTAAAGCTGGTAAAGTTGAATATAGAGTTGATAAGACTGCTATTGTTCACGTTCCAATAGGAAAGAGATCCTTTGGAGCAGAAAAGCTAGCTGTAAACTTCCGCACAATGATGGAAGCTATAATTAAGGCAAAACCATCAGCTGCGAAAGGTCAATATGTTAAATCAGTATCAGTATCTAGCACAATGGGTCCTGGAATAAAAATTAATCCAATCAAGGCGCTAGACTAATATTGACTTAAGTCTACAACTTTGATATAATATCATTCGTTGTAAGAATTAAATATGTAAATTTTCCGTAGACAGTAGGTGCATCAGCATAAAGGGATTTCCCAACCTACCGAGGGTTCCAATATAGATTTTGTTGGTCTCTCCACGTCTGCGGGGAGACTTTTAATTTTATAAAGCAGTTCTAGACTGTGAGGAGGTGGACACACAGTGAGTAATAATTTAGATATTAAAAAGGCTAAGGTTCTTGAAATAAAGGAAAAAATGGAAAAAGCTCAAGGTATTGTATTTGCTAAGTACCAAGGCTTAACTGTTGAGGAAGATACAGAGTTAAGAAAGAAGCTAAGAGAAGCAGGTGTAGAGTACAAGGTATACAAAAATACTTTAACAACACTAGCTGCTAAAGAGCTTGGTTTAGATGGAATAGAAAGCCATCTAGAAGGACCTGTATCAGTAGCTTTCGGATATGAAGATGCTACAGCTCCAGCAAGAATTCTTAATGATTTCGCTAAGACTCATAAGAAGCTTGAGTTAAAGGCAGGTATAGTTGAAGGTGATATTTATGACGCTGCTGGCGTTGCTAAACTTGCAACTATACCATCAAGAGAAGTTCTTATCGCTCAATTACTTGGAAGCTTCAAGGCTCCATTATCAAATCTTGCATACGTATTGAATGCAATTGCTGAAAAACAAGCTTCAGCTGAATAGAAAATAAAACAATTTAAAAATTTTGGAGGTGCTCTTAAAATGACAAGAGAAGAAATTATTCAAGCTATAAAGAATATGACTGTTTTAGAATTAAACGAGTTAGTAAAGGCATGTGAAGAAGAATTTGGAGTTAGTGCTGCTGCTCCAGTAGCTGTTGTTGGTGGTGCTGCTGCTGCTCCAGTAGCTGAAGAAAAGACTGAGTTCGACGTAGTATTAGCTAGCGCTGGTTCTGAGAAGATCAAGGTTATAAAGGTAGTTAGAGAGTTAACTGGTCTTGGCTTAAAGGAAGCTAAGGAAGTAGTTGACGGAGCTCCTAAGACAATAAAGGAAGGCGTAAGCAAGGATGATGCTGAAGCTATGAAGGCTAAGCTTGCTGAAGTTGGAGCAACTGTAGAAATAAAGTAATTTAATTACTTGTTAGAAAGAGGCACTTTTCTATAAAGTGCCTCTTTTTTAAATATGTGTATTGACATGCTATTCTAATTATGGTAACATAGTTAATTGCATTGATTATGATTAATAAAATGGCTATATTAATATTTACTGGCTATTTATTAATATTATGAATTATTTTGACAGAAATGGTTATACTAATACGATGAATGATAAGAGCGTTTCCAAATGCACAAAGTCCTAGGGGATATTATGTGTTTTTGGTTATTTTTACTTTAAGCAAGGGGTGATAATCCATGGTACATCCTGTCCAAGTTGGAAAGAGAACAAGAATGAGCTTTTCCAAACTTAAAGAAGTAGCAGATATGCCAAATCTAATCGAGGTTCAGTTAGATTCTTACCAGTGGTTCTTAGATGAAGGACTGCAGGAGGTTTTTGACGATATAAACCCGATTACTGACTACACTGGTAATCTTGTACTTGAGTTTGTAGGTTATAAGCTTGACTTCGACAATATCAAGTATAGTGTAGAAGAGTGTAAGGAAAGAGATGCCACATATGCAGCGCCATTAAAGGTAAAAGTTAGACTTTTAAACAAAGAAACTGGTGAAGTTAAAGAACAGGAAGTTTTTATGGGAGACTTCCCACTCATGACTGAACAGGGTACATTTGTGATTAATGGAGCAGAAAGAGTCATAGTAAGCCAACTGGTGAGGTCACCAGGAGTTTATTATAGCTATTCAGTAGATAAGACAGGTAAAAAGCTGTATTCTTCTACTGTAATACCTAATAGAGGAGCTTGGCTTGAGTATGAAACTGACTCTAACGATGTTATATATGTAAGAATCGATAAAACAAGAAAATTACCTATAACTATATTAGCAAGAGCTATGGGTTATGGAAGCGATTCAGAATTAACTGCATTCTTCGGAGAAGAGGAAAGATTAAAGGCTACTATTGAAAAGGACAGCACTAAGACTAAAGAAGAAGCTTTACTTGAAATCTATAAGAGATTAAGACCAGGTGAGCCTCCAACGGTAGATAGTGCTATGTCACT
>CAZMQY010000032.1:18475-19381 GCA_964568335.1 uncultured Clostridium sp.
TTCATTATTCTTTGATGCAAAGAGATATGATTTATCAAGAGTAGGAAGATATAAGTTTAATAAAAAGCTGGCTCTTCACCTTAGAATAGCAAATCAAATTGCGGCTAAGGATGTAATTCACCCAATTACAGGTGAAATTCTAATTGAGAAGGGTCAAAAAATTGACAGAGAAAAGGCACTTGAAATACAAGATGCTGGAATAAATTCTGTGGATATAGTTGTTGAGGATAAGATAGTTAGAGTAATAGGAAACTTCTTTGTTAAGTTAAGCAAGGTAGTTAACTTTGACGTTACTGATCTTAATATAAGAGAGCTAGTACACTATCCTACTCTAAAAGAAATACTTGATAACTATAGTGATGAAAAAACTATTAAAGAAGAAATTAAGAAAAATATACATAGATTAATTCCTAAGCACATCATAAAGGATGATATCTTTGCAACTATCAGCTATGAATTAGGATTAGCCTATGTTATAGGTCATGTTGATGATATAGATCATTTAGGAAATAGAAGACTAAGATCTGTAGGTGAACTTCTGCAGAACCAATTTAGAATTGGTCTTTCAAGAATGGAAAGAGTAGTTAAGGAAAGAATGACTATTCAAGATCAAGAAGTCATTACTCCACAAGCTCTAATAAACATAAGACCGGTAGTAGCTGCTATAAAAGAATTTTTTGGAAGTTCTCAGCTTTCACAATTTATGGATCAAACAAATCCTCTTTCGGAATTAACACATAAGAGAAGATTATCAGCTCTTGGACCAGGAGGTCTTTCAAGAGAAAGAGCTGGTTTCGAAGTAAGAGACGTTCACTACTCTCATTATGGTAGAATGTGTCCGATAGAAACACCTGAAGGTCCAAACATAGGTCTTATTAACTCTTTAGCTACTTATGCTAAGGTTAA
>CAZMQY010000033.1:0-19090 GCA_964568335.1 uncultured Clostridium sp.
AGAATTGCTGGTCATTTACCTTATTCTCTGTTTAATTTTCAAAGACCAATTTGTTTTGCTCGTTACAGCTTTTATATCTTATCATTTAAACTTCTTAATGTCAACAACTTTTTTCAGCTATTGATAAGAAGTTTAAATGTTGCAACGAAGTTCATCGTGGCCGCTTTGTTTCAGCGACAAAAGTTATTTTATCAAAAATATTTACTAATGCTTTTTAATATTTTATTATTATTTAAAATTATACTTCTGTTTCTAGTTATATCTCATTTTTTCACGAGTTTACATATGCTGATACACCAGGAAAAGTTTATATTAAATTATGTATTAATCAATGAACTAATAATAATTACTGTAGAAAATCTTTTAAGGACTTTACTTATAAAAAAATAATAAAAAGTCCCCTAAGGGACTTTCATCAATAATTATTAATTATAAATTTTTGATTATTAATTTTCTTCAGTTGCTTCTTGCTCGGAAACCTCAACCGACTCATCCATATTAATTTTAGCCATAGCAACTACCTTTTCTTCCTCTGTTGTCTTCATAAGAGTAACACCCATAGTATTTCTTCCGGTAACTGAAATATTGGATGCGTTTAATCTTATAGCAACACCGCTGGTGTTGATGAGCATTATTTCATCTCCATCTTTAACTATTCTAGCGCCGACAATTTTACCTGTCTTTTCTGTAACCTTGTAGGTGATTACACCCTTACCCCCTCTTCTATGGGCAGGATATTCATCTATTCCAGTTCTCTTGCCAAAGCCATTTTCACTTACGATTAAAACATCTTCATCTTCAGCTACTATATTCATGCTTATAGCTCTATCTCCCTCTCTAAGAGTGATAGCCTTAACGCCAGTAGTTGTTCTTCCCATAGGTCTTACGTCTGTCTCATTAAATCTCATGGAGTATCCATTTTCAGTAACGATTAAGATCTCACTTTCACCATTAGTCATTCTAACTCCGATAAGTTCATCGCCTTCTCTTAGGTTTATGGCCATTAAACCATTTTTCCTAATTGATGAATACTCAGTTAAGTCAGTTTTCTTTATGAGACCATCTTTAGTAGCCATAACAAGGAATTTATCAGCTTCAAATTCCTTAATAGGCATAACAGCTTGAATTTTTTCTCCTGGATCTAGTGGAAGTATATTAACCAGGTTTGTTCCTTTAGCTGCTCTGCCTGCTTCAGGAAGTTCATAACCCTTTAGTCTGTATACTCTTCCTAAATTAGAGAAGAATAAAAGATGATTATGGGTGGAAGTAATAAAGATATGTTCTACAAAATCATCTTCCTTTGTAGCCATAGCTTGAATTCCTCTACCACCTCTTTTTTGGGCTGTATAGGTATCCGCTAGAATTCTCTTAACGTATCCTGCATGAGTTAATGTTATAACAACTTCCTGTTCTTGAATTAAATCCTCAATGTCAATATCATTAGGATTTCTCTCAATTGCAGTTCTTCTCTCATCAGAATATTTAGTTTTTATTTCTATAAGCTCATCGTTAATAATTTTTAATACTAAAGACTCATTAGCTAGTACTTCTCTGTAGTAGGCAATATCTTTCATAAGGGCGTTATATTCTTCTTCAATCTTATCTCTTTCAAGTCCTGTAAGTCTTTGAAGTCTCAAGTCTAGAATTGCCTGTGCCTGCTTTTCAGTAAGTCCAAATTTCTCCATAAGACCAGTTCTAGCCTGTTCTGTTGTTCTTGAAGAACGTATAAGAGCTATAACTTCATCAATATGATCAAGAGCTATTCTAAGGCCTTCTAAAATATGAGCTCTGGCAAGTGCTTTATCTAAATCAAATTGAGTTCTTCTTCTTATAACTTCCTTTTGGAAATCAATATAATGAACTAAAACTTGCTTTAAATTTAAGGTTTGAGGCTCGTTATTTACAAGAGCAATCATTATGACACCAAAAGTGTCTTGGAGCTTAGTATGCTTGTATAGTTGATTTAATATAACATTAGCATTAGCGTCTTTCTTAAGCTCAATAACTATTCTCATACCTTCTCTATCAGATTCATCTCTAAGATCAGATATGCCTTCTACTTTTTTATCTCTAACCAAATCAGCTATATTTTCTACAAGCCTTGCCTTATTAACTTGATAAGGAAGTTCTGTAACAATAATCTTTTGTCTTCCCTTTTCTTCTTCAATATTAGTTTTAGCTCTTACTAATATCTTGCCCCTGCCTGTTTCATAAGCTTCTCTAATTCCTGCTGTTCCTAGAATAATACCCGAAGTAGGAAAGTCTGGTCCTTTTATTTTGCTCATAAGATCTAAAACTGTTGCTTCTGGATTTTCTATGAGCATAGCTATTCCATCTATAACCTCACCTAAATTATGAGGGGGGATGTTTGTTGCCATGCCTACAGCTATACCTGAAGATCCGCTAACTAAAAGATTAGGGAATCTTGATGGCAGAACTAAAGGCTCTTCTTCCTCACCATCAAAGTTTGGAATAAAATCTACAGTATTTTTATTAATTTCTCTTAAAAGCTCCATTGTTATTTTGCTCATTTTGGCTTCTGTATAACGCATTGCCGCTGCTTCATCACCGTCTACAGAACCAAAATTACCATGACCATCAACAAGAGGGTATCTTATATTAAAGTCTTGTGCCATTCTTACAAGTGCATCATAAACTGAACTATCCCCGTGAGGATGATATTTACCTAGAACATCTCCAACAATTCTAGCACACTTTCTATAGCCTTTATCTGGCGTAACCCCTAGTTCATGCATAGAATATAGTATTCTTCTGTGTACAGGCTTTAAACCGTCTCTTACATCTGGAAGAGCACGACCTACTATAACACTCATAGCATAATCTATATAGCATTTTTTCATTTCTTGCTTAATATCAACTTGCAAAACATTTCCGACGTTTTCCATGTACTACACCTCTTCTCCTGTGTATATAAAACCAATTAAATATCTAGGTTTACTACTTTCTTAGCATTTTCTTGAATAAATTCTCTCCTCGGTTCTACCTTATCGCCCATAAGGATTGTAAATATCTCATCTGCAGCCATTGCGTCTTCAAGACTAACTTGAAGAAGAGTTCTTCTTTCCGGGTCCATTGTAGTCTCCCAAAGCTGTGACGGATTCATTTCTCCAAGTCCCTTATATCTTTGGATATTTGTATTATTATCCTTCCCCCCAAGCTCTGCAAGAAGGCTTTCAAGTTCTTTATCGCTATAGCAATAGTATTCCTTTTTGCTTTTTGCAACCTTGTAAAGTGGCGGTTGTGCTATATAAACATGCCCTTTCTCAATAAGCTCAGTCATGTATCTGTAAAAGAAGGTTAAAAGCAGAGTTCTTATATGAGCACCATCTACATCGGCATCTGTCATTAAAACAATTCTGTTGTATCTAATTTTTTCCACATCAAAATCTTTGCCAATTCCTGCTCCAAAGGCTGTTACCATATTCCTTATTTCTTGAGAGTTGAGAATTTTATCAAGTCTTTGTTTTTCAACGTTCATTATCTTTCCACGCAGCGGAAGTATTGCTTGGAAACGTCTGTCTCTTCCACCCTTAGCACTACCCCCTGCGGAATTACCCTCAACTATATAAATTTCACATTCATCTGGGTCTTTTGAGGAACAGTCTGCAAGCTTTCCTGGGAGTGCACTTCTTTCAAGTACGGACTTTCTTGTAAGCTCTCTTGCTTTTCTAGCTGCATCTCTTGCCCTTGCAGCAAGTAATGCTTTGTCTATAATAGTCTTTCCAACACCTGGATTTTCCTCAAGGAAGGTACTTACACCTTCTCCAACTATATTATCAACTATTCCCCTAACTTCGCTGTTTCCAAGTTTAGTCTTTGTCTGACCTTCAAACTGAGGGTCTGTAAGCTTCACAGAAATAACAGCTGTAAGCCCTTCTCTTATATCATCACCAGACAAATTCTTATCATTTTCTTTTAAGTGGCCAAATTTCTTACCATAATCATTAAATACACGCGTTAATGCTGTTTTAAATCCTACTAAATGTGTACCACCCTCTATGGTATCTATATTGTTAGCAAAAGAGAAGATATTTTCGTTATAGGTATCATTATACTGAAGAGCTACCTCCACAATATAATCCTCCTTCTTTCCCTCCACATATATAGTTTTTTCATGAAGAGTTTCCTTGTTTCTATTTAAGTACTCCACAAAGGATTTTATACCGCCTTCGTAATAGAACTCCTCTTTCTTTCCGCCTTCTCTTTCATCTGTTAGAGTTATCCTTATTCCTTTATTTAAAAATGCCAGCTCTCTAAGTCTTTGAGACAAAGTATCGTAGTCATATTCAAGCTCTTCAAAAACTTGATAGTCAGGTTTAAAATATGTTTTTGTACCATGACCTTCCTTTTCTCCAATCTTATCGAAGCCGCCTACAATCTTTCCTCTTTCAAATCTTTGTCTCCATAAACCGCCCTCTGCCGTAACAGTAACTTCGCAAACTTCTGATAGAGCATTAACAACAGAAGCACCTACTCCATGAAGGCCTCCTGAAACCTTATAAGCTCCACCACCAAACTTTCCTCCTGCGTGAAGCACTGTCATAATAACCTGAACAGTAGGCATTCCCATCTTGTGATGTATACCTATAGGCATACCTCTACCATCATCTATAACTGTTATTGCATTATCTTGATGTATAAAAACATTGATATTTTTACACACCCCTATCATTGCTTCATCAATACTATTATCTACAATTTCATAAACCAGATGATGAAGCCCTCTAGGTCCTGTACTCCCAATATACATTCCCGGTCTCTTTCTAACAGCTTCAAGTCCTTCAAGAACCTGAATCTGACTCTCATCATAGGTTTGCTTATTTTCTGACATCTGTTCATCCTCCTTACAGTAGTAAACACTTTAAATCTAACTACAGGAAATACTACGCCTCATCATACAAAGTTTCAGTTCTTTTGCCTAAAGTAGATGAAGATATAGGTGATAAAAATATTCGGCTCTTTTTATTAACTTCTGCTACTATAAAGGATTTAGGCTTTTCTTTGGTAATCCTTTCTACAAAGCCGTCTTCTTCTGCTGCTCTTAAAAATTGAACTGTATCTGAACTATAAGTGGAGGTTTCCATATCGAATATTCCAATTACATCCTTTAGTGGAACTACTACATTTTCTCCTAAATGTAAAAACATAACTTCTCCGCCTCCTTTATAAAAATACGGCTATTCTTGATTTAGTATATATTCTCTAGTAACCTTTCCGCCTTCAACGATGAATATTTTAGCTTTATCATCCAGATAGTTTCTGATATTTTCTATACCAGTACAGGTTACAATTGTCTGAACATTATTTATGGAATTTAAAATATACTTTTGTCTGTTTAAGTCAAGCTCTGAAAGTACATCATCTAAAAGAAGTACTGGGTATTCCCCTGTCTGTTCCTTAATAATTTCAAGAGAAGAAAACTTAATTGTAAGTACTGAAGTTCTCTGCTGGCCTTGAGAACCAAAATTTCTTGTGTCTATATTGTTTATGCTTATAGAAAAGTCGTCTCTGTGAGGCCCGTGAGAAGTGGTTCTTCGTTCCATATCGCTTTTTATATTCTTTTTAAGCAGATTATTTAATTCCTCTTCTAAACTATCGAAATTTTTTAGGCTTGTTATATATTTAAAGCTTATATCTTCCTGGCTTGATGTTATTTCTCTATGAATTACAGCACCCTTTTCATTTAACATCTTTAAATATTTAAGTCTTTCCCTGATGATATAGCTTCCAAACTTAGATAGTTGACTATCATATACTTCGATTATACTCTCAATATTCTCGTTCCACTTCTTAAGAAGGGAATTTCTTTCGTTAAGAGCTTTATTATATTGAACAAGGCAATAATAATACTTAGAGTTTAGTTTGCACAGTTCAATATCAAGAAATTTTCTTCTGTAAGAGGGAGACTCTTTGACTATTTTCAAATCTTCAGGTGAGAATAGAACTACGTTAAAAATACCAATAAGCTCTTGTATTTTATTTATCTTAATAGTATTAATTCGTATTCCCTTTTTCCCGTCCTTAAAAATTTTTATTTCTATATTTTTGTCTAGTCTCTCTTTAGAAATATAGGCTTTCACGTATGCTTCTTCGCTGTTCCAGTTAATAAGCTCTTTATCCTTGCTGGTTCTATGTGACTTAGCTAAGCTGCAATAATAAATACTTTCAAGAATATTTGTTTTTCCTTGAGCATTATCTCCAATAAAAATATTAACTCCATTGTTAAGCTCAATGCCTAGTTCATCATAGTTTCTAAAATTTAATAGCTGTAAATTTTTAATATACATACAAAACACCTATTTTATTATACCATAAAAATAATTAATAGCTTAAACAATTTTATAGCTCTCACCTTTAAATTCTACAATATCACCTTTTGTAAGCTTTTTACCCCTTTGCTTTTCAATATTTCCATTAACCTTAATTTCGCCTTCTTGTATATAGAACTTAGCTTCTGATCCCATAGAAGCAATATTAGCCCACTTTAAAAAAGCATCTAGTTTTATTATTTCCGTATTTATTTTCACTTCGTTCATTTTAATTCATCCTTCCGAATTTGTTATAAATTAAACATAGAATTAAGCACTGATATTTTTTTAACCAGCGCTTAGTATTCCCTTATTTATATTTTTTCATTTAGTTTCCAACAAATCTTACTGGAAGCACTAGATATGTGCAGTTATCCTTGTCTTTATTTTTAACAACACAAGGGCTTACACTGCTTGTAAGCTCAAGCACAATTTCCTCTTCATCCATGATTTTGAATACATCAATTAAAAATCTTGCATTAAATGCAATTTTAAGAGCTTCACCTTGCATAATTATATTGAGTTCTTCCCTAGCCTTTCCCAATTGAGAATCAGAGGTTATAACTATTTGATCATCTTGGATATTTAATTTTATAAGATTAGTGTTTCCTTCTTTAGCCATAAGTGAAGCTCTTTCGATACAATCTAAGAATTCATTTCTTTTAACAAAAACCTTTAAGTTGTATTCATCTGGAATAATTGAATTATAATTTATAAATTCCCCTTCCAGAAGTCTTGATATTATCTTCGTGCTGCCTAGGTTGAAAAGAATGTGATTTGGGGTAAAAGTGAGGTTCACATTTTCTTCTGAATCCTCTAATATTTTTGAAACCTCACTTAAGGTTTTTCCAGGTATAACAGCACTTATGGTAGTATCGCTTTCAACTTCCTCGCCTCTTAAAGCTAGTCTTAAACCATCCAGTGCTACTAAATTTAGTCTTCTATTTTTTATTTCAAACTTTACTCCGGTAAGTATTGGTCGTATCTCATCCTGAGCTGTAGCAAAGATTGTTCCTCTTATCATATTTTTAAGAAGCTTCTGAGATATAGAAAAAATCATGTTCTCATTTATTTTTGGAAGGCTTGGAAATTCGTCAGAGTTCATATACTTAAGTACTGCTTTTGATTTTTGACATATTACTTCAAGAGAGTTATTTTCAATTGTTTCAATTTGAACTTCAGCATTTGGAAGCTTTTTAATAAGTTCTCCAAATAGCTTAGAGTCAACTACTATGCTGCCTTCTTCCAATATATCAACCTTAATTTTTGTTTCAATGCTTAGGTCTATGTCAGAACCGATAAGTGTTAACTCATTATTTCTAGCAATTAGAAGAATACCTTCAAGTATGTTCATAGTAGATTTGCCGGTTACAGCTTTTTGTGATGTAGAAATAGCCTCTTGTAAGTGGCTTTTTTCGCATATAAATTTCATTTTATCCGCTCCTTTTTATTCACAGGATTTTTCTTTAGATAGATTAGATAATAATAAAATATTTAGTAACAGTAGTAGTAGGGGCTGTGCATATGTGGATAACACACTTTAGCCTTAGAGACTGTTGATAAATTACATAAAAATAATTGTGGATAAGCAAATGAGTTTATTTTAATCTTATCCACATTATTAGAAGCAATTATATTAGTATTTTATTATCCACAGGGTATTATAAAACAATTAAAAACAGGTGTTAATTATTTTTGCTGTATCTTCTTTGTTATTTCATTTATAGCTGCTTGAAGAGCTTCATCTTCCTTTAGACTTTCATTTATCTTTTCATAGGCATGTATAACTGTAGTATGATCTCTTCCGCCAAACTCCTCGCCTATTTTAGGAAGAGAGGTATCTGTTAGCTTTCTGCAGAGATACATTGCTACCTGTCGTGGATATGCAACATTTCGGGTTCGCCTTTGGGACTTAAAATCCTCAATTCTAAGGTTATAGTAATTAGCAACTACATCTTGAATTAAATCAATGGTTACTTGTTTGCTTGCTTTGTTTGATATTATATCCTTTAGCGCTTCAGAAGCCAAATCTACTGAAATTTCCTTATTAGTTAAGGAAGAGTAGGCTACTATCCTAATTAATGCGCCTTCAAGCTCTCTTATATTTGATTTTATTTTAGTTGCTATATAAGTCATAACGTCATTTGAAACGTTTATGCCTTCAACATCAGCTTTCTTCTTTAGTATCGCAATTCTCGTTTCAAAGTCAGGTGGCTGGATATCCGCTATTAAACCCCATTCAAACCTAGAACGCAATCTGTCTTCTAATGTAGGAATCTCCTTTGGTGGCCTGTCACTAGATAAAATTATCTGTTTATTTGCATCGTGAAGGGCATTAAAGGTATGGAAGAACTCTTGTTGAGTAGCATCCTTACCTGCAATAAACTGAATATCATCTATTAACAGTACATCTACATTTCTATATTTATTTCTAAACTCTTCATTCTTATCATCTTTAATCGAGTTAATAAGCTCATTTGTAAACTTTTCTGAAGATACGTAAACAACCTTAGATTTAGAGTTATTTTGAAGAATATAGTGCCCGATAGCATGCATCAAGTGAGTCTTTCCCAGCCCTACACCTCCATAAATAAATAGTGGATTATATGCTTTCGCTGGAGATTCCGCAACGGCTAAAGAAGCTGCATGGGCGAATCTGTTACTATTGCCTATAACAAAGGAATTAAAAGTATATTTAGGATTTAAGGTTGCAGACATTTCATCGCTGATTGTAACAGCAACTCTTGCTTCCTTTTTAGCCTTTTTTTCTTCAAGGTCTGCTCCTTCCTCTGAGGCGATAGTAAATTCTATTTTATATTTTTTAGAAGATACAATCTTAAGGGCATTGATAAGTAGATCCTCATATCTCGTTTCTAATATTTCCTTGGTGAAATTATTAGGAACTCCTAGTTTAAGAACGTCATTTGTTAGGGATAGAGGAACAGCACTCTTTATCCAGGTATTAAAGCTTACTTCTGACATCTCGCCCTTCATAATATTTAAGGTTTTTTCCCATAGTTCTTTTTGTCCGCCATCCATTTTTTATCCTCCAGTATAAACATAAAAAAATAATTTTTAACTAGAAAAATAATAATCCACAGCTTTATAGGTATAGTTAAACGTACTTTATAATTTGTTGACAATTGTTGAAAAAAATATTCACATGTCAATAATATTGTTGATAATTTTTAGAATCAAATGTTATTAACAATGTGAAGAATATATTATATTAACATTATACACTATGAATAAAACTGTATATTTAGCTAAAAATATAGGACGTTGAAGTATTATATTAGAATGTACCTAACAAGTTATGCACAAAGTTATCAACAGGTGTGGATAACTTAACGGTTTAAAAAAATATTCACAGTCCTTTATATATAATATCAAAACAACATAACCTATTCAATAAGTTATCCACAAAAAATGTGTAGAAATATAAAAAATATCAACAAGTCTGTTATTCTTGACAGATATACCTTAGAAATATATAATTTAATAGTAAAACTTAAAGTCTGTAAAAAAATAAGTTTTATTTATATGTGGGTTTTCAAAAATACTAAACTTGGATATAATTAAAGCTAAACCTATGGACTTAGTTTTTTAAGTTTTATTAAGGTAGTAAGAAAATTGCTATACATATTCAGAGTAGAAGGGGGTGTAGCGAAGATGTTCATGACTTATCAACCAAAAAAGAAACAAAGAAAGAAAGAGCACGGCTTCAGAAAGAGAATGGCTTCTCAAGGTGGAAGAAACGTTCTTAAGAGAAGAAGAGCAAAAGGTAGAAAAAGATTGACAGCATAAGGCCGCTTTAGTGGCCTTTTTCTGTAATTGCAGAAAAAAAGGAGCAAAATGCCACTATGAAAGAAGAAAAGATAAGAAAGAATATTGAATTTAGAACTGTTTACAGAAGGGGCAAATCTTTTTCTAATCAATTGTTAGTGCTGTATATTTATAAAAATAAAAAAGAAATTAATAGAGTTGGAATATCCGTAAGTAAAAAAGTAGGGAAGAGTGTAATTAGAAGTAGAGTAAAGAGACTTATAAGTGAAAGCTACAGGCTTAACAAGGAGTCTATAAAAAAGGGCTATGACTTAGTTTTTATTGCAAGAACTGCTTCAAATGACAAGAGTTATTTTGAAGTTGAAAAGTCCTTAAAGAATCTGTTTAAAAGGGCAGGTTTATTAATTGATGAAAAAACTATTGATTCTAATAATCAAGTTTTATAGAAGATTTATTTCACCTATAAAAGGGTTATTAATTCATATCTTCTCACCTAGCTCAGGAGAACACGCTGGTTGCAGATTTTATCCAACCTGTTCGGAGTATGCAATAGAGGCTATAGAAAAGTATGGAGTTTTAAAGGGCAGCATAATGGCTGTGAAAAGAATTTTAAAATGTAATCCTTTTAATAAAGGTGGATACGATCCTGTTAAATAATATAAGAAATATTAGAAATTAGTCAAGCATTAATTGCTAAAGAAGAATACAGAGTACTAGGAGGTTATGTTTTGAACTTTTTAAATGTTGGTTTGGAAAAGTTTTTTAATTTTATACACAGTGGTGTATATGCGGTTATACACAATGTCAATGTTTCTTACGGGTTAGCTATAATTTTATTTACTATAATAGTTAGAATAATTCTTCTTCCTTTAAATATTAAGCAGACAAGATCTCAAGTTAGAATGCAGACAATTCAGCCTGAGGTTAAAAAGCTTCAGGAAAAATATAAAAATGATCCTCAAAAATCACAGCAAGAAATGATGAAACTTTATAAGGAGAAGGGTGTAAATCCTATGGGAGGCTGCTTACCTTTAATAATCCAGCTTCCAATACTATGGGCGCTTTTCTACGTGTTTAGAAATATTAAACCTATTGATCCTGCAACAGGTCAGGCGGTTACTGTTTCATTTTTATGGATAAAGGACTTATTTAGCTATGACCCACTATTTATATTGCCTATACTTTCAGGCTTAACAACATATTTGTCTTCACGTATGATGGCTCCAGCAGCAGATAGTGCTCAAGCGAAGCAGTCAAGTACAATGAATATTGGTATGTCAATATTTATGGTATTTATGGCATGGAAGTTTACTGCGGCACTTGTACTTTATTGGGTGGCTAATAATTTAATTCAAATTGGTCAGACTGTTTTAATGAAAAAAATGGATGCAAAGCGAGAGGAAGCTTAAGCTATAAATTATTTTTAAAATAGGAAGGCGGGTGTCTTGGGTATGAAAATAATCGAAATGACTGGCAGAACTGTTGAAGAAGCTGTAAAAAATACTTTAAATGAGCTAAAGCTTACTGAAGATAAGGTTGAAGTAGAAGTTCTTGAAGAAGGCAGCAAGGGTCTATTTAAACTTATTGGGGCAAAGCCTGCAAGAATCAGAGTTAAGGTTAAAAGAGATTATATTTATGAGGCAAAGAGCTTTTTAAGAGATGTCTTAAATACTATGGGGATTAAGGCAGAAATCCGAATAAAAGAAGAAGAGGATACAATTAAGATATCCATGACAGGACCTGATATGGGTATTCTTATAGGATATAGGGGAGAGACCTTGGATTCGCTTCAGTATTTGGTTAGCTTAGTTGTTAACAAGGGTCACGAAACAGCTTATAAGAGAGTTGTTTTAGATACTGAAAATTATAGGTCGAAGAGAGAAGAAACTTTAAAGAGACTTGCTCAAAAGATTGCAGGTACCGTTAGAAGGACAGGAAAGCTTATTAGACTTGAACCAATGAATCCATATGAGAGAAGAATAATACATTCTGCCCTTCAAGATGATCGTTATATTCAAACACATAGTGAAGGTGACGAGCCTTATAGAAGAGTTGTTATTGACTTAAAGAAAGCCTAAGGCTTTCTTTTTTTAGTTTTTAGGATATAATATGAATAGATTATAAATCAAAATTGATAGGTGGTGAACAAATGAAAGAATTTGATACTATTGCTGCAGTTGCTACAAGCCTTGGAGAAGGTGGAATAGCTATTATAAGAGTTTCAGGAAAAGATTCCTTAAAGTTTATTTCAACCATTTTTAAGGGGAAAAATGATAGAAGCTTAGAGGATATTAAAAGCTATACTATGAGGTATGGCCATATTATTGATAAAGCCAGCAGTGAGGTTATTGATGAAGTTATAGTAAGCTACATGAAAGGTCCTAGGAGTTTTACTGCAGAGGATACTATAGAAATTAACTGCCATGGCGGAGTTGTAGCTACAAACAGAGTTTTAGAAGAAGTTATAAAAGCAGGAGCTAGGCTTGCTGATCCAGGTGAATTTACTAAGAGAGCCTTTTTAAACGGAAGAATAGATTTAAGCCAGGCAGAAGCTGTCATAGATATTATTAGAGCTAAAACGGAACTTAGCATGAAGTCTGCCTTAGCTCAATCTGAGGGTAGGATTTCCCGGGAAATCAAGGCTTTAAGACATAAGCTTCTGGGAATTATTGCACATATTGAGGCTACTGTTGATTATCCAGAAGAAGATCTGGAGGAAACTACCTCCCAAATTACTGCATCTCAATTAAGCAGCGTACTGGTAGAGATTGAAAAGCTCCTTTCCTCTGCTGATGAAGGTAAGATAATAAGAGAAGGATTAGATACTGTAATTGTTGGTAAGCCTAATGTTGGAAAATCTTCCTTGCTAAATGCTCTTCTTATGGAGACAAGAGCAATTGTAACGGATATACCAGGAACAACAAGAGATGTTATAGAAGAATTTATGAATATCGATGGAGTTCCTGTTAAAATTATAGATACTGCAGGTATAAGAGAAACAGAAGATGTAGTTGAAAAAATTGGTGTTGAAAAATCTAAAGAAAAGATAAATGAAGCGGATTTAATAATATTAATGCTTGATGTAAGCAGAGAACTGGATTCTGAGGACTTAGAAATAATAGATTATATTAAGGATAGAAAATATGTTGTACTGCTTAATAAAAGTGACCTTCCAAATAAGCTGGATAAGGATGAACTTATTGGTTTAAACTCTCAATTTATTTTTGAAGTATCAGCAAAAACTGGTGAAGGCTTAGAAAAGTTAAAGGACTCAATTAAAGACCTTTTCTTTAGAGGTGAAGTTACTTCTAAAGATGCAATTATTACTAATGCAAGGCATAAGCAAGCTTTAATTAGAGCAAGAGAAGGATGTATAGCAGCACTCGAAGCCTTAAAAAACACCTTAGCTATTGACTTAGCTTCAATTGATGCAAGAAATGCATGGATGAGTCTAGGCGAAATAACAGGTGAGACTTTGGAAGAAGATATTATAGATAAGATATTCTCAGAATTTTGCATTGGAAAGTAGTGGTGATTTTATGAAATATATAGCAGAAGAATTTGATGTTGTAGTTATAGGGGCAGGCCATGCAGGCTGTGAAGCAGGACTTGCTACAGCAAGAATGGGCTGTAAGACACTTGTATTAGCAATGAACCTAGACAGTGTAGCGCTTATGCCTTGTAATCCCAATATAGGAGGAACCTCTAAGGGGCATTTAGTTCGTGAAATAGATGCTCTTGGAGGTGAGATGGGAATAAATATTGACCATAGTTATATTCAGTCTAGAATGCTTAATACCTCAAAGGGACCAGCTGTCCATTCTCTAAGAGTTCAGGCTGATAAAAGAAAATACCAGTTCAGAATGAGACATACTTTAGAAAAACAGAAAAATCTATATCTAAGACAGCTTGAAGCTGTAGACATTGATGTTGAAGAGGGTAAGGTAAAAGGTGTTCTTACAAGAAATGGAGCTTATTTTCCATGCAAGGCTGTAATTCTAGCAAGCGGAACCTATTTAAAGGGAAGAGTAATAATTGGAGAAATAGATTACAGCAGCGGACCAAATGGACTTTTTCCAGCTAATGAGCTGTCAGAGTCATTGGTAAAACTTGGAATAAGTTTAAGAAGATTTAAAACAGGAACGCCAGTAAGAGTAAATAGAAGATCCATAGATTTTTCTAAAATGATTGAGCAGCCAGGTGATGACAAGGTAGTTCCATTTTCCTTTATGAGTGAAGATATTAAAAGGGAGCAGGTTTCCTGTTTTTTAACCTATACAAATGAAAATACTCATAATGTTATTAGAGAAAATATTCATCGTTCTCCAATGTATAATGGAACAATTGAAGGCGTTGGACCTAGATATTGTCCTTCAATTGAAGACAAGGTAATGAGATTCCCTGAAAAGGTGCAGCATCAGGTATTTATAGAACCAGAAGGTGAGGATACCGAGGAACTTTATGTACAAGGCATGTCAACCTCACTGCCAGAAGAGGTCCAAATTAAAATGCTAAGAACTATAGTTGGGCTTGAGAATGTTGAAATAATGAGAACAGGATATGCAATAGAGTATGACTGCTTAGATCCCCTTCAATTAAAGCCAACACTTGAGTTAATGACAATTAAAGGATTGTTTAGTTGTGGTCAAATGAATGGAAGTTCAGGTTATGAGGAGGCTGCTGCTCAAGGGCTTGTGGCAGGTATTAATGCTGCACTTAAGCTTATGGGAAAAGATCCTCTAATCCTAACCAGAAGTGATGCCTATATTGGAGTTTTAATTGATGACCTAGTTACAAAAGGAACTACAGAGCCATATAGAATGATGACTTCTCGTTCAGAATATAGACTTCTTTTAAGACAAGATAATGCTGACTTAAGATTGACTGAAATGGGGTATAAAGCAGGATTAGTCTCAGAGGAAAGATATAAGCACTATTTAGAGCGAAAAGAAGCTATAGAAAGTGAGCTTGAAAGACTAAAGAGTGTTCAAATAACAAATAAGAGAGAGAATAATGAGTTCCTAGCATCTCTTAACTCTGCGGAACTTAAGAAGCCTGTAAGTTTGTATGAATTAATCAAAAGGACAGAGTTAGACTATTATTTGGTTGCTCCATTAGATGTGGATAGACCTAATCATAAGTCCGACGTACAAGAGCAGGTTAATATAATATCTAAGTACGAAGGATATATTGAAAAGCAACTAGAGCAGGTGGAGCAGTTTAAAAAATTTGAAAAGAAGATGATACCTGCAGATATTAATTATGAGGATGTTTATGGACTTCGAACTGAAGCAAAGCAAAAGCTAGACAAAATAAAACCAATAAGCATAGGGCAGGCATCTAGAATATCTGGTGTATCTCCAGCAGATATATCAGTGTTACTTATTTATTTAGAGCAAGGCTATGCAAAACAAAAGCAGAAGAACGGAGAAGAATAAAAATGGAGTTCTTTGATATATTAAATGAAGCCTGTTTAAATGAAGGATTATCCTTTGATGAAGTAAAGTATAATCAGTTCATGAAGTATAAAGATATGGTTAAGGAATGGAATGAAAAAATAAACTTAACTGCCATTACTGAAGATACCGAGATAATAAAAAAGCATTTTATTGATTCTATAAAAGCGCTTAAGTTTACTCCTTTAAAAAATGCAAAAAAAATAATAGATGTAGGTACTGGGGCTGGCTTCCCCGGTATTCCTCTTAAAATTGTTATGCCAGAATTAGAGGTTGTTCTTCTAGATTCCTTAAATAAAAGAGTTAATTTTTTAAATGAGGTAATCAGAGAACTAGGGCTAGCAGGAATTACTGCTATTCATGGCAGAGCAGAAGATTTTGCTATGCAAGCAAACTATAGAGAAAAATTTGATGCAGCTGTTTCTAGAGCTGTAGCCAATATGGCTGTACTCAGTGAATTATGCATTCCTTATGTTAAGGTTAATGGTTATTTTGTAGCTCTTAAGGGACCAGCAGTTGATGAAGAAATAAAGGAAGGAAGCAAGGCTGTTTCCACACTAGGTGGGATGGTTGAGGAAATAATTAAGGTACAGGTTGAAGGTACTGACTTAAACCATAATCTTGTAGTGGTAAAAAAGTTCAAAAATACGCCTAAGGTTTATCCAAGAAAAGCTGGTACTGCAGCAAAAAAACCTATAAAATAGTGCTAAGTGTAGGAATTTGTCACACGAAAATCTGTGAAAAAAAGAAGGATTTTAAGATTTTATACAGAATTTGTTAATATAAGGAAATAGTTAGAGGGATGAGGGTACTATGGAAAAAAATATTTATTACATATCTCCAGATCTAATTTCGCCAAATATTTATCAGCCAAGAAAGCATTTTAATGAAGAGACTATTGATGAGCTTGCTCAATCAATTAGTGTATATGGTATAATACAGCCGCTTTCTGTTAGAAAGCTTGGGGGAGACAGGTATGAACTTGTCGCTGGAGAAAGAAGATTAAGAGCCGCTAAAAAATTAGGCTTAAGCGAAGTTCCAGCTATATTAATTGATATAACAGACAAGGACTCTGCAGCTATAGCTTTATTGGAAAACCTCCAAAGAGAAGATTTAAATTTTATTGAAGAGGCAGAAGCTTATTATAATTTAATAAAGGATCATTCTTATACACAAGAACAGCTTGCAGAGGTTATAGGAAAAAAACAGTCAACTATTGCTAATAAAATCAGATTATTAAAGCTTGATGCTGAAATTAGATTAATACTTTTAGAAAATAAATTAACTGAGCGACATGCAAGAGCGTTACTTAAACTGCCTACCCCAGAACTTCAAAATAATATTTTAAAGGTAGTTATCGCAAGAAATTTAAATGTTAAAAAGACTGAAGAATTAATTGAAAGAGAGCTTTTAAAACTTACCCATCAAGAGATTGCAGCTGACAGTAAAAAAAGGATTAAAGGTATATTCTCACCAAAGGTTTATATAAATACTGTAAGACAGGTTTTTGATAAATGCGGTATTGCTGCTCAGTACACTTCTAAAGAATTAGATGATTGTATCGAAATCACAGTAAAAATACCTAAAAAATAAAAAATGTTTCACGTGAAACATCTTAGGCGATGCCTAGGATGTTTTTTTATTTAATTTATTTATCAAATCCACATATAAACACTTTAATAATTTATTATTAAATTATATAATATTATTATGTCTTTAAAAATAGTTATTTATGATAGCGGGGTGAGGTTTTGAAAACAATTTGTATCTTCAATCAGAAGGGTGGAGTAGGTAAGACTACTACTAATATTAACTTATGTTCCTATCTAGCATTAGAAGGATATAAGGTATTAGCTATTGACATGGACCCTCAGGGAAACACAACTAGTGGTTTAGGATTTGATAAAAGAAAAATCGAATTATCTGTATATGATATATTAACTTCTGATGTAAGTCTTAAAGAAGTCATAAAAGAGTGTCAGGTGATAAATAATTTTTATTTAGCTCCATCTACAATGGAGCTGGCTGGAGCAGAGGTAGAGTTGATAAGCAGAGAAAAGAGAGAAACTATACTCAAGGATAAAATTGCAGAGTTAAAGGACGATTATGATTTTATTTTTATAGATTGTCCACCGTCATTAGGATTTTTAACAATAAATGCGTTGAGTGCTGCTGATTCAGTTTTGATACCAATCCAATGCGAGTTTTACGCATTAGAAGGTGTAGGGCAGTTAATTAACACTGTTCAGTTAGTAAAGAAATCTTTAAATAAGAATCTTGATATAGAAGGTGTAATTCTTACTATGTATGACGGAAGAACTAATCTTTCTAATGAGGTTGTTTCAGAGGTTAAGAAATATTTTAAGGATAAAGTTTACGATACTACTATACCTAGGAATATTAGACTTGCTGAATGTCCAAGCTTTGGTCTGCCTATTATGCTTTACGACGATAAATGTAAGGGCGCAGAGTGCTATGATAACTTAGCTAAGGAGTTTTTAAAGCGTCAGAAGGAGTGATGAAGTTTGAACAAAAAATTTGGCTTAGGTAAGGGGTTAAGTGCACTTATACCTGAAGAGGAAATTAACGATTCTAATAACACTGTAATGAAAATTAAAATGAATTTAATTAAAGCTAATGAAAATCAACCTAGAAAAAACTTTGATGAAGAGAAAATAGAGCAGTTGGCGGAGTCTATAAAGGAACATGGAGTTGTACAGCCTATTGTACTTAAAAAAGAAGGAGACACATATACAATTGTTGCTGGTGAGAGAAGATGGCGAGCATCTAAAAGTGCCGGATTAAAAGAAATTCCTGCTGTAGTTATGGATTTAAGTGATAAACAAGTACTAGAAATATCACTAATTGAGAATATTCAAAGAGAAGACTTAAATCCTATTGAAGAAGCTATTGCTTATAAGAAACTTATTGATGAGTTTAACTTAACTCAAGAGGAATTAAGCAAAAGGATAGGCAAATCAAGAACAGCTGTGACAAATTGTATGCGATTGTTAAATTTAGATAGAAGAGTTCAAGATTACCTTATTGATGGAGTAATTACAGAAGGTCATGGAAGAACTTTATTGGCAATCTTAGATAAAGATGCACAATATATTTTGGCTCAAAAGATTATAGATGAAGGTTTAAATGTTAGAGATACAGAAAAGCTTATTAAAAGCCTTGGAAAAGAGAAGAAAGATAAAATCAATAGGACAAAAGAAAGTATATACTATATAGATATTAAAGATAAACTTGAAAGCTATTTTGGAACTAAAGTTTCTTTAGTAAACAAGAAAAATAAGGGAAAAATAGAGATAGAATATTATTCAGAGGATGATTTGCAAAGAATTTTAGATATACTAAAAGTAGAATAAAATGTTTCACGTGAAACATTTAGAGGTTAAAGCCCTAAATGGGCTTTAACGGGCAATATAACCAGGGAGAGCAAGTTAGGTTCAAATTGCTCAGTGTTTGCAACTAAAAGGAGAAGGATATTATGGATATTATTATTAATCTAGT
>CAZMQY010000034.1:0-18900 GCA_964568335.1 uncultured Clostridium sp.
CACTCCTTATGTTTTAAAGAATTCTTTAGCCATTCTATATAGGAAGGTACTTCAGGTTGTCCCATTTTGAACAGCCTAATATTTGAACCTTCTAGCTGCTTTTCTGCTTGAATATAATATCTGCCGTCTGTCCATAATCCTGCGTCAGTCATTGTTATTACTACAGTTCCTGCAGAGCCTGTAAAACCAGATATCCATTCTCTGCATTTCCAATGTTCTGATACATATTCACTTTTGTGTGAATCGGAACTAGGTATGATATAAGCATCCATACCTTTTTCCTTCATAAGCTGTCTTAGTCTTTCAATTCTTTCCTTAATAATCATAGCTAATTACTCCATTACAATTATTTTTCTTTTCGTCCTGCTCAAACATCCAAGATGCTAAAAATAACCAAAAACTCCACCAGCAAGGAATTACTATTTTAAATAACCTCTTTGATAATACTGGAGCCAAAGAATATAATCTCATCATGATTACTCCTATGGCTCTAATAGGTTTTATACCATTTTTAAACTTTTCTCCTTAAGGCTATTCATTATCTGTACAATCATTACAAATACCTTGCCATAATAATAAGACATTTTATCTAACTATTGATTAAGTATACCACTCCAGAAGCAGGTATATCAATGCTCATGATTCCTTTATTTAAGTTTATTTTTTCTCTTCTAACTACCTCGCCGCAACAGTTTAGAACCTCTAAATCTCTTTCTCCAAAATTATCTTCTATTTCAAGATAAATTTTGTTCTTTAGTGTTCCATTTACTAATATAACCTTTTTATTTGCTTCTTCACCTAGATGCACAATGTGTTCTGAATATACAGCGGCTAAGTATTTTTCTTCTGTACTAGAAGCAATAATAGGATAGTTCAATTCAGGATGATAAGGGGTTAGGTTTCCATCTAGAAGTACATCTCTATGCATCTTCCAAAAATTTAGCCAGAATTTACTCATTTTAAAATGTTCCTCTGATAAATCTTCGAATCTCATAGAGAATTGAGGCACAGAGAATAATATATTTATAAGCTGTAGTGCTGCACTTTCCGTATTATCATTAGTATTCCACATTAGAGGATCTGAATGAGCAGCAGTATTTCCAGAGAGCAATCTTATATCAGTTGATCCTATTCTATTAGTTATAGAATCATTTGGACAATCCATAACTCTAAACAAATTACCATACTTTCTCATATATGGACCAATATATCTTTGTCTAAATTCAATCATGAAATCTGGTTTAATAGCCTTAAGCTTTTCAATTATAGCACTTAATAGACAATCTACAGCTTCTTGCACTGATTCAAAATCCATTGACTCATTATACTTGTCAACACCATTAGCTGGCTGATCAAACTCATCTACAAAATCTAGCTTTAAACCATCTAAGTCCCATTCAGTAACAGCATTTTCATATACTGAAATTAAATACTCTCTAACTTCAGGATATCTTGGATCTAGCACCCCAGCTTTTAAAATTTCATCATAGGACAATATACGATCTTTAAATCTGTACCAAGCCTCTGAATGTAATCCAACAAAGGGAACACTATACCAAAGTATATACTTTAGACCTAAATCATGTACTCTCTTTACATGTTCCTTCATATTAGAAATTCTCTCTTTAGAAATCTTCCAGTCCCCACAATAAGCATATCCCCTGTTATTATCTGCTGTTTGCCAGCCATCATCTACAATTACCGCTTCACAGCCTAACTCTTTAGCAATTCTGCATTGTTTCTCAATTTCACTCTCTAGGAGCTCTTGATGATAGCTATACCAAGTTGAATACATTGGTTGTTTTGCAAATTCTGGCACAAAGGCAGGTTCATATTGTTTAAAGCTTTCCCACCATTTTGAAACATCCTTTAAGCTTTCGTAGTAAGGAATATTTCTTGTATCAATTCTAAGCTCTCCTTCATATTCTGTTACTTTCTTTGAAGGTTCAGTAAATAGAATCATTTTACATATAAAAGTACCATCCTCTTCATGTACTCCAACATTAATGTTAACAGTATTAAGTGCATCAGAAAATGCACAAGTATGCCTGTTCTCCCCGTTTACATTATATAAGCATGAAACTGGTGCAGAGATTGTTGCCTTAGAAAAAAATCCTCTTGCCCAATCAGCATGGAAGGCTTTATTTCTAAAGGCCGTTGGATGCCAATAAGAGTGCATATCCACAATAGGCTGCTTCCAAGAGATTGTAATTTTGGGCATTTGAATTGGAAATTGTGAACTAAATTTTAATTTCACAATTTCCAAGCCTTGCTCCAATTCTTCAATGATAAAGCTTAAGTCCAAGCCTTCACAGCCATCTACATTAATAAGATGTTTATTTGTTTTTATTTCTTTCAATTTGTACCCTCCTGTATTCCTCTCATGCACATAAATATTATCAATACTTATGCCTTGCATTTTCCACTTTATGCATAGTTATATATAATATAAAAGGAGATGTATCTTCATCTCCTTTTATGAACTTAATACCAATACACAGAATGCATTTAATAGTTTACACAAACTTAGGCATCCAATCCCCATGAGCTTCTATTAAATCATCACACAATGAAATAATATCATCTATTGATAATTCTGCTGAAGTATGCGGATCAAGCATAGCTGCATGATAAATATATTCCTTTTTACCTGTCAGTGCTGCTTCTATTGTCAGTAATTGTGAGTTAATATTAGTTCTATTTAATGCTGCTAATTGAGGTGGAAGATCTCCTATAAAGCATGGCGTTACTCCGCTGCCATCAACTAAACAAGGAACTTCAACTACAGCCTCTTTAGGTAGGTTTGTTATTAACCCAGTATTTAAAACATTTCCACCAATTTTATATGGAATATTTGTCTCCATAGCTTCCATTATGTATGAAGCATACTCACTTGTTCGTTTATGCTCAATATTTTTATTACTTACCAAATCTTTACCCATTTGCTCCCAGCCCTTTATTTGAGCTATACATCTTCTTGGATATTCATCTAATGGTATATTAAATTTTTCAATTAGTTCAGGGTATTTACTTTTTATAAAGTAAGGCATATACTCTGCATTATGCTCACTTGATTCAGTTACGTAATACCCAAATTGCTTCATTATCTCATAACGCACCATGTCATGATGTGGTGTTTCTCTTTGCAATGCTCTTCTCTTAATTTCTGGGTATAAGTCTTTTCCATCCTTTGTAATATCTAATAGCCAAGCCATATGATTAATTCCTGCTATTTTCCACTGAATATTTTCATTTTCCATTCCTAATCCTTTTAGCAAATAGTCTGCACAAACTTGTACACTATGACATAATCCAACGGTTTTAATTTTGGTTCCTTTAAGCATAGCTCCAGTTAATATTGCCATTGGATTTGTATAATTTAAAAACCACGCATCTGGGCATACTTCTTCCATATCTTTTGCAAAGTCAAATAGTACAGGAATAGTTCTTAGCGCCCTAAATATTCCACCAATTCCTAAGGTGTCACCAATAGTCTGACGCAAACCATACTTTTTAGGTATTTCAAAGTCAATTACAGTGGAAGGTTCATATCCCCCTACTTGAATAGCATTTACAACATATTTTGCTCCTCTTAAAGCTTCTTTACGATCTGTATAAGCAGTGATTTTAGCACCGTTATTATTAGAGTTCATATTAATATTATTTAAAATTATTTCTGACTCTTTTAATCTTTTATGATCTATGTCATAAAGTGCTATTTCTGAATTCCTTAAAGAAGGAGTGAGCATTACATCACCTAATACGTTTTTTGCAAAAATTGTGCTTCCAGCACCCATAAAAGCAATTTTTGTCATATTTACCCTCCTGCAAAATATTACTATTACCTTATTTTCTATTTCATTTATAATTATAAATATTAAGATAAAGAATACATATGGCATTATGTTATTAATGTATAGTTAAATGTTATAAGAATTAAAAAGGAAGCATTAAGCTTCCTTTTTAATCTAAATTTTAAAATTTCCTTTTGATTCTAATTAATTGAGAAGTAAAATCTTTTCTGAATTTTTTTATTCCCTCTTCAATATATTGTTTATTAAAAATAAGACCTATATTCATAAGCTCATCTCCAAAATAAGTTTCTTCTCTTCCTTCTACAATATATTCGTATTCAGGATTTAAACCTACTAATTTCAACTTGAAAAATCCTAGATTAGCTTTTGCTAATACTTGATATAATCCAACTAATGCCTCCTGCTTATCCTTTGAAACCACAGCCCATGCAGTAAACTCATCCTCTCTGTCAAAAGGACTTAATAATCTATAAAAATCTCCGCTATGAATAAATTCTCTATGTTCCTTAAAAAACTTAATCTGTACTCTCACTTCTTCCTTTTCTTCCTCTGAAAGCTTATTTACATCAAGCTCGTATCCAAAAGTTCCAAAGTAAGCTGTGTTAGCTCTTGTTTCAAGAGGGGTGTCTCTAAGAATCTGATGATTAGGAGATGCTGACACATGAGATCCCATAGAGCTTAATGGATATACCATTGATGTACCATATTGTATTTTCAATCTCTCCACAGCATCGGTATTGTCACTAGTCCATGTTTGTGGTGCATAATAAAGTAAGCCTGGATCAAACCTTCCTCCACCTCCAGCACAAGATTCAAATAATATATGAGGGAATTCACTAGTTAATCTTTCATATAATGAATATACTCCTAAAATATATCTATGAGCGACTTCTCCCTGTCTTTCAGCTGGAAGGGCTAATGATCCTATCTCGGTCATATTTCTGTTCATATCCCACTTAATATACGTTATTGGAGCATCTCTTAATATTTTTTCCATCATTTCGTAAATATAATCTACTACTTCTTTTCTTGAGAAATCCAATACATATTGATTTCTTCCAAAGGATTTATTTCTTCCCTGCACGCATAGTACCCAGTCCGGATGTTTTTCGTACAGCCTACTCTCCTTACTTATCATTTCTGGCTCAAACCATAATCCAAACTGCATTCCAAGTTCAACAATTCTCTCTGCTAAACCCTTTATACCATTAGGAAGCTTATCCTCATTAGCAAACCAATCACCAAGTGATGATTTATCATTATTTCTCTTTCCAAACCATCCATCATCTAAAACAAATAACTCTACACCTAATTCTTTACTAGTTTTTGCTATTTGAACAATCTTATCTTCATCAAAATTAAAGTATGTTGCCTCCCAGTTGTTAATTAATATTGGTCTTGTTTTATCTCTCCATACACCTCTAATTAATCTATTTCTATATAAATCGTGATATATATGGCTCATACCATTTAAGCCCTTGTCAGAATAAACCATTACTACCTCTGGTGTCTGAAATTCCTCTCCACCTTCAAGAAGCCACTTAAAGTCAAATGGATTTATCCCCATGGACACTCTAGTCTGTCTATCATAATCCATCTCTACCTGTGCTAAAAAGCTTCCGCTGTAAACTAAGCTAAAGCCATAAACCGCTCCATTATGCTCGTCGGTTCCATATCTTTTTAATGCCATAAATGGATTCTGAACAGAACTGCTGGCTCCTCTCGTACTTGATACTGATTGAATTCCTTGTTCAACTCTTCTAACCTTTAAATCTCTTTCTCTAGCCCAAACACCTGAGAGATGAAGCATTTCAAATTCCCCATCTAAGAAATCCACTGACATACTCATAGCTCTCTCAATATTAAGCTTCTGATTTCCTTTATTAAAAAAACGTGCACTTCTTACTATAGTGTCATATTCCTCAAATATAGTATAAATAAGATAAAGCTCTGCATTTATATGATTATCTTCTAGTATAATTTCAAGAGTAGCAGCCTCTTCATCTTTTTCTACGTATACCGCTGGAAGGTCTTTTAATTTTGGCTTTCCATTATAAATTCTATATGACTTAAATTTAAAATTTGTAATTCTACTTCCGTCTTCCTGCCATATGTGTACTGCTGGTTCCCTAAAGTCACTTGTCCCATAAGCTGGATATTCTTGAAGTACATTATCTAATGAAAAAGTTGGATCATCCTCAAAGGGATATGGTGTATCCGCTCTTTGCTTAGTTTTTAATAAATGATTAAAGGATTCTCTGTGTCTAACTTTTTTTCCAAAGTATAGATGACCTGCCTGTTCATTCTTAAAAATTTTAATAATATAACTTATGTTATCATTAAAAAGATGAAATTCTCTAGTCTTCTCATTAAAGCTAATTGACATTAATTTTCCTCCTCTTAGTCGGAAGCACTGCGCAATTAAAGACTCTCGCTTCCGCTCGAAAATTGCTCGTTAAAGGTCATTTAGACCTTTAACCTCCTCTGTCGGAAACACTGGGTGTTTTAAAATTACTCGATCTCGCTCGCAAACCACCCGCTAAAGTCCATTTAGAACTTTAGCCTCCTCAAATTTCTTTGATCAAGATACTTTACCATTTAATAGTTGATTTTGATATCATAAGATTTTGTATATTTTAAAATATGACTTCAATTCACAGGAAACATAATGTATTTTTCATGTGGATTGATTTATAGCTATTGCTTGTGGAAGTTCTGCGCAAAAGCTACTGCAAAATCATTTACGCTCTGTTCTTCATTCTAAGAAACTTTAGTCGAAGAATATTTAGTTTCTTTCTCAATATTTACCCCTAAAAAAATTCTCATATATTTGTTTCTTTTACTTATTCTTAATTTCATTTATAATTATAAATAGTACTTAATGGAATACATATGGTATTATGTTATTAATGTATAGTTCAATGTTACATCAATCTATAGATAACCGGCTTAAAAACTCCATATATACTACTCTAGGCCATTGGTAAATTTTATCCAAAATTTGTTATACATTCCTTCATTAGCCAACAAGTCACTATGAGTTCCTTCTTCGACAATATCACCATTATCCATAACTAAAATTCTGTCAGCATTTTCTATAGTAGATAATCTATGGGCAATTATTACTGAGGTTTTATTCTCCATTAGCTTTTCCATAGCTTGCTGTATTTTCAATTCACTTATATTATCAAGGGCTGAGGTGGCTTCATCCATAATAACTACCTTTGTATCTTTTAAGAAAGCTCTTGCTATGGAGATTCTCTGTCTTTGTCCCCCTGAAAGATTTGAACCCTTTTCACTAATATTCGTATCATATCCCTCTGGCAGTTCCATAATAAAATCATGAGCATTAGCAAGTTTTGCTGCATTTAGTATTTCTTCATCACTTGCCTCTAAATTCCCTAAAGATATATTTTCTTTGATTGTACCTGTAAAAATATATGGAGATTGAGAAATATAAGCTATATTTTCTCTCATCTTAGTCAAATTTGCTTTAGACTCTTTTCCAAAAACCCTCACACTGCCTTTAAGAGGAAATATCAATCCGCTGCAAAGTTTTGCCAAAGTGCTTTTTCCACAACCGCTTTTTCCTACAAGAGCTACAGCTTCTCCTTCTCTTATATTTATAGTTAGTTTATTAAATAACTTATCATCATTTTCATAGCCAAAATCTATTTCATCAATGCATATTCCATTCTCTTCATTATGATTTTCTATTAATTTACTTTCACTTAAAGTAAATTCTTCTTCATAGTCCATTAGCTCAAATACTCTTCTCCCTACTCCAATACCCTTTTGAATCTTTCCCCATATATCTGCAAAACCTATAAAAGACCCTTGTACCTGGGCAAATAATATTACAAATGCCAAGATACTCCCTACTGCCATTTGTCCCTTTATAGCTAAATAACATACAACTACTGCATATATTAGCTGAAGACCACCTTGGATAAAAATAAATAAAGCCCTAAACCCTATGTTTAGTACTACTTCTTTCATTTGTAGTATTTTTAAACTTTTACGCTTTTCTTTAAAATCTTTTTCTAAAGCTGCTTCTAAATTTAAAACTCTAACCTCTTCCATACCTTGTAAGATTTCTTGTATTGTTGTTTCAACTACCGCCATCTGTTCTTCTATTTCTCTGGAAACTTTCTGCATCTTTTTATTTACCAATCCTGTCATAAGAAAAGAAAGTGGGGTTATAAGAATAGTTATTATTCCCAAAACTGCATTTCTGGAAATTAAATAGGTTGCAGCACCTATTGCTGCTAATGTCATATTGAAGGCTGTAGTTAACTGGCTAGTCACAATGGATACTAAAACTGGTATATCATTTTTTAATAAGGACATCATATCCCCTGAATGCTTTGACTGCAATTTCTCCATTGGTAGTTTATTTATTTTATTCATTGTAGAAATAGTTAAATCTCTAATGGTTTTATGCCTGGCATAATGCATCATCCATCCACCTATCATGCAAAGGATAACTATAAAAACTGCAGCTATTGCTGCAAATTTTGTTGTTGCAAGGAGCTTTTGTTTATCTCCATTAATTATCATATTTATAAGAGGTTCTTGTATGGCTGCCAGTCCTACTGTTAATATAACGAAAGCTGGAATCATTATAAGAGCGCCTGAAATTGTTATCCAGACATATCTCTTTGTATATCCAAAAGTTCTTTTAAAAATTTGCCAAGATGTCATACTACGGTCGCCTCCTCATCTCCCAAATTTTTATAATTTAAGTTGTAATAAACCCCTTGTAATTTCATAAGCTCATTATGCTTTCCTTGTTCTACAATATTTCCATTTTCTATAACTGCTATATTATCCGCCTGTCTAACTGTTGATAATCTATGAGCAACAACTATTGTAATTCTATCTTCTTTACCTTGATAAATTAAATTCTGAATTTCCTCTTCATTTTCGCTATCTAAAGCAGAGGTTGGCTCATCCATTAATAATATTTCAGCATTCTTTAATACAGCTCTTGCTATAGCAACTCTCTGCTTTTGACCACCAGATAACATAAATCCCTTTTCTCCTATGAAGGTATTATATTCCTTAGGTAAAGTCATAATAAAATCGTGAATTTGAGCTTTTTTTGCTGCTTCATATACTTCTTCTTCCGTCGCTTCACTCTTTGCACATTTTATATTATCCATTACTGTTCCTGTAAAAAGATATGGGTTTTGAGAGACATATGAAATTTTTTCTCTCCACTTTTCAGGCTCCATAGCTAATATTGAACCTCCATTGTACTCTATAACACCTTTTTCTATATCATAAAATCTTAATAATAACTTTAATAATGTACTCTTACCTCCACCGCTATTACCTACTAATGCTGTTACCTTACCTTTCGGTATAATTAGATTTATGTTGTTAAAAAGATTTTCATCATGCTTATATCCAAAAGTAACATCAGATAATAATATGCCTTCATAATTATCTATATGCTTTTCTAAATCGGCTTCATTTTTCTCTAATGGTATATTAAATATCTCAAGCATTCTTCCACCAGCAGAAATTGATTGTTGCAGTTGAGCCCAGGAAGATACTATTTCTTGTACTGGATAAACTAAACTTCCAAAAGCAATAATAATTGTAGTTACTCCTCCAATTTCTACCTCTCCATTGAAAACTAAAAGTCCTCCGTAAGCAATCAAGAAAATTCTTCCTCCAAAATTAACAAGATTTTTTGCATTCCATATAATTTCATCCCATACCAAAAGCTTTCTTAACAACCTAAAGTAGTCTTTATAACTATGCTCAACTTTTTCTTTAAAATAATTTTTTAATCCATAAACTCTAACTGTTTCTCCCCCTTGAATGATATCCTGCATATAACTATAAATTTCAGCTTCTTTTTTCTGGCGATTATCATAGGCCTTTCTTGCTAAAGATGAAATAGGATTTAAAATCATTGGTATTATAATTGCTACTATAATTGCTAATGCAGTCAACTTTATATTTATAGTAGAAAAATAAACAAAAAACATAATCAGTTCTATAAATGAATTAAGAATCATTTGGACTTTATCACTTACTCCATCTACAGCACTTCTTGCGGAGTTCGTAATTCTTGATATTAAATCTTGAGAATGATTTTCTTGAATATATTTTAGTTTTCCTTTTAATAAATGACCTACAAGTCTTACTTCAGTAATTGATTGAATCTTAAGCTTATAAAATCCACTTACATAAATTATTGCAGAATAAAATATAATTTGACCTAAAATTCCGGCTACTGAAAATATAATGCCTTGCTTAAATAAAGCCATATTACTGCTTACGGAGCTATTAACCATCTTTCTTATACCCTCATTTATAGCAATGTTAGCAGAAGCAGAAAATGCTGATACAATGGCTATTATGGCATACGCATACCAATACTTTTTAATTAATCCGAAAAGCTTTCCTAAAACTTTAGTCGATGAATATTTAATTTCTTTTTCCATATTTCCCCCTTATTATTTCAAAAAAATTGGGATACTCTCCTCTCCTTATACATCTAAACTTCAATTGTACTACCTACTGTCATAAAGACATTTCTTGTAATAATTATCAGCCAATTGATTTTTCTTACTTTTACTTTATTCTTAATTTCATTTATAATTATAGGTATTCTATAAAGGAATATATATGGTAGTATGTTGTTAGTGTATAGTTTAAAGTTACATGTATTTTAGAATAAACTCCCGAGGAGGTTCCACATGAGCGATTTTCTTATGGAAGAATTATTTCTAGAAATAACAAATAAATATGACTCAAATTTAGTCGTTTATCAGTGCGGTTGGGAAAACTGCAGACCTAAGCACTCTTATGGCCCGGCCATTAGAGATCATTATTTAATTCACTTTGTTACAAAAGGCTGTGGTAAGTTTTATATCGATGGTCTAGCCTTTGAAGTAAATGAAAACCAAGGGTTTTTAATATGTCCTGGAGATGTCACTTATTATGAAGCTGATGATAATACCCCTTGGAACTATATATGGGTAGGCTTTAATGGAATGAAAGCTCCTGAGTATGTTAGACAAATGGGATTAAGCAGACACAATCCAATAATAAATACAAAAAGTTCAGATCTTGTTTGCGAGTATTTAAGTAAAATTTTTGAAAGCTCAAAACTTGAACGTGCTCGTGAAATTAAGATGTTAGGGTACTTATATCTATTTTTATCAGTAATAATCGGAGAGTCTAATGTTAAACAAACTGTAAATTATAAACATGAATATATACAAAAGGCCATAGAATATATAGAGATGAATTACTCTAGAAATTTATCTATAAAAAATATTGCTGAACATGTAGGTTTAAATAGAAGCTATTTCAGTAGTTTATTTAAGACTTCATTAAACATATCTCCTGAAAACTTCTTGATTCAATATAGGGTTAATAAAGCATGTGAACTTTTAAATCAAAATAATAATTTAAGAATAGCAGATGTATCTCGTTCAGTTGGATATATAGATCAGCTAGCCTTTTCAAAAACCTTTAAAAAAGTAAAAGGTTACTCTCCTAGTGAGTATTTAATAAAAAATAAATAATTATATAAAAATAGGACTGGTTTTGCAATTATTCAGTCCTATTTTTATATTTATCTATTAATTTATATTGTAATCATTTTATTTCTTTAAAGTTATTAATAATTGACATAATAATAACTTCATTTGTTTTTAAGTAAAACCTTGAAACAATATGAAACATATAAAATCCAATAATTAATATAAATAAATAATATAGATTAGATAACCTTTACAACATGTTGTTCCTTCTCATGAACTGGTACTACAATATAGGAGTATTTGCTGTCATCGCTATTATTTCCTTTTTGCGCTCTAACCTTTATTCCATCTAGTAATAGCTCACTAACTTCCATTCTAAATACCGCTTTCCAATCTACAGCACTTCCACTATTATTTGTAAAAGTCATCTCTTTATTTCCTAAGCATTTTATAGAAACTTCGTTATTAAATACAGGTATATTGCTAATTTCAATCCACTGATCTTCATCTGTTAATCTAGGAGAACTTTCAATTAATCTTCTAGTTGAGTCTGGCTTTATTCCAGCTATACCTGTAATAACACTGTTCACAACACTATAAGACACTTCTGGATACTCTCTTCTCTTCTTTAAAGGGCTTACCAAATCCATTATGAAGTCATATGCTTCCTTATCAAAACCATACTTATACAAAACTTCTGGGTAATGGGATTCTGTTTCAACATTTATATTTTTGCAATTTAAAAGCACTTTAATTGAGTCATTAATTCTTTGCTTGTTTTCAATAATACCAAAATACAAAGGCAAAGTAGTTACCATATCACCATTGTCTTCTAGCTCACTTTCAGAACCCCCATAAAACTCACCATTTTCTAAAATAAAGGTATTGTAATTGCGTTTGTCCTCACTCCACCACTTAGTGTCAAATATATGCTTAATATTATGTGCTTTTTCCTCGTACTCTTTTGCTTCAGAATCATTTCCTCTCAGCCTCTGTATTTTAGAATAGGACAAATATCCCCAGTATTGTGCAGCTAACAAAAAGCAAGCAGAAACAAATTTATTAATTACAACCAGACCATCAAGATATGAAGGAATTCCTCTATAAGCACAATCTCCCTTATATTCCAAAAGTCCGTCACCATTAACATCCCAGTATTTTACATAGTCTTTAACAGTTCTTTCATAAAAATTTAAGAAAATGGGATCAATAATATAATCTAGATCTCCTGTCCAAAGATATTGTCTATAGCAGCAATCTAAAATATCAAAGTTTGCAGGCAGGTTATACCAGAAATCCTCATCATTCTTATAATCTTCTGGAGCTGGCAAATCAAATTTATTTATTTCCCAATAGCTGCACCAGTCTCTTGATTCACTTATATTTTCCGCAAATTTTTTCAGCATATTTTTATTAAATAAGCTTAATCCAAGTATTTGTGCACCTGTACTTTGATGCGCAACATCTCTCATACAGAAGGCACTTCTTCCTGGAAGTGCTGCTTCGTACCATAAACCTACAGGATCATTTACATGAGCGTATTCTAAGGCTTGTTTTTTAGCCCAATTAAATCCCTCAACTAATTTAGCATCAGAGGATTTTATTGTAACTCTACTTATATTATTTAGTTCCATACTATAATACTCCTTTACTTGACTTTATTTACACTGCAAATTATTCTTTAACTGCTCCAATAGTTATTCCAGATATAAAGTATTTCTGGAAGAATGGGTATATCATTGCTATTGGTATAGTTACTATCATTGTAATTGCAGCTTGAACTGTTTTAGGTGTCAGTGAAGAGTATTGTCTAGCAGCCATCTGCTGGTCTCTTATCTTTTCTAATGCTTCTGTTTCTAATAAAACCTTTCTTAAATATACCTGCAGTGTATCCCACTTGCCAGATGGATTGTAAACAACAGAAGTAAACCAATCATTCCAATGTCCAACTCCGTTAAAAACACATATTGCAGCTATTACAGGAATACACATTGGAAACATTACCTTCCAAAATATTGTTAATTCACCAGCGCCATCAATTCTAGCTGATTCGCTAATTGCATTTGGGATTTCCTGCATATAAGCAGCAATGATCAGCATGTTATATGCACTAAAAATACTAGGCAACCAATATATACCAAAAGTATTTATTAGCTTCAATTTAACCATCAACAAATAAAAAGGAATTAATCCTCCACTAAGATACATGGTTATTACAAACAGTCTTCTCATAAACTTTCTTCCTGAAAATCCTTTAATAGTAACTATATATGCCAAGAGCGCAGTTCCAATTACGCTTGTAGCTGTACCAACTAACACTCTTGCGATAGAAACAAATGTTGCATTAACCAAAGACTTTTGCTCAAATATAAATTTATAAGCGTCAAAAGAAATTTTTCTAGGCCAAAGATATATTCCACCTCTAACTGCATCAGCACTATCATTAAAAGAGATTGCCAATTGATTTATAAAAGGATATACCATCACTATAATTAGCAATATCATGAAGATTATATTAAAAACATCAAATATTTTACTACCTAGACTTTTTTTATAACGTCTTGATTCCATTTCCAGCACCTCATCTTTCTTAAGATTCACAACTGATTATATTACAGATAGGTCGAAGAATTTCTTGCTTAGTCGGTTTGTTAAAAATACAAGAATAAGACCAATTGCTGATTTAAACAATCCTACCGCCATACCATAGGAATATCTTCCTAATTGTATACCATATCTATAAGCATAGGTATCAATTACATCCCAATATTCTCGTGTCTGAGGGGATCCTAAAAGCAGCTGCTGCTCGAAGCCTGCATTTAAAATGCTTCCTATTTGAAGTATTAAAAGTAATACCACTGTAGATCTTATTCCTGGCAAAGTTATATGCCACACCTTTCCAAACCTATTTACACCATCCACTTCTGCAGCATCATATAATTCCTTATCGATTCCTGCAATGGCAGAGAGGTAAAGTATTGAAGAGAAACCAACACCCTTCCAAATATTAGCTGAAGTGATTATTGTCCAAAAATACTTTCCTTCTCCTAAGAATGATATTTCTCTCTTTAACAATCCTATCTTTTGAAGAATAACTGGTAATAATCCATCAGTACTTAAAAAAGTAAATAATAGACTTGCTGTAACAACCCAAGAAATAAAATAAGGTAAGTACGTAATACTTTGTACAGTTTTTTTGAAACGTTTATTGCTTATTTCATTAATTAACAATGCAAGTAAAATTGGCGCAGGAAACCCGAACAAAAGATTAAGTCCACTTATAGCCAAAGTATTTCTCAAAATATTAAAAAATTCTGGAGCATTAAAAAATTGTTTAAAATAGAACAACCCTGCCCAATCGCAGGCTAAAATACTTTTTCCAGGAATATAGTGAAAAAATGCTATCAACATTCCATACATTGGATAATATGCGAACATTAGCACCCATAATATTATTGGAATGCAAATTAGCCAAATATGCTTTTCTTTTTTAAAGTTTCTTATTATTTTATCTATTTTTTTCTCTTTCTTGTATTCTATATTTCCTTGTTGTAAAGATACATTGCTCATGATTTTACCTCCCTAAAAACTTATGCTGCTTCATAATTAACTGTTACTATTGCTCTTTATTAAAAAGAGAAGGGGATAACCTCCTTCTCTCTTTTTAATTACTTCTTTCCCCAGTTTGCCAAGTTTTTCTTATATTGTTCTGTCATGTATTTTTCCAGCTTATCTACACCCGCTTTTTCAATTTTGCTCTTCATTTCAGCATAGTTTTTATCAAATTCTGCATCAGTCTTACTTAAAACAGCTTTAGCCCAATAAGTTTTTATAACGTCGTCAATTTGCTGAGAAATAACTGTTACAGGATTATCTGGTAAGAAATCTATCTGCCACATAGCGGAATTATCATATATAGTGTCTTTCATATTTTCGTTCAGTATTTTTTTCCACTTTGCTTCATCATTAAAACACTGATCAATCCAGGCATTTGCATTTGGAGCGTCGCTCATAGCTCCTTGAGGATGTATTAACCACATGAAATTTGGTCCAAGTAGTTCATGAGCAGTATAATCATAAGTAGCATTAATTATCTCTTGCTTTGTTTTTTCATTAAAGCTCCATTTGCCATCCTTAAAGTTCCAGTTTGAATTATCTAGGTTTGGAACTCCCCATGCAAATAACCTTGTACCATTTGGTGTAATAGCAAAATTAAGAAATCTTATTATATCTTCTGGGTTCTTTGCTTTATCAGTTATAACAGTATATCCCCAACCTGTAGTATCCTTTGGTGATAAATATGACTTTTCTGCCTCAGCATCTTTTATCGCAACTTGTACAAATCTTTGATCTTCTTTCCAATCTTTATTTGTTTTTTGCCATACTTCATGTCCAGCATTCCAAGTCTCCCACCATGGTCCTATATGTCCCATAATTCTCTCATCGGATACTTTTGTTTTCCACTGTTCAAATTTATTTGAGAAAGAATCTGGATCAAGCATGCCGTCTTTATAAACCTTATTGTAGAATTTAGTGAATTCAAGCCCTTCAGCTGTGTTAGCCCAGTGCGTTAAATTATGATCCTTATCTTCTTTATAACCGTCTTTTAATCCCCAAGCTCCAGCAACTGTGTTTATAGAACAGTTGTCATTATCCCATGAAAGCGCATATACTTTTTGTCCTTTTGAGTTTGTTGGATGTTTTTCAACCATTTTCTTTAATACGTCATAATATTCTTCAGGAGTCTGAAACTTAGGAGCTCCTATTTCCTGATAGTAGTCCCATCTGATATGTGCAGAATTATCTGGTATAGGAAGCATTCCCCACGCATAAGGTAATGCGTATATCTTACCGTTATCATCCTTAAATCTGTTTAGCATATCACCTAATTCTTTTTTGATATTGCCGCCATACTTATCAATATATGATGTTAAATCCTTTACTTTCCCTTGCTGTTTTAACTTTTCTACGTCTGCCTTAGATAGTCCTGTTATTACTTCCGGATAATCATTAGAAGCTAATGATAAGTTAAATCTTTCATTACCGTCTTGGTTGTAAACGATTTTATTTAACTTAACATTAAAATTGTCTAATACGTATTTTTGTAACTGTTCAGTTCTCTTTTTATTTTTTTCTGGATCAGCCTTGCCTTTAGCATAGAAATTAATCTCCAAGGTCTGTTCTGGTACAGCCCATCCATACTCATTGTTTCCTTTTGTTTTCCATTCACTATTTGTGACAACAGCATCCTTTTTACATCCTATAAGCATTGAAGTTACAGAAATACACGCTAACAAAGCAGCTATATGTCTTTTTTTCATATACTTTCCCCCTTATTTTGATTTTTAGAATCCTCTTTAAAGTTTAAGTATTTATGTTTCAAATATATAATGTGTATATGAAGTAGAAATGTATTATATTTATTATAATAATACGCATTTATCAACTACTTCTCATTTTTAATAGCATCATTCCGCGGAACTTTAATCATTAAGTTTGCTTTCTAGTATATATAGATTATAATATATTGCGTACTAGCTTAAAATGAATTAATGTTAGAAGTATATGTTTTATTGTTGTTTTCCTCCCCCTAACCTTATAACCCTTCCTGCTAAATCATACTATTATATTGATATTTTTTATCGTTATTATAATTCAGTAAGTTTTTAAAATAAATTTAATAACATAGAGGAAAGCATGCAGATGAATTTATCATATAACAACGCTAAAAACCATGTAAAGTGGTATTTTTTTACTATCAGCCCTCATATTGTTTATAAAAGCAATATATTTATAGAGGTCTTATGTCTAATAAAAAAACTAATTTTGTCATTGAGGAAATATTTAAGACAGAAGAAAAAGACTTAAGATTAACAACACTTCAAAATATCTTTGTAAAAATAATAAGAACCTGCGAGTTAGTAGAAAGCACATCATTTTCAGATACGAACTCCCGCACAAAGGAGACCACCCATGAATAAAGTAGCAATATATTGTAGATTAAGCGACGAGGATAAGAATAAGATAAGTAGCTTTAACGACAGCGAAAGCATACAAAATCAGAAAAATCTACTTATGAGATATGCAATAGATAAAGGCTGGAGTATATACAAAATATATAGCGATGATGACTATTCAGGTTTAGATAAAGATCGCCCAGAGTTTAAGCAAATGATTAAAGATGCTGAGGATAAAAAGTTCAATATAATTCTTTGCAAACATCAGTCAAGATTTACTAGAGATATGGAACTTGTAGAAAAGTATCTGCATAACAAATTTATCCAATGGGGTATCAGATTTATTACCATTGTAGATGGGGTAGATACTTCTGATAAACACAATAAAAAATCTAGACAAATAAATGGTTTAATAAATGAATGGTACTGTGAGGATATTAGCGAATCAATTAAATCTGTTTTTAAATTGAAGCAGCAGCAGGGAAAGTTTATTGGCTCCTTCGCACTATACGGATATGAAAAAAACCCAAAAGATAAAAATAAATTAATAGTGGATGAGTCAGCAGCTGAAACTGTTCGAAAGATTTTTGCATGGTACATTAATGGCTATGGTACACATAAGATAGCAAATATGCTTAATAATTTAAACATACCTAATCCCACTAAATACAAACAACTCAAGGGTTATAATTATACAAATGCTTTTATAAATAATGATTTAGGTCTTTGGAATAAAAGCACAGTAAAAAGAATATTGAAAAATCAAATGTACATTGGAAATATGGTTCAGCATGTGCAGGAAAAGTTAAATTATAAATCTGAGAGGAAGGTATGTTTAAAACCTGAAGATTGGATTATAGTCCCAAATACTCATACAGGCATTATTGATAATAATACATTTGATCTAGTGCAGCAACGCTTGAAAAACAACACTAGAAGTTCTGGAGAAGGTCAAACCCACATATTTGCCGGGAAAGTAAAATGTATGGATTGTGGTAGTACAATGGTTCGGAACTCTAGTAATGCACTGTATAAGTATTTAAGGTGTAAGTTATATTATTTGAGTCCCCATAAAAATCTTTGTACGCTTCATTCAATTAGACTGGAACATCTTCAAAGAATTGTCACAGAAAAACTAAGACAGCATCTTATGGGGCTAGATGATGATAATATTTCTTCAAAGTTATCAGAAAATCCTTATGCAAAGGAAAAACTAAAGTTTTTACAGAAGCAACTAAGCAGTATTGAAAAGGATATTAATGATAGAGATACAGCTCTTAAAACCGCGTATCTTGATAAGGTAAAGGGAATTATAACAGAACAGCAGTTCAACGAGTTTAATCTATCCTTTACAGATGAAAAGAATAATTTAATTAACAGTAAAAGGATAATTCAGAACTCCATTGAAGATATCATGGATTCTTTAAATAATCTTAACAAATATATACAACTGGTACAAAAGTATAAAAACTTTTTTGAACTTAATTCCATTATGGTAAATAAGCTTATTGATTACATTGAGATTGGAGAGAAAGATGTTAAAACCAAGGAGCAGAGAATTAAAATTCACTGGCTCTTTTAAATTAAAAGATAATTTGTGTTTATAATACTTCTTCACAT
>CAZMQY010000035.1:0-4458 GCA_964568335.1 uncultured Clostridium sp.
ATATTTAATCCCATAGTTTTTTAAGGCGGGTCCACAGGTTCCCTCCACTCGCTTCCTAGATACACCTTACCCCCGTCGAAACCAAGTACGCCCCCAGGTTAGGACAGATAATCAGTATCTGTTTTTGCTGTTTATATAGATAATATTAGCTCTTATTAAGTTAGTTCATTTGTCTTACTGACAATACCTATGATACATCATACAAAATAAATTATCAATAGTTATTTTAGTTCAATGTATTCAAGTTTTTCACTTAAAGTAGTTTTTTACCTTTCTTCTCTAAAATAAGCTAGTCCTAATGCCTTTGGAGGAGAATTTTTCTTTGATTTTCTAGCAGATACAAATACTAATACCACTATTGTCACTAAATAAGGAAGCATTCCTATAACATAAGGTGTTACAAGTGCACTTTTTATTCTAAATCCAATAATATCGAGACCTCCAAACAAATAAGCGCCTATAAGTGCCTTGTACGGATTCCAAGCTGCAAAAATTACAAGGGCTACTGCAATCCAACCTCTCCCTGCAGTAATATTTTCCTGCCAGGTTGGAACATGAACAATGGAAAGGTACGCTCCCCCTAACCCAGCAAGAGCTCCTCCTAAAAGAATATTTATATATTTATATATTGTTACATTTATACTAGATGCATCTGCAGCTGCTGGATTCTCCCCTACAGCTTTTAGGTTTAGACCTGCAGTGGTCTTATACAAATATATACCAACTATTATAGTAATAAAGTAGGATAAGTAAACAAAGGGGTCCTGATTGAAAAAAATTCGTCCTATATATGGTATCTTTACAAGCAAAGGGATATCTACAGGGGAGAAGAATACCTTAATACTTTCAGGCAGAGATTGACCTACAACCTTTTGGCCTAAAAGACTGGATAAGCCTGTACCAAAAATGGTAAGGGTTAATCCTGTTACTACTTGATTTGCCCTTAAAGATATAGTTAACACTGCGTATATTAAGCCTGCAAAAGCTCCAGCAGCCATAGCCGCCAACAAAGCTGCTGCTGCATTTCCGCTGTTGTAGCCAGTTATAAATCCCATAACCGCCCCTATCAGCATCATGCCTTCTACGCCAAGATTAAGATTACCAGCTTTCTCTGTTAGAATTTCGCCGAGAGTGGCTAACAAAAGTGGTGTTCCTGCTACCACTGCCGCATGAAAAAATAATACTAAATTCATTTATTAGCCCTCCTCACTAATAATTTATATCTGATAAATAGTTCACTGCCCAATACGAAAAACAATATTAAAGCTTGTATTACTGAAGCTGCAGCATTTGAAATTCCAAATGCTGTTTGTACGTAAGCTCCACCTTCCATAAGACCTGCAAATAGTATAGAAACAAGTAATATAATAACAGAACCTAAATTTGAAAGCCAGGCTATTATAATTGCAGTATTTCCTGCTCCCCCTGTTACTTCAATAGATAAAGTTCCTGAAACTGCAGAAGCTTGAATAAAACCGGCAAGTCCACATAGAGCCCCACTTACAAATATTGCAGTTAAAATAGTTTTATTTATATTGATACCTGCATATCTAGCGGTATTTTTACTTTCTCCTAAAACGGAAACCTCATAGCCCCATTTGCTTTTTCTCATTATAATATAGAATAAAACTACTACTATTAATGCTATTATAAAACCAATATTTATATTGAATATTTTAGGTAATATGGCATTCTTCGAGAAGCTAGGTATCTTTGGAAAATTCATAGCTTTTTTATCTCTCCATAAATCATATTGCAAAAGGGTTATAAACTTTAAAGCTATGTAGTTAAGCATAAGCGTTATTATAGTTTCATTTGTATTAAAGTAAACCTTTAGTATCCCCGCGATCAAAGCCCATAAAGCACCAAAAATAATTGCAGACAGAGCCATTAGTAATAGCAGAATAGGCTTTTGCAATGTACTTAAATTCAATGCTACTAATGCAGCTCCAAAAGCACCCATTAAAATTTGACCTTCCCCGCCAATATTCCAAAACTGCATCTTAAAAGCTACTGATAGCCCTATTGCAGTTATAACTAAAGGAATAGCCCTTGTTATAGTTTGCCTTATTCTATAGGCAGAAGCAAAAGACCCCTTAAACATCCCTGTAAACACCTTTACAGGACTAAAGCCTATCGCAGCTAAAAATATGCCTGCAACAACCAATGCAAGTATAATAGCTATAACTCTTATTTTTATGCTGTTAGCCTTGCTTATTTCCTCTCTTTTAATAAGTCTTATCAAAGCTTAACCACCTTTCTTCATACCACTCCAACCATCATTCTTCCAAGTTCTTCTCTGCTTGAATTTTCTGCATCAACTATTCCACTAATACTTCCATTACATAAAACCATTATTCTATCACAAAGCTGCATTAAAACGTCCAAATCCTCACCTATAAATAAGATGGCTGTCCCACTTTTCTTAGCTTCATTTATTAGATTATAAATAGTAAAGCAAGTTTTTATGTCCAACCCTCTAACAGGATAAGCCATAATTAAAAGCTTCGGCTTAATATTTAACTCTCTGCCTAATAAGATCTTCTGAATATTACCGCCGGACAAATATTTAATTGGATAATTTATGTTTGGTGTTTTAATTTTCAATGACTCTTTTAACTCTCTAGCCTTTTCTGCTGCAGACTTCCTATTAATGAGCATTCCCTTTTCACTGTGATAGGATTTAAGCAGCAGATTGTCTACCATATCCATTGAAGCTACTAGTCCCATTCCTAATCTGTCCTCAGGTACAAAGCTCATGCTTATTCCTCTTTTTAGAACTTCCCTTGGATTTTTACCCTTTATATTTTCACCTAAAAAAACTATTTCTCCTGATTTCACGTTTGAAATGCCAGCAATAGCCTCACATAACTCTTTTTGTCCTGAACCAGCTATGCCTGCTGCTCCAAGAATTTCACCTTCTCTTATTTCAAAGGATATATTTTTAATTACTTCAGAGCCCTCTTCATTTAAAACGGTTAAGTTTTTAATTTCTAGAAGCTTTTGGCCTATCTCAGAGGAAACCTTTTCTATAGCTAATTCCACTTCTCTTCCAATCATCATTTCTATGATCTCTGCTTGACTTATACTTTTCTTTAAAACAGTTTTTACGGTTTCCCCTTTCCTCAAAATGGTTATCTTATCGCAAATCTCCATAACTTCATCCATCTTATGAGATATGAATATTACCGCACAACCCTGTTCCTTCATTTTTCTCATTATAACAAATAATTTTTTAACTTCCTCAGGAGTAAATACAGTGGTTGGTTCATCTAAAATCAAAACCTTAGCACCTCTATACAAAATCTTTAATATTTCCAGATTCTGTTTTTCCCCTACAGACATATCACAAACATACTTATCCAAATCTATTTCAAGACCATATTTTTTACAAATAATATTTACTTCTTCCTTAAACCTTCTTTTATCTCCAAAAACTTTATTCCTTTGACCAAGCAAAATATTCTCTCCAGCTGTCATAGCATCGATAAGCTTAAAGTGCTGATAAATAGTTCCTATACCATGCTTTATGGCATCCTTGGGAGAAGAAAATTTTACTTCGCTATCTTTATATCTAATAATTCCTCTATCAGGGGTATAAACACCGGATAGTATGCTTATTAACGTACTCTTCCCGGCACCATTTTCCCCCAGTAAAGCGTGTATCTCACCAGCCTGTATAGATAAATTTACATTTTTACTTGCTGCAACTTTTCCAAAACTTTTATTTATATTTTCAAGAACAATTAAAGGGGTATTCTTGTCCATTTTTCCCTCCCGTATTCCTACTGTAATTATCAAGCTATACCAGCCACCGCCATAAAACATGCACCCTTAATATAAGCTGGAACTGAAGTTTTTCTTCAGTTCCACAATTTTTAATAGTAATCTAATTGGAAGGTATTGTTCCTTCTACACCTTCAACAAACCAATTAATATTCCAAATATCTTTATCTGACATTACCTTTCCACTTTCAACCTTAACATTTCCCTTTTGGTCTTTAAGAGGTCCAATAAAAACTTTATTTTTTCCTGATTTAATATCACCTTTAGCTTTTTCTACTGCTTCTTTAGATTTTTCAGGTGCTATTGATGTTAATGGAGCCATTTCTACAACACCATCTGAATATTCTCCCCAATAAGTCTCTGACTTCCAATTTCCATCCATAATGGCTTTTACTTGTTTAACATAATATGGACCCCAATTCCAAACTGCGGAGGTTAAATTAGCTTTTGGCGCTGTCTTGCTCATATCTGTGTTATAGCCTATTGAAAATACACCTCTAGCTTCTGCTGCCTGCTGTGGTCCTGCTGTATCTTGATGCTGTGCTATTACATCTGCTCCAGCATCTATCAGAGCTAATGCAGCATCTTTCTCCTTAGCAGGGTCATACCAAGTGTTCGTCCAATTAACCTTAACTTTTACATTAGGATTAACTGATTGAGCTCCTAAAGTAA
>CAZMQY010000035.1:4468-18843 GCA_964568335.1 uncultured Clostridium sp.
GCATTTATATGTCTTATTACTTCTGGTATTGGAAATGCACCAACAAAGCCTAATGTATTACTCTTTGTCTTTAAACCAGCTACTATTCCATCTAAGTACATAATCTCATGAATTTTTCCAAAGTATTGCGATAAATTTTCTGCGGTCTCATAACCAGAACAGTGTAAGAACTTTATGTCCTTATGTTTATTAGCTTCTGATATCAATCCATCTTGGAAACCAAAGCTTGTTCCAATAATTACATTAGCTCCTTGTTCTATCATATCCTCTACAACTTTTTCAACTTCTGCCTTATCTTCTTTTACTGATTCTCTATAAATTGTTTCTACCTTCAATTCTTTTTCAAGATAAAGCCTGCCTTCATTATGTGAATATGTATATCCTCCGTCACCAATTGGCCCTACATAAATAAAGCCTACTTTTATCTTAGAATCTTTCTTTGGTTCTGAACTTGTACCTTTTGTTCCACTGCAGCCAGTTAATATTATAGATGCAGTTAGTACTGTAGAAGCAATTAGTTTAACTATTTTTTTCATTGTTAACATCCTCCCTCATTTATGCCCATAATTTATTTATATATATATCAAGCCTTTTTAAAGTATCAGTTTAAGCGTAGGCTTCAACTTCCTTAAAGTTAACAGTGTTATTTTCCATATTTTCAATGATTGCCAGAGATTCTACTCTTATGCCAAGCTTTTCAATTTCTTTTCTACCTGGCTGAAAGCCTTTTTCAATAACTATTCCAACTCCAACAACTTCAGCTCCTGCCTGCTTTACAATATCTATAAGCCCTAAGGCCGCACATCCATTAGCTAAGAAATCATCAAGGATTAGTACTTTATCCTTTGGACTTAAAAATTTTTTGGCAACCCTGACTCTATAAGTTTTATTTTTAGTATAAGAATGCACTTTAGCGTCAAACAATTCATTATCTAGATTTAAGGATTCTGTTTTTTTGCCAAAAACTACTTTAGAATTTTGAAAGTATTGAGCTGTTATACTAGCAACTGCTATACCTGAGGCTTCAATAGTCAAAATTTTATTTACTTTATCATCCTTAAATCTCTTTTTAAATTCTTTTCCAATTTCATTCATCAAATCAATATCTATTTGATGATTTAAAAAGCTGTCCACCTTCAAAATGTTTCCTGTTCTTACTCTGCCTTCAGTTAATATTTTGTCTTTTAAATAATTCATTTTCTACATCCTTTCAAAAAATAGAATAAAAAAAGTGCTGCATAAAAAACTTGCATACACTTCGCATAGTCTTTATACAACACTTTCATTTTAATGTACTAGACAAAACAGCATGTCCATCAATAAAATGAAAATAGCAAAAAACAAAATTCCTGAACATTGCCAGTTCAGGAATGTAAAATCACCTTATGATAACAAAAATCACAAGAAGCAATTAAACATTCGTAGTCCGGTAATTTACGGCAACCTGGTAGAAACGCCTGAACCATATTATCAGGCATATACGAAGTGAATATTTATTAAATTTTATTGAAAATTGTTCGTGTTATTTCATGCACTTATAATATAACATATAAGGACAAAAATCAAGACTTATTTACATATTTTTTTCATTATCTATATTTTTCTTTCATTTCTCTTGCAATATCTCTTTTAGCAGCCTTCTCTAACATAGCATCTCTCTTGTCATAGTTATGTTTTCCTTTTGCAACTGCAAGAGCAACCTTTACTCTTCCACTCTTCAAATAAAGAGATAATGGAACTAAAGTATAACCCTGTTGCGAAATATATCCAGCCAATCTCATAATTTCATTTTTGTGCAGAAGAAGCCTTCTGTCCCTTAGTGGGTCTTTATTGAATATATTGCCTTTTTCATAAGGACTAACATGCATATTTCTAACAAGAATTTCTCCATTTCTTACTTCTGCATAGCTATCCTTTAGATTAGCCTTACCACCTCTTATAGACTTCACTTCAGTTCCTACAAGCTCAATTCCAGCCTCATAAACTTCTTCTATAAAATAGTCATGTCTTGCTTTTCTATTTTCCGCAAGAGTTTTATTGCTCTTTTCCTTTGCCATAAAACCACCAACTTTAAATCTTATTAATAGTAATTAATTATATTATATAATATGGAGCAAGTCAACCTGCCATTGCTTATTTTAACTCGCTAAAAACTTCTGTTGTACGCTCTAGTATACCATTTAAATAAGCTAATACCACTCCATAGTTTGTTATGTTAACTTTTTTTTCTTTGCAAATATCTATCCTTGTTTGCATAGTTTTCTTATTCAGCATGCAGGAGCCGCAATGTATTATTAGATCGTATTCTTCAAGATTTTCAGGAAAGTCATGGCCCATTTTAAACTCATAATTCAGCTTTTTCCCTAAATGTTTGTTTAATAGATTGGGTATCTTTACCCTTCCAATATCCTCATGAGAATGATTGTGTGTGCAGCTCTCAGATATCAAAATTTTTGAATTTTCATCAAGTTCCTCAATGTTTTTTGCTCCCTCAATAAATGTCATTATGTCGCCTTTGTATCTGGCAAACAGTATTGAAAAACTAGTAAGCTTTATATCTTTTGGAGTAATCTCATTTACTTTTTTAAAGGCTTGAGAGTCGGTAACAACAAGATTTATATCTGTAATATCCTCTAAAGCGGATCGCAGCTCCGTATCCCTGACCACGTAGCTTTTTATACCATTGTCCAAACAGTCCCTAAGCAGTTGAACTTGAGGCAGTATGAGTCGTCCCTTTGGGGCTTCGGAGTCAACAGGTACAACCATGACAATTTTGCCGTTATACGGTACCAAATCCCCTACTATAGTCTCATCTGTTTCATCATTTCTAAGCCTTTTTATTAGATCCTCCTTAAGCTCTAGTATATTTTTTTCTTTGTTTGCTGATATAAATTGCGCTCCATTAAAGTTATGCCTCAAATTATCCAGCTGTTTTTCATCTATATTATCAATCTTGTTTATAACGAGCATATGAGGAATAGCATATTTTTTAAATAACTTTACAGTCTGAATATAATTCTCCCTATCTATCGCATCGGCAGCCATAACATATATAGCAAAGTCAGTTCTCTGAAGCATTTTAAGAGTTCTTTTTACTCTAATCTCTCCAAGCTCACTGTTGTCTCCTAAGCCGGCAGTATCTATAAACACCACAGGACCAAAGGGTAGAAGCTCCATGGCTTTGCTCACGGGATCTGTAGTTGTACCTTTAACTTCTGACACTAAAGAAATTTCCTGACCTAAAATAGCATTCATAAGAGAAGATTTGCCCGAATTTGTTTTTCCGTAGATAGCTATATGCTTTCTGTTTGCATTTGGTGTATTAAACATACAAGTCTCTTTCTCCGTTCTTTATTTTTTCTATATTTTTTAATACAAGACTTTTAATGTCTTCCCGATGTATCTTTTCTGCTTCTTTTTGGATTAAATCTTCAGCTTTTCTGTATAGCTCTTCGTCGCCATAATCCATTACAAATTCCATTAAAGTCATCATAGCATTAGGTCCACATACATTTTGTATCTGTCCAGACTTGGCAAGCCTCATAAATCTATCGCCTGTTCTCCCGCTTCTATAGCAGGCTGTGCAGTAACTAGGCAGGTGATTGTCATCAATAAGCTCCTTTAAAATCTCCAGTGGGCTTCTATGGTCAGCAGTATCAAACTGTCCTACAGCTCTATTTTCTTCCTGCTCCTTGTAGCCTCCAACGCCAGTACAGGAACCAGCACTTATTTGAGATACCCCATATTTTATTAGATACCTTCTCATTTCTGCACTTTCTCTTGTAGATAATATTATTCCTGTAAAAGGTACTGCCAAACGAATGATAGCTACAAGCTTTTTAAACATATCATCCTCAACTAAATTTGGATAATCCTCTAAGCTCATGCCCTCAGCTTTTTTAATTCTAGGAACAGAAACTGTATGAAAGCCTACTCCAAACTTTTCTTCCAAATGCTCATTATGAAGCATAAGTGCCAGCACCTCAAATTTAGGATCAGCAAGCCCAAATAAGATTCCTGCACCTACATCATCTATACCGCCCTCCATTGCCCTGTCAAAGGCAGTTAAATGATAATCATAGCTGCTTTTAAGGCTTTTTGGATGTACCTTATCATAAGTAGGCTTGTGATAAGTCTCCTGAAACAAAATATAAGTTCCTATCTTTGCCTCTTTAAGCTTTGAATAATTCTCAACAGTAGTTGCCGCAATATTAACATTAACCCGTCTAATAACACCTTTGTCATTCTGGGTAGAATATATTGCATCAAGTGCCTCTACTATATAATCAATATCACAATTTACCGGATCTTCACCTGCTTCAAGGGCTAATCTTTTATGTCCCATCTTCTCAAGAAGTCTCACCTCTTCTTGAATTTCTTCTCTTGTAAGCTTTCTTCTAGGAAACTTGTTATCCCTTTTGTAGCCGCAGTAAGTACAGTTGTTAACACAATAATTGCTCACATATAAAGGCGCAAATACTACTATTCTATTTCCGTATATTGATTCCTTAATTTCTCCTGCTATATCAAACATTTTTTGCAATTGCATCTTATCTTCAATTTGAAGAAGCGCAGCAATATCCTTGTGTGTTAATCCATTCTTTTCCTTTGCTCTGTCTAATATTTTCTCTATGTCTTCCTTTGACGCATTTTGCGTTTCCTTTAAAAGATTTTCAATATATTCATGATTAATAAACATTATAAAGCCTCCTTAAAATTAAATGTATCCAGGGACTGCCTGTTCTCGCTCGTTAAAGTCCATTTAGGACTTTAACCAAGCTAAATTATCTCCTCTTGACATATCTATAGAAAAGCCGGCTTTCTTTATTCTGCCTTCAATGCACATTCTGCATTCAGCAGCCTCATCTCCAGTACATATCTTGCCGTCATACAATGCATATTTTTTTCTTACACTAGTTGGCGACAGATTTGGCATAACCACATTGGCTCCTGCCTTAATTCCTTTTTCTCTTCCTATTGGGTCAATGCTTCCTAATGCAGTAGTAGCAGGCAGCAATACCTCTGGCAGCAGCATCCGCGTTATTGCCAGCATAATCTCAGTTGTTTCTAGAGTCCCACCACTATTCTCTGCCAGCGGAGTATCCTTGTGAGGTATAAAGGGTCCTATGCCCACCATATGAGGCACAAGCTTCTTAATAAACATTAAATCCTTAACATAATCTTCATTTTTTTGTCCAGGCAGACCAACCATAAAGCCTGCCCCTACTTGAAAACCTATATCCTTTAAATCATAGAGACATTGTATTCTGTTTTCAAAGCTCATACCTGGATGAAGTCTTTCGTAGAGCTCCTTTGAAGCTGTTTCATGTCTTAAAAGATATCTATCTGCCCCTGCCTCAAAAAACTTCTTATAGGAGTCATAGCTTTTTTCACCTAATGAAAGAGTAACAGCAGCATCGGAGTATTTATCTTTTACTTCTTTAACAATGCTGATTATTTTTTCATCTGTATAAAAATAGTCTTCTCCCCCCTGCAGCACAAAAGTTCTATAACCTAATCTGTACCCTTCGCTGCAAGCCTCCATTATTTCCTCAAAGGAAAGTCTATATCTGTCCGCTAATTTATTGCCTGCTCTAATTCCGCAGTAGCAGCAGTTTTTACTGCAGTAATTTGTGAACTCAATAAGGCCTCTCATGAACACTCGGTCTCCATAGCTTTTCATTCTAGTTTCATGAGCTTTTTCTATCAAATACTCCTTGTCCTCTTCTGTCATATTGTTAAGAAGGGCTAAAAGCTCCTGTGCATCAAGATTATTTTCTAAATAAAGCTTATCAATAACAGTTTTCATTATTGAATCTCCTTTTTTGATATTGCAGTTTTAACTAATACATGATTAATATTGCCAAGCTTTCCTGTAAGACTATTTATGCTGTCTAGTTCTCCTACAACTGTAAGACTTATTACAGCAATTCTTTCCTCTTCAAAGGGTATTCCCATTCTTCCCTTAACGATTCCCTTAAAGCTTGATACAACCTCATTGAATTCCTTTTGACTTAGGTTAGGCTCTTCCAAAATAGCACTAATAACAGCAATCTTTTTCATAAACTTACCTGCCTTCAGTTTAATTATCCAAAATAAAAGAGCTCTCCAATGGGAAAGCTCAATCTACATGATAAACACAGCTTAAGACAACAGCTCAAGCCTATATGTATCTCCTTCTTTCCTTTCAGATTAGAATAACTTTTCTGTTAGGTAAATATTTTTAATCAAATAATCAAAGAGTTCTCTCTAAATATTTGAAATATGATTATGTTAATATTTTATCAAACTTTTCACATCAATGTCAAACTATTTCTACTATTTTTAAAACTAATTAATATAATAAAACAAAGCTGCTCCTAAGCAGAAGCAGCTTTGTTTTTAGTCCATATTTTCATTTAAGTCTAATATACTTTCTTTTTCAAATTCCTCTAGGGGCACTACAGGATATATCTTACGCTTGGAACTTACTTCAGAAGAATCTTCTTCCTGCTCTTCCTCCACCAGCTTGAAATAAATTTCTCTAAGTTCAATATCCACCTTTGTAACCTTTATTTTTGCATCGTCACCAAGTCTGTATATTTTCTTTGTCTTTTCGCCTATAAGGCTTAGACGCCTCTCATCATATACATAGTAGTCATCATCCAAGTCGCTGATATGCACTAAGCCTTCTATAGTATTAGGCAGCTCTACAAAGAAGCCAAAATTTGTTACAGATGAAATTATTCCATCAAAGACTTCACCAATTCTGTCTGACATATATTCAGCCTTCTTTAAATCATCAACTTCTCTTTCTGCTTCCTGAGCCACTCTTTCCATTTCAGAGGATTGCTTTGAAGCGTATTCAACCTCTTTATTTAATCTTGTAATCCTATTTTCATCTATCTGTCCATTTATATATTCCTTAATGATCCTATGAATTATAAGGTCAGGATATCTTCTTATAGGGGAGGTAAAGTGGCAGTAATACTTTGCTGCCAAGCCAAAGTGACCAGAGCATTCCGGTGCATATCTAGCCTGCTTTAAGGAGCGAAGCAGCAGCGTGCTTACTACAGTTTCCTCCTTCTTGCCTTTTATCTTTTCAATAATATCCTGAAGAGTTTTAGGATGAATCTCCTTAGTCCATTTTACAGCGTAGCCTAGATTGTGAACAAATTCATTAAATATATTAAGCTTTTCTACGTCCGGATCCTCATGTATTCTGTAAACAAATGGCATGTTAGCCCAAAACATATGCTCAGCAATAGTTTCATTGCACACCAGCATAAACTCTTCAATTATTCTATTGGCAATTTCTCTTTCATAGGGCTTTACATCAACAGGCTTTCCTTTGTCATTTAAAATTATTTTACTTTCTTCAAATTCAAAGTCAATAGCGCCCCTTGACATTCTCTTTTTATGAAGTATATTGCAAAGCTCCTCCATAGACTTGAAGTCCTCATGAAGATGCTCATATCTTTTTATAAGATCCTCATCCTTATCCTTTAGTATCTTGGTTACATCAGTATAAGTCATTCTTTCACTTGTTTTGATTACACTTTCAGCAATTCTGTGGTCTAAAACCTTACCTGACTTATCTATCTCCATAAAGCAGGATAGAGCCAATCTATCTACCTTTGGATTTAGACTGCATATGCCGTTAGAAAGCTTTTTAGGCAGCATGGGGATAACTCTATCTATTAGATAGACTGAGGTTGCTCTTTTTAAAGCTTCTTTATCCAATTGATTTTTTTCCCTGACATAATGAGAAACGTCGGCAATATGTACACCAAGTCTATAGTTTTTATTAGGAAGTCTTTCAATGGACACAGCATCATCCAAATCTTTGGCATCTTCGCCATCTATAGTTACCATTTTAAGGCTTCTTAAATCCTCACGCCTTTCATATTCTTCCTTAGGTATTTCATCAGGAATATTTTCAGCATAGGCTTCTACCTTTGGCGGGAACTCTTCTGGAAGTCCATATTTTTTTATAATTGTTAGTATGTCTATTCCTCGGTCTCCCTTCTTGCCAAGTATGTCAATTACTCTTCCTTCAGGATTTCTTCTTTTGTCCGGCCATTCTGTTATCTCTACAATAACAACCTGACCTGTTTTTGCACCATTTCTTTCTGCTTTGGGAATAAAAATGTCCTGATGAATTCTCTTTTCATCCGCTACAACAAAACCAAAGTTTTTGCTGTCCTCATAGGTGCCTATAATTGTCTTATTACCTCTTTCAATTATCCTTATTATTTCCCCTTCTCGCCTCTTGCCCTCGTTCTCTTCTCTTGTTACCTTAGCAATAACCTTGTCGCCATGCATTGCACCGCCCATGGCGCTTATAGGAATGAATACATCCGGTTCATTAACTTCTGGAATTACAAAACCATAACCTCTTTGATGACCTTGAAGTTTTCCTACAACTAAGCCCATCTTCTCAGGCACTCCATAGTGCTCCGTTCTTGTTTTAATTACCTCTCCATCCTTTTCCATGTCATGAATAACATCTTGAAACATTTTAAAGTCGCTTTTGTCAATACCTAAAGCATAAGCTAATTCATATATGGAAATTGGCTTATATACCTTTTCTCTCATAAATTCTACAACTGCTTCTCTAATGCTCAAATAAGTCACATCCTTTCATACTTGCATACTCTCATTATTTTTTGTATATATAGAAAATATATTCCTCCCTAATTAAAACAATTAGTAGTCTTATATCTATAGTATCCATTCATAAAAGCCCATTTAGAGCTTTCCTTTACGATATGGTGATTTTACCCAATCTTAAAAAATGCAATAAAAAAGTACAGCCTTATTGACTATACTTTAGCGCTTAGAATTATTTTATTAAGTTTAAAGCTATTACATCTAAAGCAAATAAAACAGCAGTTATAACAGTTATTCTAGCCATAACAACTTCCTTAGTTTTAGCCTTATTCTTTGCAAAATATGTATCTGCACTGCCTCCGCCAATAAAGCCTGATAAGCCATTTGCCTTACTTGGCTGCATCATTACAGATATTATAAGTGCTATAGAAATAATTACAAGAGCAACTATAAGAGCAATACGCATTTCATATACCTCCCATAAAGTTATACAATGGTATTTTATCACAAGTGACTATATAATACAACTGTTAAAAAAGTGAGGCCTTAAGCCTCACTTCAAAGCAAATTACTTCTTTATATTGTAGAAGGCATTGATTCCTCTGTATTCAGCTGAATCACCTAATTCTTCTTCTATTCTTAGAAGTTGGTTGTACTTAGCAACTCTTTCGCTTCTTGCTGGAGCACCAGTCTTTATTTGACCAGCGTTTGTAGCTACAACTAAATCAGCTATTGTTGTATCTTCAGTTTCTCCTGATCTGTGAGATACTACTGCAGTGTAGCCAGCTCTTGCAGCCATTTCTATAGCGTTAAGAGTTTCAGTTAATGTACCTATTTGGTTAAGCTTTATAAGAATTGAGTTCGCAGTACCAGTCTTGATACCTCTTTCAAGTCTTTCAGTGTTAGTTACGAACAAATCGTCTCCAACTAATTGAACCTTTCCACCTAACTTTTCAGTTAGAAGCTTCCAGCCTTCCCAATCTTCTTCTGCCATACCATCTTCGATGGAAATTACTGGGTACTTGTTAACAAGCTCAACATAGAAGTCAACCATTTCAGCTGGAGTAAGAACCTTTCCTTCTCCTTCTAAGTGATACTTTCCATCTTCCTTGTAAAGCTCTGAGGAAGCAACGTCAAGTGCTATGTATATATCTTTTCCTGGAACATATCCAGCTTTTTCTATAGCTTCTATTATAACTGTAACTGCTTCTTCGTTTGACTTAAGGTTTGGAGCAAATCCACCCTCATCACCAACGCCAGTTTCATATTTTCTTGCCTTTAAAGCTGATTTTAATGAGTGGTAAACTTCAGCACTCATTCTTAAAGCATCGCTGAAGCTTGCTGCACCAACAGGCATTATCATGAACTCTTGGAAGTCTACGTTGTTGTCAGCATGCTTTCCACCATTGATTATGTTCATCATTGGAACTGGAAGAGCCTTAGCATTAACTCCGCCAACATATTGATATAATGGTAATCCAAGATAGTTAGCAGCAGCTTGAGCAACAGCTAGTGATACACCAAGTATTGCGTTAGCACCTAATCTAGCTTTATTTGGTGTTCCATCAAGGTCAATCATAGTTTTGTCTATTGATACTTGATCAAATATGTTCATTCCTATAAGCTCTGGAGCTATAACGTCATTAACGTTAGCAACAGCCTTAAGAACTCCCTTACCATTGTACTTTGTTTTGTCTCCATCTCTTAATTCAACAGCCTCGAACATACCAGTTGTTGCTCCTGATGGAACAGCAGCTCTTCCTATTGTTCCATCTTCAAGAGTAACTTCAACCTCAACAGTTGGGAAGCATCTTGAGTCTAGAATTTGTCTTGCAACTACATCTACAATGTCTACATGAATTTTCATTTTAAAAAAACTCCTTTCAAATATGTATATTCTCTGCAGAGGGATAAACCCTCTACAGTAGACTAGCTAAATTATTTTATAAGTGATTTTCCAGTCATTTCTGCTGGCACTTCTAGTCCCATAACTTTAAGCATGGTTGGAGCTAAATCTGCAAGTATTCCACCTGCTCTAAGCTCTTTATCCTTTGCATTTTTAGCTATATATAATAGCGGAACTGGATCTGTTGTGTGAGCAGTCATTGGCTCTCCTGTTGAGTAGTCTATCATCTGCTCTGCATTTCCATGGTCAGCAGTTACAAATACAGCACCATCTTTTTCAAGTACCTTTTCTACTACTCTTCCCATACAGGTGTCTACAGCTTCTATAGCCTTAACTGCTGCTTCAAACACACCGGTATGTCCTACCATATCTGGATTTGCGTAGTTTAAGATTATCATATCATACACATCAGTGTCAATTCTTCTTACAAGCTCATCAGTAAGCTCAAAAGCACTCATTTCAGGCTTTAAATCGTAGGTAGCAACCTTTGGCGAAGCTATAAGGGCTCTATCTTCTCCCTCATTTGGTGCTTCAACACCGCCGTTGAAGAAGAAAGTAACGTGAGCATACTTTTCTGTTTCAGCTATTCTAAGCTGTTTTTTGCCTAGCTTGCTTACATACTCTCCTAAAGTATTATCATAGGACTCTGGCTTAAAAACTACAGAAACTCCTTCCATAGTCTTGTCATACTGAGTCATGCAAACATAATTCAAGTTTAAGGTTTCTCTTTCGAAACCATCAAACACTTTATCATTTATAGCTCTAGTAATCTCTCTAGCTCTGTCTGGTCTGAAGTTAAAGAATATTACAGAGTCACTATTTAATATTCTTCCTGTTGGTGCATCATTTTCAAGTACAACTGTTGGAAGCACGAATTCATCAGTCTTATTGTCATGATAGGATCTTTCTATCGCTTCCATAGCAGAGTTTGCAGTTTCACCTTCACCTAAAACTATTGCATTATAAGCAAGCTGAACTCTTTCCCATCTCTTGTCTCTGTCCATAGCATAGTATCTTCCTGAGATAGTAGCTATCTTTCCAACTCCAACTTCCTTCATGTAGTTTTCAAGATCTATAAGGAAGTTCTTAGCTGTACCTGGCTGAACGTCTCTTCCATCAAGAAAAGCGTGAACATAAACCTTTTTCAATCCCTTGTCCTTAGCAAGTTTAATTAAAGCCTTTAGGTGGTCTATATGAGAGTGCACTCCGCCATCAGATAAAAGACCTAAAAGATGTAGTGAATTCGAACTCTTTACAGCCTTGTCTATAGCTTCGTTTAATTCAGATTTCTCAAAGAAGTCCCCATCTTCTATAGCCTTAGTTATTCTTGTCAATTCCTGATATATTATTCTTCCTGCACCTATATTTAGGTGTCCAACCTCTGAATTACCCATTTGTCCTCTTGGAAGGCCAACATCCATTCCGCTAGCCCCAAGTTGTGTATGAGGATATTCATTAAAGTACTTATCAAAGTTAGGCTTTTTTGCTGAAGCTACTGCATTGCCATCTACTTTGTCTGATATTCCGAATCCATCTAGGATCATTAGCATAACTGGTTTCTTTGACATTACTCTACCCCCTGGTATACTCTTTTAGAAATTAACTATAGCTGCAAAATCTGCTGCTACAAGGCTAGCTCCCCCAACTAATGCTCCATCTATGTCTGATTTGCTCATTTGCTCTGATATTGTTGAGGGCTTAACAGAACCGCCGTATTGGATTCTTGTCTTATTTGCCACTTCAATTCCATAAAGACCAGCAATAACCTTTCTTATAAATGCTATTGTTTCATTAGCTTGGTCTGAAGTTGCAGTCTTTCCTGTTCCAATAGCCCAAATTGGCTCGTAGGCAACCACAATATTTTCAATTTGCTCAGCTGCTAAGCCCGCTAAATCAAGCTTTATTTGTCTGCCTATTACCTCTTCAGTTATATTAGCCTCTCTTTCTTCAAGGGCTTCTCCAACACAAAGAATAGGAACTAAGTTATGAGCAAAAGCAGCTTTAAGCTTCTTATTAACTGTTTCGTCAGTTTCATTGAAGTACTGCCTTCTTTCACTATGACCTATTATAACATAGTCTACACCTATTGCTTTTAACATATTTGGTGCTATCTCTCCAGTAAATGCACCTTTTTCTTCGAAGTGCATATTTTGAGCTCCTACTCTTATATTTGTTCCTTTAACAGCTTTTACAACCGCGTCAAGTGCAACAAATGTAGGACAAACTACTACCTCGCATTTAGCTTCTTTAACCTGTTCTTTTATTTCTTCTACAAAGCTAACAGCTTCGTCTACAGTCTTATGCATTTTCCAGTTGCCTGCGATAATTGGCTTTCTCATTTAAAACAACCTTCTTTCATATAACATTATATCACTTTAATACTCTTTGTAAACTCTAATTGATAATAACTATTATTTGTTATTAAGCGCTGCAATACCTGGAAGTTCTTTTCCTTCTAAGAATTCAAGTGAAGCTCCACCACCTGTTGATATATGAGTCATTCTGTCTCCAAAGCCTAGATTATTAACAGCGGCAGCACTGTCTCCGCCACCTATTATAGTAGTAGCTCCTGAGTCAGCCATAGCTTTTGCAACAGCCACTGTACCTGAAGCGAAATTCTTAAACTCAGCAACACCCATAGGTCCGTTCCAAATAACTGTCTTAGCCTCTCTAACTGCATCAGCAAATAATTGCTCTGATTTTGGTCCTATATCAAGTCCCATATAGCCTTCTGAAACGTTTTGGTCTTCTGTAATTTTAGCATTTACATCCGCATATTCTGGAGCAATTCTGTTATCTACAGGAAGTAATAGCCTAACTCCTTTAGCTTTTGCTTTTTCCATCATTTCCTTAGCATACTCTAGTCTTTCTTCATCAAGAAGAGACTTTCCTATTTCATAGCCTTGAGCTTTAAAGAAGGTATAAGCCATACCCCCGCCTATTATAAGAGTATCTACTTTATCAAGAAGATTTTCTATAACAGCTATTTTGTCAACAACCTTTGCTCCGCCAAGGATTGCACAGAAAGGCTTTGTTGGGTTTTCAACCGCATCTCCTAAGAATTTTAATTCCCTTTGAATTAAATATCCACATACAGCTGTATCTACAAATTTTGTAACTCCAACTGTTGAGCAGTGAGCTCTATGAGCTGAACCAAAGGCATCATTTACATACACATCAGCAAGGAAAGCTAAATCCTTAGAGAAAGAATCCTCATTCTTTCCTTCTTCCTTTCTAAACCTTGTGTTCTCAAGAAGAATAACATCTCCTTCTTTAGCGTTTTCTACAGCTTTTCTTGCATTTTCTCCTACAACACTATCATCAGCGGCAAATAATACTTCCTTGTTTAAAAGCTCTGAAAGCTTCTTAGCAACTGGAGCAAGTGTTAGAGTTGGGTCTGGTCCCTTTGCCTTTCCTAAGTGTGAACAAAGGATAACCTTTGCGCCCTTTTCCATTAAATACTTTATTGTTGGAAGAGCTCCATTTAATCTATTTATATCTGTAATTGCTCCATCCTTCATAGGAACGTTGAAATCACATCTTACTAATACTCTCTTACCTTTTACTTCGATATCTTCAATAGTCTTTTTATTGAAATTCATGGTAATATCTCCTTTATCATATTGATATGTATACATAGTTAAAGGCCTGGGTTTATAGCCCTAACTACAAAACCAGACCTAAATATTATGCTATCTTAGGCTATAAAAATTATAATCTATCAGCTACGAACTTAGTTAAGTCAGCTAATCTGTTTGAATATCCCCATTCATTGTCATACCAGGATACAACCTTAACCATGTTTCCACCTATAACCATAGTTGATGGAGCATCAATTATTGATGATCTTTCATCTTGTCTGAAGTCCATTGAAACT
>CAZMQY010000036.1:0-265 GCA_964568335.1 uncultured Clostridium sp.
CCTTTGATAGTGAAGCTATTATGGCAATCTTTCTGCTATCATGCTGTACAAATTTTTTGCAGGCTTCAACCTTTGGCAGCATGCTTCCAGGTGCAAACTGTTTTTCTCCAATATATCTTTCTACCTCTTCAAGAGTAATAATCTCAAGATTCTTTTGATCAGGCTTATTATAGTTAACAGCTACCCGTTCAACGGCAGTTAAAATAACAAGAGCATCTGCATCAAGTATTTCAGCAAGCTTTTCGGCTGCAAAATCCTTGTCTAT
>CAZMQY010000036.1:275-4215 GCA_964568335.1 uncultured Clostridium sp.
GCCTTTATCTCTGCTGCTAATAAAGCACTAGCAAAATCCTTGTCTATAACTGCTGGAACACCTTTAACCTCACTGTCCTCAATTATTACTGGTATTCCTCCTCCACCGCAGGATATTACAACGGTACCGCTTTCAACCAAGCCTTTAATAATGTCCTTTTCTATAACATCAATAGGTTTAGGTGATGCAACAACTCTTCTATATCCTCTTCCTGCATCCTCCTTCATTACATAACCCTTTTCCTCAACTAGATCTTCAGCCTCCTCTTTTGTATAAAATGAGCCTATAGGCTTTGTAGGATTCTGAAAACCCACATCATTTTTATCTACGACAACTTGAGTCACTATTGTTCCTACATTTTTATTTATGTTTCTTTCTTTTAATTCACCTGCTAATGCATTTTGGAGGTGATAGCCTATATACCCTTGAGAAAAGGCACCGCATACATCAAAAGGAAATAATATATTAGACTTGTTCTCTTTATGTCCCCCTTCAATAGAGCTTAGTATTTGACCAACCTGCGGCCCATTTCCATGAACTATAGCCACAGTATGTCCTTCTTCAATTAAATCAACTATGGACTTTGCTGTAGCTTTACAGGTTTTAAGCTGTGCTTCTGCGCTAGCATCTCTTGGATCGGCTTGAAGTGCATTTCCTCCTAAGGCTAAAACTATCTTCATATAAATCCCTCCAACAACATTTAATCTTTTAAACCATTTCATAAATTTATTTTCATAGTACATTAGTATCATTTTATTGTCAATATATGTATATTTAGTAAAAATGTATAATTTTTATGCAGTATTCTTATGTATTTTTCAGCATTCTTTATATAATTCCTAGTTCGTCTTATTTATTTATATATATCTTTATACACAAAAAATGTATATTGAATAAATATATGTAAATAGTGAATAAAATTAAGAAGAATTTTTACTTAATTTACATGTTCTTTTTATTAAATTAATTGACATACTAAATTTACGAGCATATAATAAAAATATAATATACCCCCATAGGGTAGGTTGAAATAGGGAGGGATCTTTGTGAATATTATTATAGATGACAACGCAAAAGAGGCCTTACGTGCAAACCTTGAAAAGAGGAACAAGAATGCAGTAAGACTAGCTATAAAAGGCTTTGGCTGAGGCGGTCCAACCTTTGGAGTTGTTCTGGACGAACAAACAGATAACGATGATGTTCTAGAAGTTGATGGAATAAAATTTGTAGCCGAAAAGGATATAAGCTTCGTATTTGAAGGTGTTAAGGTTATTCACAGAAAAGGTGTATTTGGTGATTTTTTTGATGTATATAACCCAAATGATACTGGAAGCTGCGGCTAGGTTTTGATCTATCGATTGTGTAAAAAATTATATATAAAAAATCCACCTGTGCTCAGGTGGATTTTTTTAGACTGCTGACAAACATATTTTGTCAGCAGTCTAAAGATATTAACCCTATAACTAATGTCTCTTAATCGCTAATTTATCTAGTCTGTCCCTCTCCATAAATAACATACTTTACACTGGTAAGCTGTTCAACTCCCATAGGTCCCCTTGCATGAAGCTTTTGTGTGCTTATTCCTATTTCTCCACCAAACCCAAACTCAAAGCCATCAGTAAATCTTGTTGATGCATTTACATAAACAGCCGCTGCATCCACTTCCTTCAAAAACCTTTGGGAATTTGGATAGCTGTTAGTTATTATTGCTTCTGAATGTTTAGTTCCATATTTATATATGTGCTCCATTGCCTCATCTAAGGAGTCTACAACCCTAACCGCAAGTATTAAGTCTAGAAACTCAGTGTACCAGTCCTCTTCAGTGGCAGGTACTGCTTCTTGAATTAGTTCCCTCACTCTTTCGCATCCCCTTACTTCCACTCCTAAAGCTAGTAATCTTGGGGCTAAGCTCATTAATAAATCCTTTGCACAAGCCTTATTAACAAGCAAGGTTTCCATAGCATTGCATACAGCAGGTCTTTGTGTTTTTGCATTAATTATAATTTCCTCTGCCATTTTTAAATCCGCATCAGCATCCACATATACGTGGCAGTTGCCTACACCTGTTTCAATAACTGGAACAGTGGCATTTTCTACTACATTTTTGATAAGTCCTGCACCGCCTCTAGGTATGAGAACATCTATATAATCATTAAGCTTTAGCATTATGTTAACTGCTTCTCTGTCTGCAATATCTATATACTGAATGCTGTTTTGAGGCAATCCCGCTTCTTCTCCAGCCTTTGATATAACTTCTGCGATAGCTTTATTTGAATTTAAAGCTTCTGAGCCTCCACGAAGAAGTACGGCATTTCCAGACTTTATACAAAGTGCAGCAGCATCCACAGTAACATTAGGCCTAGCCTCATAAATAATTCCTATTACCCCAAGCGGAACTCTTACCTGACCTATTTGGATACCATTAGGTCTTTTCCACCCTCTTGTAACCTCTCCAATAGGATCTGGAAGACTTGCTATTTGCCTTAGTCCCTCTGCCATATCTAAAATTCTTTTTTCATTTAGTAAAAGCCTGTCAAGCATGGCCTTGGATAAACCTTTGCTCTTTCCAAAGTGCATATCTTTTTCATTTTCCCTCATAATAAATCCAGTATTCTCAACAAGGGCTTCAGCCATCCTGCTCAAGGCTTTATTCTTTATATTTGTTTCCACCTTTGCCAAAGCTCTGGCTGCAGCCTTTGCTTGCTTTCCTCTTTCAATAATAACGGATTTAATATCCATTAATTATCACCTCTCTTAACGTATAGTGCAAAATATAAAATCTTATAAGGCATATTCTTAAATGGTTAAATGGTTTTATGGCTAAACATTTTTATGGCTAAGTGATTTATATAGGCTTAAATAGTGTACCTATCTCTCTGCAATCCACAATAGACTGAAGTATTCCTGGTGTCGAGCCATTAGCAATAACCATTACTGCGCCTGAAGCAGTTGCTATTTTAGCTGCGGTAATTTTAGTAGTCATTCCACCTGTGCCTAGCTTGGTTCCTGCCCCACTTGCTGTTTTCTCAATCTCTGAGGTTACAGTTTCAACAAATGGAATAAGCTTTGCATCAGAGTTTTCATTTGGATTTTTATCATATAATCCATCAATATCCGAAAGCAGTATAAGCAAATCACCCTCTATTAATTCAGCTACAAATGCTGATAAAGTATCATTATCTCCTACCTTTATTTCATTTACCACAACAGCATCATTTTCATTTATTATAGGTATTACGCCCTGCCTTAAAAGTGCAAGAAAAGTGTTTCTAGCATTTGAAGACCTGTTCTTGTTTGAAAAATCATCCTTAGTTAAAAGTATTTGTGCTATGGTTTTTCCATATTCAGAAAATATCTTTTCATACATATGAAGCAGAATGCCTTGTCCTACAGCGGCAGCAGCCTGCTTATCAGGCATACTCTTAGGTTTTGTTTTTAATCCAAGCTTACCCATCCCAGCTCCAACAGCTCCAGAAGACACCAAAATAACCTGGTAATTCTGATTATGCAAATCTGCAAGCTGTCTAACCAAGCTTTCAATACGAGCAAGATTTAAAAGCCCACTTGAGTGAGTCAAGGTAGATGTGCCAACCTTCACAACTATTCTCTTTACATTCCCTAAATATTTTTTTCTATAGTCCATAATATAAGCCTCTCTTCTAATGATTCTGAAACTATTCACTTTATTATAATGAATTGTATCAGCAAATTGGTATTATATCAAATAGTACTACAGTTAATTTATAATTAAATTTTCCATTTTCAATGCATACCTTTTATAGTTTTCTATTATTACCATATATTTAAGATTTAGCTCTCAATTCTGCCTATTCTTTATTATTAGTTTTTCTATTCCATCATGCACTATACCCAAGCTTTCTCCCTAAAGCAGCCTGTAAAAAGGTATCCTTTATTTTTCTATAAAAAAAAGATGCTAGAA
>CAZMQY010000036.1:4225-18724 GCA_964568335.1 uncultured Clostridium sp.
AGTAGCAATAACCATGTTCCAAGGTCAATATACAAGTCCTTGGGGGGAAACTGCTGCTGCCACTGTTGTTGTAACTGTACCTCTTATAATATTAGTTTTACTGTTCCAGAAGAGAATTGTTGCAGGGCTTACTTCAGGCGCAGTGAAGGGATAAAAATAAAGGATACTTGAAGAAGGTATCCTTTATTTTTCTATAAAAAAAAGATGCTAGAACGCTCCTAGCATCAAAACTAATATAAGAAATTATCTCTAAGGGGGATCTAACTTCTTAATATTATAATAACATGAACATGTGAAAAAATTGTTAATTAAAGGTAACATATTGATGAACCACTCATTTTCATAATAATTTCTAATTTTTTTACTGGTTTTTTGAAATTTTTCATAAGTGTTGTTGCAAGTTTACCTATCTAGAGCATTTATGACGCTGGATAAGTTATTAATGCTGGTTGTAAGGCTCTCAAGCTTGCTTTCTATTCTCACTAAAAGATAAACAGACACAGCAATTGGAAAACCTACATTTCCTATTAAACTAACTATTGCATCCATATTTATTCTCCTTTCGACCGATATTCTTGGTAACTTATGAACGCTCATTCCATTGGCAAGTTACCCGTTAAAGTCTATTTAGAAATTCAGTCCTCAGTAATAAATATGCACAAAAAATATTATATATAAAGTCTTGTTCCAATTCTTCTGTCATACTCCGACCAGGTTCCTGGCTCGGTCACATCCTTCACCTGTCCTATCTTATTCATGGTAGCATCAATATAGTCAGCATAGTGAACGATAAAGGCTTCTTCAGTGTTTGGAGCCTTTGGAGAGCCATATTCAACTTTGCCGTGATGCTGAACTATACAGCCCTTTATTCTATGCTTGAAATCCTCGCTGTAAATATCTCCTCCAGCTTTAAAAGCCTCTTCAAGCATAGTAATAGCTATAACTATATGCCCTTCCATCTCCCCTCTTAAAGAAACTGAAAAGGGACCATTCACACTGTATTCTTCAAGCTTTCCTATATCATGAAGCTTCGCAGCTAGAATTGCTATTTCTTTATATGTGCAGTTATATCTGTAAGCCATTGCTTTAGCCATGTAGGTAACATTAAGAGTATGTTCAGCCAAGCCTCCGATATAATTATGATGCTGGCTAAGTCCACCGATTCCTCTTTTAAACTTTTCTACGAAGTTAGGGTTATTAAAAAAGTAATCATTTAGACTCCTGCACTCCTCACTTTTAAATTCTTCCTGTGATATCTGGTCCAGCTCATCCATTATCTCCTGCACCGGCCTGCTTATGGCTGGCAAATAATCATCTAAGTCAAAATGCTTTTCCTTTTTGTACTTGGTTACTAGAAATGCATTTTCCTTGGTTGCCTTTATGTGAATTACATCTCCTACCTTCAGCTCCTCATTCTCTATGGGTATATAGGCCTTAATATCTCCTGTTTTATCTCCTATATAAGCAACTAAGTTTTTACCCTCAACTGCAAGCTTTTTCATTATCATAAAGCTGCCTTCTATATGTTCACTATCCTTAATGTCCTTGATAAATTTTGTCTTCATAAAACTCCACCCTTCAGCTATAAATTCTAGTGCTTAATTTATTTTTTTCCAAGGAATAGTTTTTATCCTATGCAAATTTTTCATTTTTTAAAACATGAAAACAGCAGCCTAGCCTGTCAGCTAAACTGCTGTTTTTTTATTCCTCTCCAGTTGCAACAGGATTATCCCCATAGCTAACCCAATCACTCCAGCTTCCAACATAAAGCTTTGGCTTAAGGCCTATTTCATCCATAGCAGCAAAATTACCGCAAGCATCTATGCCAGAGCCGCATTGAAGAACTATTTCCTCATATCTCTCTAAATCCTTAAATATTTCCTTAAGCTCTTCTTTTGACTTAAAATTGCCTTTAGCATCTAAGACATCCTTCCAATGATAGTTTTTAGCTCCAGGAATATGCCCTGCCTTAGGATCTATAGGCTCCACCTCTCCTCTGTATCTTTCAGGCGCTCTTGAGTCAACTATTACAAAACCCTCTTTATATAAATTATTTTTAACATAATGCACATCTGTTCTAATATCTTCTCTTGGGCTTAAAATAAACTTGCCCTTTTCAGTAGCTGGAACCGCCTTAACTAAAGGATAGCCTGCATCAACCCAAGCATTTATTCCACCGTTTAATATATGAACCTTTTCATGACCTAAAAACTTCAACATCCACCAAAATCTTTCCGCTCCAGCTAGCAGTGCCTCATCGTAAGCTACAATGGTTTTATCATTGCTTATACCTATGCTTTCAAGTTTTTCCTTCAAAGCATCCAACTCAGGAAGAGGACTTCTTCCACCATGCTCCTTTGCTTCTGCTGCCAAGTCCTTCTTAACATCTATAAAGAAAGCACCCTTAATATGCCCTTCTTCATATTTTCTTTTGCCATATTTCTTATCAAACAAATCTGCTCTGCAGTCAACTATAACTAGTTTTTCGTCATTAATATGTTCCTTTAACCAATTTGGGGTAACAAAATTGCTCATAAAATCTCTCCTATTTTTATAATTAATTATAATTATATTTTCCTAGTTATAATAAATACTTGCAATATACTTTATATAATTTTATTTTTCTCCACCTACTATATGTCCTGACATAATTATCTCAAAGTTGCTTATATTTTTATTTCCATTGCTATTAATCTCTATATTCTGCACCTTCCATTTGCCTTTTAAAGAATTAAAATGTATATTGCATTCATATGTGCTTATACGGCCTCCATCCATAATTTCCAGCATAACACTGCCTTCGGGATAACTATCATCAGTCCATACTTTTAGCTTCTTATATCCAACTACATATATATTTCTTTCTTTAAAATGATTCATCCTTCGAACCCAAATAGTTTTTGCATCCTGATAAGATATCTCAGGTTCTATATCAGAAGCAACATCATAATAGCTTACATACTGAAATGCTTTTTCAAAGTTTGAAGCAGTGATATTTTCTAAAAAAGTCTTTGCTGCTCTTCTATTGCTGCTAATTTTATATATAGCACTTCCAAATGCACCAATAAATAAACTTATAACCACTGCTATAGCAATAATTGCCGTCATTCTTTTCCTTATTCTTTTAACTAATTTTATAGAACCCTTTTCCTTTATTGCTGGCTCTTCTTGTTTTATATTATCAGTTATATCATCCTTAAGCTCGTTTAAAACTTCTTTACACTCTTCACAGCTAGTAATATGATTTTCTATAAATTCATCGCTTCCGCTCCTTGTAAGCTTTTCAACATATAAGGGCATTAAATCTCTTACAACCTCACATTCCTTTTTCATACTATCACTCCCACTTATTTTTATTTAAAATTTCCTTAAGCTGAAGCTTCCCTCTATAAAAGATAGTCCTAGCCCAACCTTCACTTTGACTAAATATATCTCCAATCTCTTTAAAGCTTAAGTCGTTAAATGCACGAAGAATTATTACTTCTCTGTAGGGCTCTTTCAAACTATGTATAGCTTCAACAAGCGCGTTGTTCGTTTCCCTTTCTTCAGTAATTCTTTCAGGTGTAGAATTATCAGCTAGATTTTCTGCTGCTTGTATTGATTCAGCTTTGTGTTTTGATTCTTTAGATAAGTGCTTTAAATAAACATGTTTTGAGATCTGATACAACCAGGTGGATACTTTAGACTTACCTTTAAATCTATAAATAGACTTAAAGGCTTGGTAATAGGTTTCCTGAAGAAGTTCTTCCGCAGTATCTCGTTTTCCTGTTATGTATAATAAATATTTAAATATTTGCTCTGAATAAGCATCATATAATTTATTAAAATCCTCCAATCCTTAACCCCCCTTCACTTATATAAGTCCATAAAAGCTATATTTCGTTACATCATTTTTGAAAATTTTTGAATATCTTTTACTGAATATTATACAATATTGTAATAAGAATTCTATCAGCGTAGTTGTAAAACACATAGCATAAATGCTTATGTTGGATAGAAAAACAGGAAGCGTAGATAAATTTCTCATACAAATTTATCTACGCTTCCTGTTTTATTCCTTAAATAATTAATTACTTGCCGCTTCTATAGCCTTCTGCACATATCCCTTATTATCTTCCAGCAGCTTTTCAGCCTTTTCCTTATCTAGGCCTGTCATTAGCATAAGTATGCTTAGCTTAACATTTTGATTAGTTTCACTTAGCACCTTTTCAACTGCTTCTTCTGTTTCTCCTGTAGCAAGCATTGTTATTCTCTTGGCTCTTGCTATAAGCTTTTCGTTAGAAGCTTTAACATCTACCATAAGATTTCCATATACCTTGCCAAGCTTAATCATAGCACCTGTAGAAAGCATGTTAAGCACTAGCTTTTGAGCAGTTCCAGCTTTCATCCTTGTAGAACCCATAACAACCTCTGGCCCTACAACTACAGATATTGGAACATCAGCTATCTTGGACATTTCGCTTTCTGGATTCATTGTTACGGAGATAACTCCTGCTCCTATTTCCTTTGCAAAGTTCATTCCTCCAATAGCGTAAGGAGTTCTTCCAGAAGCAGCAATACCGCAAACTACGTCCTTAGCTGTCAGGTTTCTTTCAATTAAATCCTTCTTAGCTAATTCTATATCATCCTCTGCACCTTCAATAGCTTTAAATATTGCATTATAGCCTCCAGCGATAATTCCTTGAACTAATTCATGAGAAACTCCAAAGGTAGGGGGACACTCTGAAGCATCGAGTATTCCTAGTCTTCCGCTAGTACCTGCACCGATATAAATAAGTCTTCCGCCTTGAGCTAATCTGTCTGCTATTAAATCAACAGCCTTTGCAATGCTTTCCTTTGCTTCTCCAACAGCTATTGCAACCTTCTTATCTTCTTCATTTATCATTTCTATCATCTTTATTGTACTAACACTGTCTATTTCCATAGTATTAGGGTTTCTGCCCTCTGTAACAAGCTTTACCAAGTTTTCAATTTTCATAAGCTAACTGCCTAAGCAGTTTTCACCTCCAAGCAATTTCATACTTATATTATAAAATATACTTTCATGTTTTTCAATAAAAATATAAAAATTTATTTCAATCTATTTTTCAACTAATATAAATTTAGTTTCATCCTCTATATATTTAAGTAAAAACACGTCTTCTTCAATAACCTTTCCCACAACGTTAACTCTCTTATCCATTGACAAGGCTTTTTTGCAGATCTGAAGCTCTCCAGAGTATCTTAAATAATCCTTATTATCTATAGTTACGTATCCTACTTTTCTTTCAATATTATTATAGGGCTTTATAATATCTTCTTTTCCTAAGGTTTCTCTAGAATTAGTTGACCTTATAACATCCTCTGCAGCATCCGGTCTGTTCACATGACATGAACCAAAAACAATATTTCTTTCTATTGGGCAGGCATCAAACATTTCAACTCTTAATTCAATAACATCTTCCTGCAATGCTCCCACTGCTTTTAACTCTTTCTCTGATGGAATACTGTCTCCAAAAAATACTGCATCCATTCCTAAAGCAAAAAGCTCCTTAGCGGAAACCTGCGGCTCAATAAATCTATGCACCTCTAATGTTGGAAGTCCCTCAAAGATCGGCCCTCTCTTATTAATTAAAGATGGAACAAAGGCTGATATTTTCATTCCATAACTTTTAAGCATTTCATTCTTTTTCTTGAAGGTTTCCAGGGATATACCTGTATTTAACCTTGGGTAGTAATTATGACAAGCTTGAAACTTAGTATAATCAGGATTAAATTTATTAAGCTCACTAAAAAACCTGCCAGACACAGTGCTTGCATTTATCTCCACCTTTAAGCCATATGGATTTCTGGTAAAGGAAGCTATCTCCTCTGGAGTAAAGCCAAAATCAACCCTAACGCCATATATGCCCATGTCCTTAAGGACCTTTAAATTGTTCATATCAGCTCCAAGATAAGTAAAGGCTCTCGGTGAAATATCTGCAATTATGTTCATATTTAAGCTGCTGCAGAGGCTTGCCAGCTCTTTAAATTCTTCTATTGCTTTTTCATAGTTAGCTTCTGGAATATGAAGAGAAGTAAATACTCCACTAAAGCCATATTCCTTAGCGCTTAAAATAAACTGCTTATTTTCCTCTAAAGAATAATTCATACCAACAAATACTGATATACCTTTTGACATAATTCCTCCTTATAGTCGGAAGCCTGAGTAGTTTAGATTACTCGCTCCGCTCGCAAACTACTCGTTAAAGTCCATTTAGGACTTTAACCCTCCTTATATGTGATATCTTTACAAAATAAGGGATAGCAACTAAGCCGCTATCCCCTGAGTATTCATTTTATGCACATAAAAATTTTTATTCTTGTGGATCTTCAAAGCCTAATACATAAGTAGCAGCAAATCCAGCTGCGTATGCAACTATAACTCCTACTAAATAACCTAATGGCTTATTCACTAGTAGTGCAAGTGGTAGTCCTGATAATCCCATACTTTGAGCACCTATGGCTAAAGCAGCATTAACCGCTCCACCAAAAGCTCCACCTATACAAGCTCCTAAGAATGGCTTACCAAGTGGTAAGGTAACACCATATATTAATGGCTCTCCTACTCCAAGTATCCCTACTGGAAGTGCTGATGCGATTGTTTTCTTTAATCTATGGTTCTTTGTTTTAACAAGCACAGCTATAGAAGCACCAACCTGTCCTGCACCTGCCATAGCAAGTATTGGAAGAAGCAATGTCACACCTGTAGTTTTTATAAGATCTGCGTGTATTGGAGTTAAACCTTGATGTAATCCTGTCATAACAAGTGGTAAGAAGGCTCCACCTAGAATAAATCCAGTAACTGCTCCTCCACCACCTATAACTGCCTTAACAGCGCTTCCTATACCATCTGATATAGCTCCTCCTATTGGTTGTAGAACTAGTAGTGCTGCAAAACCTGCTACTATAACAACTATTAATGGAGTTAAGAATAAGTCTAATACTTCTGGCACAAACTTTCTTACTTTTCTTTCAAACCAGCTGCTGAAAGCAACAACTAGTAAAACTGCTATAATTCCACCTCTACCTGCTACTAATGCTTTTCCAAACAAAGTTACGCCTGATAGGTTTGGATGGGTAATTATTGCTGCCATTGCGCCGCCAAGCATTGGTGAACCACCAAACTCCTTAGCCGCATTAACACCTACGAATAAATTTAAACCGTAGAATACTGAGTTACCAATTATAACTAATATCTTTGCTGTTGGAGTAGCTGCAAAACCAGCATCAAACTTAACTAAAATATTTAAGATACCCATAACTAGACCACAGCCTATGAATGCTGGAATTAATGGTATAAATATACTTGATATTTTCTTTAGAAGATTTTTAAATGGAGTATTGTTCTTTGCCTTTATTTCTTCTCTTCTAACAGTAGCTTCGTCAACTTCTCCTATTTTTAGACCTGTAATTTCGCCAACCTCGTTAGCAACCTTTGTAACCCTACCTGGTCCTAAGATGATTTGAAGTTGTCCACCTTGTTCTATCGTGCCCATTACACCTTCGATTTTCTTTATGCCTTCCTTATCGGCTAAACTGTTGTCCTTAAGTACAACTCTAAGTCTAGTCATGCAGTAAGCAACGGATGCAAGATTGCCTTTTCCGCCAATCTTTTCGAGTATAGCTTCAGCTATAGCTCTTGGTTGATTTGAATTAGCCATTATGATTCCTCCCTTAAAATAATTATAATAAAATAATATTGGGTAAAAAATAAAGAGCCAAAAAAGACCACACTTAAATATAATCTTTCTTAGCTCATGCCTGCAAAGCAGTAACACGCTTTGTTTATTTAATTTGTAACTTTATTTTACATCATGAAACCGTTTATGTCAATTAGTTTCATAAAAAGAACTCGAAATATTTTCAATATGTATTGCAAGGTAGCCTATCTCATCCTCTGGAAGCTTGATTTTGAAGCCTTTTTCTATTTCCACAGCTATTTCATTAGCTAGCTTATAGGACTCTTTAAATTTCTTTTTTATGTCTGAAAGCAGTATATTTTTAATAGGTATATTTTTCTCAACTCTATCAATAGCAAACCTTATGTGAGTTATTAACCTCACATAATCTATGCTTTCCTTGTCTATCTCCTTGCCAGTTTTGCTTTCTAGAAAATTGATAGCATCATTAATGATAGTTGTGCTTCGAGCAGTTTTAGACACATCCATCTTATTTATAGCTGCATGAATATGCATTGCAATGAATCCAGCCTCGTCTTCTGGCAGGTTAATATTAAGCTTTTCATTAATGGCCTTAATAGCCTTTAACGCTGTCTTATACTCTATCCTGTAGAGACTTTTAATTTCAGCAATAAACGGATTTACAATAGGCATATTGTTTTTAAGTCTATCTATAGTAAAAGCTATGTGGTCAAGCAGCGTAATATGTATTCTTTCATCAAATTCTTTATCTAATTCCTTTGATGCCATTAATATTATTTCCTCTGTAACTCCAACAATATTCTTGTCAACTTCCTTAGTAAGCCCAGCAAATCTAAAAATGTTTTTTTCATCCACTAAATAAAATATCTTTTCAATTTTCTCTGGATTTTTCAAGACCTGCCCTTCTTTAGCACCAAAGCCCACCCCGCTGCCTAGGAGAATACATTCCTTATTCAGCTCTATATCTATGCAAAACACAACGTTGTTGTTAAAAGATTTAATTATTGTAAATTGCTTACTCATTTTCACACCTCATGTTATATATATTGTAGTATATTCCAAGGCTTATAACTTCATACAATTAAATTGTATAATGATTGTACTGCGTAAGCAATAATTAATAGTTAAAGCCCTAAGAAAATATATTATTTTCTTAGAGCTTTAATTTATTCCTGATTATATTCATCTACTATCTTCTTAGCTAGTTTTTTAATGGCACTTGCTTGTGCTATTAAGGTCATAACTAAAAGGAAAACCAATATTCTCTCTTCATCTGTACCTTTTAGCTTGCTGCTCTCGATTATTTCCATCAGTTTATTTTCCTTAAAATGATCCTCTGATAGAAAGTCATCAAACATTTCTTTTTGAAAGTTAGAAAAAATCTTGTAGGCATTTTCCCAGGACAGTATATCATCTGCCCTATTGTTTATATTATTAAATGCAAGAGCAAATACTTTTTTAATTTCTTCTGTAGTAAGTATCGGTCTCATATAGCTTAAAAGCAGAAGTTGAGCTAAATGCTCTTTAGTATAACCCCTCTTTTTGCCATCCTCTGGCTTTGAGATAACCTCTCCCTTAATATAATTTTGAACTATATTGCTAGTGTATTGCTCATCTTCAAATTTATCATTTAAATAGTCAATTACTTGAGATAAAAACAAATCATAACGTGGCAAATCTTCAAAAGCTACTATAGTGTTTTGTGCTATATCGGCTGCAATGCTTTTAATATAATCAAGATTAAAATTAGTATCTTTTCCCACAATAGCTACCTCCATTCGTTTTGAGAAACACTCTTCTCTTTAATTATATTATAAGGTATATATAAACTTGTTACAAGTTATAATTAATAAAATATTTTTTGAAAGTTAAAGATATAACGAGCAATAATGAGAAATATAAAGATTAGCTACGCAATTTGCAGAAAACAGTTAATTTTTACTCAAAATAGGTTTAATTATATATTGTAAAACAGTATATAATACTATATAATAAAAACATCATCTGATTAATACATATTAATGTTAAGCTTAACCAATTGTAGTATAATTAAAATATCTATGTATTAATCTTTACTTGGGGGTGAAAAAAATTAAATTTAAAAAGCGCTTTTTATTCAGCTTAATTTTATCTTTCCTCTTCATATCAGTAGATATACTTACACCAGGGGTTATAAGCACATTTACAAAAGGAGAAAACAGCAGCATAGTTTATGCTAAGCCTGCTACCAAAAGCAGCAGTTTTAAATCAAGCGGATTTAGCAGCAGTTCAAAATCCTCAAGCAGTATATCAAGCTCTAAATCTTCATCAAGCGGGTTTAAATCTGGAAGCTATACAACACCAAAAACAATGCCTAAAAGCTCCAGCTCGAGTTCCAGCTCCAAGAGCTCAGGAAGTTCTAGCAGCTCTAGTTCATCAAAATCTTCCTCAGGAGGATTTAAATCGGGACTCTTTGGAAAACCTAAAACTACACAAGGCAGCACAGGCAATACCACAACAACACCAAATTACAACACAAGTACAACTAAAAGAAGCATTTTGCCAATACCAATACCTATTCCATGGGGCACTACCAGACACTACAGTTCCCCCTTCGGAAGCTTCTACAGTGGTCCTGGATATTTCATAGGAAACCTATTATCAGGCTTTCTTAAACTTATAATACTAATCATTGTTATATCTATAATAATAAAAATAATTAAAAATAAAAATAGAAGATATTAAAGGAGGATTTTAAAAATGGGAGTTATAAGCAGAATTTCAAACATCTTCAGAGCAAAGGTTAATGACGCAATAGACAACATGGAGAACCCAATTGAATTACTGGATCAAAAAATCAGAGACATGGAAGAGAGCCTAAATACGGCTAAGCTTTCCTCAGCACAAATACTGGGAAACGTACATGAAATCCAAAAGAAAATGGATAATGCAGAAAAAGAATCAAAGGATTATGACAGCAAGGTTAGACTGGCTATGAGCAAGGGCAATGAAGAGTTAGCAAAAAAGGCTCTTGAAAAGAAGCTTGAGGCTGACAAAACTTACAACAGCTTAAAAGCCAGCTACGAGGATGCTCGCGCTAAGGCTGAAGCTATAAAATCTAAGCTTAGAGACCTTGAAGAAGAAATTGAAGAAACAAGAAGATACAGAGACGAAGCTGCTGCCAGATATAATAACGCTGAGGCAAGCGGCAAGGTTAATGAAATACTTGCAAATGTTGATACTAAGAATAATAAAATCAATATTGATGACATTGAAAGAAAGATTCAAAAGAAGGAAGCTTACGCTGAAGGTCTTGGCGAATTAAGATCAGATACTTCTCTTGAAGATGAGTTCAAGAAACTTGAAGAGGTTGACCTTGAAGAAGAGCTAAAAAAATACAAGCAGCAGTAAGGTGAAGCATGGGAAAAGCAGAGGATTTTTTAAAACATGAAAGAGAGCGTTACGGTAAGGTCTATGTTGACCTTACCTACGCTATAGACAATGTATCTCCTTTCCTAGAAAGAGAGGAGCTTAACAGGCGAAAGTATGTTACAAAGCTGCCAATGCTCAAAAAATATATTGAGCTTATTGAGTCAGCAGAAAGAGAAGTACACAAAAAAGGAGGCTTTTTAAGCTTCTTCAATAATGATAAATATATAGATTTATTAAACTCCTACAAGCATGATAATGCAGAGGCACTTAATCAGCTGGAGCACTGCAGCAAATGTGTTCATAGAAACTGCACAGAGGACAAGTTTGACGGTTGCCTTGGCTGTAGAGAAAGCTCAAGAATAGTTTACTGCGACCATGAAAAAATCAATGTAACCTTTCATGACAACTGGATACTAACCTTAAACAATGATAGAACTGGTGAGGTTGACAGACATAAGGTTCTTGCAACTCTTCAAGATGTAGTTAAAAACCAAAAGTATATTATCATTGAAAATTTAAGGACCGATGAAAAATTTGTTCTTTATTATTACCCTGGATTATCTGAGGACAGCTACGGTGAAATTACCGATGCTGAGGAATTTGATTATATAGTTTCAACTTATCAGAGCGTAGAACCATAATATAAAGGAGCTGCGGTATACCTTGCCGCAGCTCCTTTATATTAATCTATATCAGCAAATGCCTGATTTATTATCACGCAATCGCCCATTCTCTTCTTAATAGTTTCCATTGTGTCCAAATATTCAATAGAGGCTCCGTTATTAAGCTTAATAGAATTTATCTCAAAATCCACAGTATCAATAAAACTTACATTTACATATCCTATACATTTGTCTCCTCTTTTAAATGGCTTTAGAGTCTTCACAGGCATAAAAAGATTGTTTTCCTTAATATATAATGGTGTTATACACTTTTTCCCCGTAATTTTTTGACAACGTCTTTTAATATTGTGCAGGCTTCTCATTTTAAGTGCACAATAGTCATTGATTACCTTGCTAACAGAATAAGCAGTATATTCAAACCCTCCATCTAAGAAGTATATTTTTGTAGCCTTCCCTGTTCCTTTCACGTAACAAGGTACAAAGGCACATCCCTTTTGAAGCTTTCCTATGTATTCATGATTCAAGTTATCCCCTCCTTTGCTTGTATTCTTATTTTATACCAAACTTATGTTCGTATCAATATTTTTCTTTTTGCTTTATAGTGTAATTTTCGACATTTAAGCCTTTTAAAAACAATGTAACCAATCTTCTTTAGTATATAGAAGGGCTTTTTTGCTAAAATTAAAATAATTACCTGGTTATTATTTTAATGGATGTAATATAGGAGGCTAATATGGATAATTCAAAACCAACTGTTGTTGTAAGCAGATGTCTTGGCTTTGATAAGTGCCGATATAATGGGGATACAATTCCAAATGAATTTGTGAAAAAACTTGGCTCTTATGTAGATTACATAACTGTATGTCCAGAAGTAGATATGGGGCTTCCAATACCTCGAGAAACAATAAGACTTGTTTTAGAAAAGGGAGAGACCATACTTTATCAACCTTCCACAGGCAGAGAACTAACAGTGGCTATGACTTCCTTTACAGATAACTTTTTATCCTCACTTCCTCAAGTAGACGGTTTTATTTTAAAAGGACGCTCCCCCTCCTGTGGAACTAAGGATGTAAAAATACATCTTGGGAAAGAAAAAGCTGTGGGTTCTATAAAAGGAGCTGGATTTTTTGGAAAAGCTGTTGCTGAAAGATTTTCATCTTCAGCTGTAGAAGAGGAAGGCAGGCTTACTAACTTTAAAATAAGAGAGCATTTTTTAACCAAGCTGTTTATTTTTTTTAGGCTAAGACAGGTTGAAAAGTCTAAATCCTTATCTGAATTATTTAAGTTTCAAAGTGATAATAAATACTTACTAATGGCTTATAATCAAAAGGAACAAAAGTTATTAGGGAGAATAGTTTCTAACCAAGAAAAGAAGACTTTTGAAACCATTATTAACGACTATAACGAGCATCTAGCCTTAGCTTTTGCAAGAGTGCCGAGATATACAAGCATTATTAATTCATTGCAGCACATATTTGGTTATTTCTCAGAGAAACTTTCACCTAATGAAAGACGCTTTTTTTTAGACACCTTGGAAAAATACAGAGAAAATAAAGTGCACCTTAGCGTCTTAATACATATGCTTAAGGGATATGCTCTAGAATACAATGAGCCTTATATTCTTCAGCAGACTATTCTTTCTCCATATCCTGAAAATCTTGTAGATTTGAGCGATTCAGGCAAAGAATAAAAAGGCGAAACTATCGCCTTTTTACTCTTTGTACCATCTTTTTATTACTTCAGTACTCTCACTGCTGGGATAATAGTTTTTATTTATCCCATCTTCTCCTATTGCAAAAATAGAAAATCCCAAGTGCCATGGCTTATCCTCAAAAGCTCTTCTATAGGCCTCAAAGCAGTTAGCCTGCTCATTGTCGCCTATTATCTTTGTGGGTGACGGATTCCAAGGCTCCCTTGCAGCTCCCCTGCGTCTTGGGAAGCCCAATTCACCGAAGAATATAGGCTTATTAAATTTATCATTTAAAGCCTTTAGCTGCCCTTCAATATTTTGCTTTCTTTTATGAGCTGTGGTAGCCTTGAGGTTCTGAGCCAGCTCCTCTGCAGTATTTTCATCCTTGTCTGAAAGCTCAAAATAGGCAGCAACAGAAATAAAGTCCACCTTAGAAAACAGCTCGTTATTTAGCTTTTTATTGAAATTTTCATAGGTAGCCTTGTCCCATTCTGCTGTATACCACCAATTGGTTCTATAAGTTATAAGACCTTTATACTGCATCCTTACATAGTCTATTATCTCAAGCCAAGAACTCTCATTAGCTTCCATATGAACAAAATTAGAAGCTATATTCAAGGCATCAACATGATAAGGCACAGCGATATCTTCAATAATATTTTGCAGCACTTTAGTTTTCCAATTATTAAAAAATGCATTCATATCTTCTGGCTTCCAGTCGATCTCATAGAGTTCACCATTTTTAATCCATGGATAAGGTTCAAGAATTATATTTATCTTTTTCCATCTCAACTTCTTTATTAGTTCTATAGCTTTCTCCTTACTGTCTTCGTCTACATTCATATCTGATGAGCTTAAGTCATTTATGTTAACTATAATTGGAATATTTATTGTATTAAGCTCAAAGCTATTTACGTCGCTTAGTACTTGATTAATCCTGTAATCTGTTGCAAGATTTCCAGATTTAATTTTAGTTTTGAATTCCCTATTTAAAGTTTTTCCATAGAATTTGTTCTTTAGGTCATTTGTTTTACCTTTTAATTCCGGGTTATGGTTTATAATAGCCATAGAAGCAATTATAATAATTCCTATT
>CAZMQY010000037.1:0-18644 GCA_964568335.1 uncultured Clostridium sp.
CCTCCTTAACAGGCGCAGTTGCACTTGCCATAGGAATAGGTCTTCAGAATTTTCCTGAAGGAGCCTCAGTCTCTCTTCCTCTCAGAAGAGAGGGCTACTCCAGAACTAAGAGTTTTGTTTACGGGCAGTTTTCAGGCATGGTGGAACCTATAGCTGGAGTACTGGGAGCACTTCTTGTTACAGTAATGACAACTATACTTCCATATGCCTTGTCCTTTGCTGCAGGAGCAATGATATTTGTAGTAGTTGAAGAACTTATTCCGGAGTCTCAGCTTGGAAAAAATACAGATATCGCTACCTTAGGAACTATGCTAGGCTTCGCAGTTATGATGTTTTTAGATGTTGCTCTTGGGTAGAATCAATGCCACTCAAATGCTAAGTGAAACAATCTTCACTTAGCATTTGAGTGGCATTTCTATTAAGAACCTTCTATTGTTTGAGCAAAATGAGTTTAGAAGGCCTAGTATTTTTAAACAAAGGAAAACTTAGACTTGCTTGCACAGTGAACGGCCTCCTAAACGAAACTGGCCAGCTATAAATCAACACTATTTTAAACATAATCTAAAATAATAATACTATAATAAGGTATTTGCTTTCTGTCTAATTTATCCATGGTTTATCTCCAAATATCTGTATGAAACTAACTTTTATTGCATACATATGCAGTTTGACATAATTATCTAAACAAACTTATAATTTATTATGGGGAAAAGCTTCAAATTATGGACTTAGCAAGAATAAGGGGGGTATTTTTTTGAAACTATTAAGCCTTAGTAATTATTTTAAACACAAATTTGAATCAACTTCTTCAGATATGTGGCGTAACATTGCCAAGATAACCTGGCCTTCTTTTATAGAATTAGTTATGTCCACTCTCTTTGGCATGGTAGACATGATAATGGTAGGACAGCTTGGACCAGCAGCAATTGCTTCCATTGGACTTACTAATCAGCCTTTTATGATATTAGTTGCAGTCTTCGCTGCTGTCAATGTAGGAACAACAACACTTGTTGCTTGGAATATCGGAGCAAATAAAATCAAAAAGGCACGTGCAATAGTCCGTCAAACTCTTATAATCAATCTGACTTTAGGAATTGTGACATCAATATTGGGTATAATATTCGCAAAATATATAGTTACCTTTATGGGAGCAAATGAAGATACTTTAGCAAATGCTGTTAAATACTTTCAGATTATAGCTGCAGGTTTAGTTTTTCAAGGAATGCTCATGGGAATAACAGCCTCTTTAAGAGGTGCAGGAGAGACAAAAATACCAATGCTATATAATGTAGGCAGCAATCTCCTTAATGTTCTAGGTAATTATGTTCTTATATATGGAAAATTCGGCTTTCCTAAATGGGGTGTAGCAGGCGCTGCTGCTTCTACCACCATAGCGAGGTTTATTGCACTTTCAGCAGGATTATATGTAATTTATAAATATAAAAATACTAAAATTCACCTAGGCATTAAAGATAACTATAGACTTAACTTAGGCATATCTAAAAAGATCTTTTCCATTGGTATGCCTGCAGCCTTAGAGCAGTTTGTTATACAGGGCGGCCTTATGCTGTTTGCCAAAACAGTAGCCGGACTAGGTACAGCTGCATACGCTGCACATCAAATAGGCCTTAATATAAGCGGTTTGACCTTTGCTCCAAGCATGGCTTTTGGAGTTGCCGCTACAACCCTAGTTGGACAAAGCCTTGGAGCTAATGATGAACAAAAAGCTCATAAATATGCAGATATTGTACATCATATGGCAATAGTCGTAGCCTGTATTATGGGATTATCCTTCATATTATTTTCCCATCCAATGGCAAGGCTCTATACTTCAGACCTTGCAGTTGCAGCAATGGCGGGGACAGTTCTCAAAATTCTAGCATTAGCTCAACCTGGACAATCTACGCAGCTTTCTCTGGCTGGAGTTTTAAGAGGTGCAGGTGATACTGTTTTTCCTCTGTATGCTTCCTTTGTTGGAATATGGGTATTTAGAGTTGTGGTTGCCTATATATTTGTCAGCATATTTAACTGGGGATTAATCGGTGCATGGGTAGCTTTGGTTTTAGACCAGTATACACGATCCGCTATAGTTTATTTTAGATATCGTTCTGGCAAGTGGAAATATGTTAGAGCTAACAAAAGCAAATAATCTGCAGACCTAAAATAAGGAAAGTGCCACCTAGGTGGCACTTACACTCAAACTCATCTACAAAACTAATTCCTTCACATAAAACTCTTTATGATACTTTAAATCTATGAAGCCGCTATCATCCATCAGAAGCGGTTTTGTTAAATTATTCAAATCAATTTGAACTATTTTACAAGTCTTATTTACATTTAACAATACACTTTCGCCTATATAGTAATTTGCTATATGATTTAAGAAGATGTTGCAATACTCATAATCGAGCTTTCCCAAGCTTTCTTTATTAATTATTTCTAGCGCTTCAAAGGGTCCTATACTTCCCTTGTATATTCTATTTGAGTTAACTGCATCGAAGACATCTGCAATTGCAATTATTTTTGCAAACTTGTGTATTTTATCCTCCTTTAAGCCTAGGGGATATCCAGAGCCATCTAATCTTTCATGGTGCATAAGTACCCCGTAGCTTACTGACTTATCCAAAAACGGTATTTGTTTTACATATTTATATCCTATTGAAGGATGTGCCTTTATCTCTTTAAATTCCCTTGAAGTTAAACTATTAGGTTTATCAAGAATATGCTTATCTATCTTAATCTTGCCAAAATCATGCAAAATTGCGGCATAGGTAAGAAGATTCAACTGCGCTCCGTCTAGCCCTATCCACTTTCCAAGTATGGTACTAAGCGCAGCCACATTAACCCCATGCCTGTATACTACGTCTCTTCCGCTGCCATAAAGTACTATATTTTTTATTACTGCACTTACATTCAGTAATTCATCTTGGATTCTTGCTGCGAATTTTCTTACTTCCTCAATGCCAGAAAGCTTTAAGCTGTCCATAGTATCAAATACCTTCTTTATATCAAAAGCAATTTCGTTGAAGCTTTGCTGCACTTCTTCCACTGTCTTTTCATACCTGTCTTCATTATTGTGTTCCCTATTATCTTCCCAATATACTTCAATTTTATTTGGGATATAGCTTTCCTTTAACCTATTAATGGCATACTCAGTAATAGCATAGCCATTACCAATTAGGACGATGCCATTTGCCATTATTTCCTTTGCTGCAATCATGCCTGGAATTAACTCATGAACATAAATAAGCTTTTTTGTTCTTACCACTAACAGTCACCTTCTATAGCCGATATTTTATACGTTTAGATTTCATAATATATAAAGTTCTTCAAATTGCTTATAAATCCTTTATCTGATTATGTAAAACCGTGTCTATATTCCAACTTTATTTCGTCATATATCGATATTATTAGCACACTTGTCTTAATCTAACTTTTAAACTATCCCACTTATATGGCTTTCACGCCAAGTATAGGCTATACTTGGCGCAACTAAAAAAGGTACCAGTCTATCGAAAACTAGTACCTTTTCTAATATCTATAACTTATTCTCCAGCAATCTCAATTTCATTAACTCTGTATGTGCTGCTATATTTCTCCTGAAAAACTATAGAAACCAGCGATAAGCTCAATATTCCTGAAACAAACTTAGTTATAAAATATGACCCTATCATATCAGGAGCAACACTTGCTATATAGGCCAGCTGTCCTCCAAAAACAAAAGCTCCGCTCACTCCTAATGCAGTACAAACAACTTTTCCTTTTGGATTCATTTCATGCAGATTGCCAAAAACCAAAAGGTTGCTGGCCAAATTTCCTATCATGGCTCCCACAGCTACAGAATTTACTCCTAAAAGCCTGCCAAGCCTTCGGAAAAAGTTTTTTAAAACTCTTGTAAGCAGTTCAAGCATTGGGTAAGCTCCAGCTAGTATAAAAGTTATCTTTCCAACAAGCATCATATTTTCTTCAAAAGGTATTAATGAGTCTACAAGTTTAATTTGAAAGATTACATTTATACCTAGAAGTATTATTCCTACAATACTTAATCCAGTAATAAACTTGCCAAAATACTTAAAGCCTTTGATGGTTTTATCGGGCAGCTTTATTAGGCAAATGCTTAAAATAACTGCAAATATTGATATGGGCATCATATTTAGTATTAATGTAACAATATTAAGCCCGCTCCAAAGCCCTGCTGCTAACCAGCCAACTGGCAGAGTTATTATACCTAGCATTATACCTTTGGCAAAGTATTCCTGATCATCTGCCTTTACCAAGCTGCAGGCTATAGGTATGGTAAAGCTAATGGTTGATCCCAATGTTGACGCTATAATAACCGCAGAAAATTTCCCTATTTCTTTATTTATGGCTATATTTGTGCATAGCTGATACCCTCCCATATCTGTAGCAAAAATACTGGCAGGTATTATTGACGGATCAATATGGAGAAGATTAGAAATATTTAAAGCTAAAGGCAATAATATTTTTAAAAGCACTGGTGATAATGAATAAATACCCATTATTCCAAGTCCTAGCGCGCCCATGGTTTTAAAGCCATCTTCAAACTTATTGCCAAGTCTTAATGGGCATCCTAACAGATAATCTATTCCACCTATTACAAAAAACACGCCTATAAAACCAATAACAAACTTGTCCATAATATTCTTCACCTTTAAATTAAAATAAAGTGCCACCCACGTGGCAAGTGGCAAGTAGCAGCATCATTAACTTTTAAACTAATCTGAGAAAAGCCGAGGATTTCTCCCCAGCTTTAATCTATTATTTTACTACTTCAACAGCTAAGTTCAGTTTTTCACCATTAATGCTGGCTTCATTGTACTCTCTAGCTCCATTATATACAACTTCTATAGCTAAAGTCTCTCTCATAATATGAGCTTCAAACTTTTCAACTACAGCTTCAAGCATTTCGTTTCCAGCTACATAAAGAATTATCTTGTCAGCTACCTCAAAACCGCTTTCTTTTCTCATGTTTTGGATTTTGCTTATTATTTCTCTTACATGACCTTCTTCCTTAAGCTCGTCAGTTATATGAGTATCAAGTACAACACCTATTTGCCCCTCTCCGGCGAATGCATATCCTTCAAGTCCCTGCATGGTTACAAGCAGGTTTTCACTGTTTAACTCTATTTCGGTGCCTTGAACATTTATTACAACTGTTCCACCGTTTTGAACTGTTTGAGCTAATTCCATTTGGTTTCTAGCTCCAAGTTCTTTTCTTATGCCAGGTATCAGCTTTCCATAAGCCTTTCCTAGTACAGGAAGGTTAGGTTTTATTTCAAAATTAACATATTTGGATAAGTCAGCGCCAAGCTCAAGCTCTTTAATATTAAGCTCATCCTTTATGATATCACTGTAGTACTCTGGAAGTACTTTTGTGCTTAAAAGCATTTGTGAAAGCGGCTGTCTATTCTTTATATTAGCAGCGTTTCTAGCGCTTCTTCCTAGGTTAACTACCTTGTAAGCCAAGTCCATTTCCTCTTCAAGTCTTCTGTCTATTAAAGCTTCATCAACTAGTGGCCAGTGGCATAGATGTATGCTCTCTGGTGCGTTCTTGTCTAAGCTTACTACAAGGTTTTGGTATATTTCTTCTGTTATGAATGGTACGAATGGAGCAGCAACTAAGCCTAAAGTCTTAAGCACTCTGTATAAAGTTACATAAGCTCCTACCTTGTCGTCAGTTAGCTCCTCGCTCCAGTATCTTGATCTGTTTCTTCTCACATACCAGTTGGATAATTCATCAACAAAAGCTTCGATAGATAATGCAGCTTGAGTTATTCTGTAGTTAGCTAGGTTTTCATCAACACTCTTAACTAAAGTGTTAAGCTTAGACATTATCCACTTATCCATAACATTACCGCTAACAAATTCTTCATACTTTGTTGGGTCAAACTGATCTATTTCAGCATATAGCACATAGAAGGAATAAACATTCCATAGTGTGCTTAGGAACTTTCTTTGCGCTTCTATAACTGCTTCTTCATAGAATCTTGATGGAAGCCATGGAGCACTTGCAGTATAGAAATACCATCTTGTTGCATCAGCACCTTCATTATCTAAAGCTACCCATGGGCTTAATACATTACCCTTATGCTTTGACATCTTAAGTCCATTTTTATCAAGCACGTGTCCTAGAACTAGGCAGTTTTCAAATGGACTCTTATCAAATATTACAGTTGATATAGCAAGCAGTGTATAGAACCATCCTCTTGTTTGGTCTACAGCCTCTGATATAAACTGCGCTGGGAAGTTAGCCTCAAATAGTTCCTTGTTTTCAAATGGATAGTGATGCTGAGCAAATGGCATTGAACCTGAATCGAACCAGCAGTCTATAACGTCTGGTACTCTCTTCATCTCTTCATGGCAGTGAGGACAATCTAAATGCACATTATCTATATATGGCTTATGAAGTTCTATATCCTCAGGAACATTCTTTCCTTTAGCCCTCAGCTCTTCCTTGCTGCCTATCATTTCTCTATGGCCGCATTCACATTCCCATATTGGAAGTGGAGTTCCCCAGTATCTTTCTCTTGAGATACCCCAATCTATAACATTTTCAAGGAAGTTACCCATTCTTCCTGTTCTTACATTGTCAGGAAGCCAGTTAACACTATTGTTGTTTTTAAGAAGCTTATCTCTCATGGCAGACATTTTTATAAACCAGGATTCTCTTGGATAATATAATAAGTGAGTATCACATCTCCAGCAGAATGGATAGGAGTGTGTGAACCCTTCTGATTTATAAAGTACATTTCTTTCCTTTAGATAATCCATTATCTTAGGGTCAGCTTTTTTAACAAATAACCCTGCCCATGGTTCAACTTCAGCTACAAACTTACCTTCTGAATCTACTAAATTTACTAAAGGCAGGTCATATTTTCTACCAACCAGGTTATCATCTTCACCGTAAGCTGGCGCTATATGAACTATACCAGTACCATCGGTTAATGTTACGAAGTCTCCGTGTACTATATAGAAAGCCTTCTTATCAACCTTGGCAAATGGGAACATTTGCTCATACTCTAAGCCTAAAAGCTCTTCACCCTTAAACTTTCTAACTACTTCATATTCACAATCAAGTTTGCTAAGCAGCGCTTCTGCAAGTATTAAATGCTCATCATGATGCACTACCTCAACATAATCATAGGATTTGTTAACTGCCAGTGCAACGTTGCTTGGAAGAGTCCAAGGTGTAGTTGTCCAAACAAGTATATACTTGTCTTCGCCCTTAACCTTAAACTTAACATATATAGAACTATCCTTAACATCCTTATAGCCCTGAGCTACTTCGTGAGAAGAAAGTGCAGTTCCGCAGCGTGGGCAATATGGAACTATTTTATGACCTTTATATATAAGATCCTTTTCCCACATTTGCTTTAAAGCCCACCATTCAGACTCTATATAATTGTCATGATAGGTTACATATGGCTCTTCCATGTCTACCCAGTAGCCAACTCTCTCTGTCATTTCTCTCCACTGTTCAACATAGGTAAATACGCTTCCCTTGCATTTCTTTATAAACTCTTCCACACCATACTGCTCAATTTGTGGCTTTCCAGAAATTCCAAGAGATTTTTCAACTTCAAGTTCAACTGGAAGACCATGAGTATCCCAGCCCGCTTTTCTTAATACCTTATACCCTTTCATTACTCTGTATCTTGGTATAAGGTCCTTCATAACTCTAGTTATAACATGACCTATATGCGGCTTTCCATTTGCTGTTGGAGGACCATCATAAAAAGTAAAGTACTCGCCGTCTTGGTTCATATCAAAGTTTTTCTTAATAACATCTTTTTCTTCCCAAAGCTTTAATATGTCTTTTTCCATGTCAACAAAGCCTCTAGAAGAATCTACCTTCTTATACATAACTTAAACTCCTTTCACATTGCTATTTTAATTATTGCCATAAAAAATAAAAAAACTCCATCCCAAAAGGACGAAGTTAAATTCGCTATACCACCTATTGTTCAAACGCTAACACGTTCTATCCTTTAACGCAGGATTACGGATTTGCTTAATGAAAGGGTGCACACCTAAAGGTGATATCCCCAGTAGATTTCAGCTCTCAGCTCAAAGGTGATTTTCCTTAAAACATCCCTGCAGGCTTCCACCATCAAAAAATCAGCTTCCACTTAAATACATTTATATGAAGAAGTCAAATTTCTGGACCCGCTCTCTGTAAGTTCTGTACTTAAGTACTTTTCCTCGTCAAAGCTTATACCATTCTTTTTTACTATTCTATTACAGTTAGCTTAATTTGTCAATTTATATTATGAGTCAAAAAGTTATATTATATTTTATCTTGAGTATAATGATAGTAACTTCCTATTTATCATCCATTAATCAACCATAGTTTACATCTGATTACAAATATGTTAATCTTATTGTAATAGGCATTTCCCGCAACTTCGGGAGGTGTCTCATTATTTTACTATAAAAATCTTAAGAGGATGTGTATATATGAAAAAGATACCTGTATCAAAAGAATTCTTACAAACAATGATTCAACAGCTTACTGATTTGGAAGAACAAAAGAATATAATCTTAGACCAATACTACCCCGAGCCAACACTAAAAAGAACTAACTTTGAAAAAATGTTAGACAATTATATGAATCATTTGGAAAGCTTTATAAAAAGTGCTCGGGTAACTGATAGTAATTACGTGAATTGTCCTTTTGTTGTAGTTGGCAGTCATGTTGAAGTTATAGATGTTGAAGAAAATGAGTCTTATACCTTACGAGTAGTTTCTCCTCTTACAGATAAAGCTACCATAAGCTCTGAATGTGTGTCTTATCTTTCCCCTATTGGAAGCTCTCTGTTATTGAAAAAAATTAATGATGAATTTCAGGTAGAAACTCCTTCACACTTATCTAATTATAAGGTTAATAATATTTGGATAATGGATGCATGAGTTATACAAAAATTATAAGGCTGTGATAAAAGCACAAAAATGCTTTGTCACAGCCTTTTTTTATATTGCTACTTTATTTTGCATATTATTTTTTCTTGAATACACAATCTTCAATAGTATAGGAGTAACAAGGGTTGTTATAATTACAATCAAAATAACCGGTGCAAAAAATTTATCATCCATTAACCCTATGGCTGCCCCTTTGCTTGCCACAATTAATGCTACCTCGCCTCTTGAAATCATCCCTATTCCAATTTTAAGCGATTCATCGCTGGTATACCCGCACATTTTTGCTCCAAACCCACAGCCTATAATCTTTGTAAGAACAGCAACTATAAGCAGTGCAGCTGCAAATATTATCATATTTGTATCCATGGAGCTTATTGTAATTTTAAGTCCCACTGCTGCAAAAAATATTGGAGAAAGCAGCATATAGGATACTACCTCAAATTTACTTTTTATATATTCCGATCCCACTGTGTTTGCTAGGATTATTCCTGCTACATAAGCACCTGTTATATCTGCTACTCCGAACCACTCCTCAGAAATAAAAGCAAGAAGCAGGCAGAAAACAAAGGCCATTATAGGTACTCTTCTCTTTTGTCCCTGCGTTTTGCACAACCAGTTAAACAGTTTATAAAAAATTAAACCGCCTACAAAAGCTAACACAAAAAATGCTGCTATCTTTATAAGAACTAATGATAAATTGATATTTGAATCCGCTGTTCCTGTGATAATAGTTAATAATACAATACCTATAATATCATCTATTACAGCTGCTCCCATAATAGCAGTACCTGAAGCGGTCTTTAACTTTCCAAGCTCTTGAAGAGTTTCAACGGTTATACTTACGGAAGTGGCCGTGAGTATTATACCAATAAACACATTTTTTAAAAATACTGGTGAAGATAAATTGCTTAGCCCAAAGTCTCCTGTATAGATGGAAACAACAACATACCCTCCAATAAGAGGAGCCAAAACACCTATTAATGCTATTATTAAGGATGCTTTTCCACACTTTTTAAGCTCTTTAATATCTGTTTCCATTCCAGCTGTAAACATAAGAACTATAACTCCAAGCTCAGCAAGGTCAGTAATAAAATCTGTCTCATGCACCATATTAAGCAGTGCCGGACCAAATATTATACCTGCAAGCAGCGCCCCTACAACCTGAGGCATACGAATTTTCTTAGTTACTAAACCAAGTATTTTAGTTGATAAAAGAATTATTGCTAAATCCAGTAAAAAATGAATAGAAATCATAATATATCCCCCTGTGTTGTCCTTAATTAAAGATTTCATGCAAAACATATAGTTCAGGGACTTCGAGTAGCAGTGAAGCACCTGAACTATATTATTTAGAAATCTTATAAACCCTCAAATAATTTTAATTATATGAAATATTCAAATATTATTTGATAATTATAGCACCAAATGAAATATTTCTCAAGCTGTTTATATATAATATTCAGTCAATTCCTCTGAAAGCTCCACATTATTAAACTCACCTTCAGTGTCTCCTCTGTAGCTTTCTCTAGGTTCCTCAAACCAAAAATGAGTTAGGAGCAGCTTTTTAGAATTAGCTTTTCTAGCAATATCACAAGCTTCCTTTACTGAAAGGTGGGGAGGATTGCTAAATTTTCTTATATTCTCTGTGGCATTAGCTTCGCAAAGGAATAAGTCTGCATTTTCAGCAAGCTTAATTATATTCTCATGATAAATTGTATCCGCACTGTAGGCAAAAACCTTTCCATGCTTTTCAATTCTCATGCCATAGCATTCTACTGGATGAGCTGTCTTATAAAAGGTAAATTTAAAGCCTTTTACTTCCACCTGCATTCCATCTGATATCTTGTGCAAATTGAATGCTCCATTAAAGTCTAGCTCTTTATAATAATGTTCAGGTGTTGGAGGAGTATATACCTCTAAAGCTTTAGCAATATTCTTTACCATGAGCTTGGCCTGCATGGCATATCTAAGTACAAGCATATCTGAACTATGATCACTGTGCAGGTGAGACAAAACTATAGCATCAAGCTTCTCAAATTTGCAGTATTTTTGAAGTCTGCTAGCAACACCGCTTCCACAATCAATTAAAATATTAGTCTCCTTATCTTGAAGCAAAAATCCAGAGCAAGCTCCATCTGCTCCTGGAAAAGGTCCCTGGTTTCCAAGTACAATAAGTTTCATATCTTACCTCTCTTTATCTATTGTTAGTAAAATTATTATGTGTAAAAATTTCTATATTATCATATCTATTACTTATTTTATCACAAAGCGGCTGAGTAATGTATTCACCAAATTTGCTTATATTGCCTGCTAGGAATAAGTTGTATTTGCAATCATACATATTAAGCCTTCTTATAATTATGTCCACCATATTAAATAGTCTGTCAGCTGCACTGCTTAAAATACTTAAACTTATTCTATCATCCTTCTTGGCACAATCTAATACCACTTTACTTAAATTTGAAATTTTTATATCACTAAGCTTTTTATATTTATAATGGAAAATATATTTAAGCTCTTCTAGTGAAGTAATTTTAAGTTTATTTTTTACCTGTTCTGTTAATATTGTTTTACCTCCCAGCATTTCATATTCAGCTATAGCTGCTTTAATAGCATTTAACCCAATAAAATACTCGCTGCCATCATCTAAAAGTCTTGAATCCCATCCTCCAATGGTTAGTCTTTCTCCCAAGCTATTAATACCTACAGCATAGGAGTAGCTTTCACTAAAAAGCAAAATCCCAGAATTATTGCCCAAGCAATAGTAAAACATGTTTTCCATTTTTTGTCCCCCGCCTAACATTTAAGTAATTTATATTTAATATGTATGATTGTTTTAAATTTTCAATTACTAAAAAGGTTTTTAGGATATACTATAAAATGAAGTATTTTGAAGTTATAAAGGGGTGTAATTTATGGAAATAACTTGGCTTGGTCATTCTTCATTTTTAGTAAAAGATTCAAAGGGAAGGACTTTACTTACAGATCCATTTGATGAAAGTGTTGGATATAAAGTGTTTGAAGGTCATGCAGATGTAGTTACTATAAGTCATCATCATTTTGATCATGATTATATTGAAAAAATAACAGATAATCCTGCAGTAATTGATAAAGTAGGTTTTTTTAATGTATGTGATATAGATATTAAAGGCATACCTTCCTATCATGACAATGTTAAGGGTGCAAAAAGAGGGGAAAATGTAATCTACGTGTTTAAAATGGATGATTATAGAGTGTGCCACCTTGGAGATTTAGGTCATTTGCTTTCAGTGCAGGATGCTGATCAAATTGGTGAAATAGATGTGCTTCTTATTCCTGTTGGAGGCAATTACACCATAGATGGCAAAGAAGCTACTGTTGTTTGCAAGCTTTTAAACCCTAAGCTGGTTATACCTATGCATTTTAAGACATCAGCTATGTCCATACCTATAGGAGGTGCTGAGTCCTTCCTAATGCATATGAAAAATGGGGAAAAGGTTCACAGCAATACCTTAAAACTTGAGGGTAAGCTTGAGGGTACTAATGTAGTAAAAGTTCTAGATTTTAAAGCATAAAAAGGAGAGCAGCTTTTGCTCTCCTTTTACTTGAAAATTTATTCATGCTCAATATGATCAAGACCAGCGCTAAAAACATTTCCTACATGCTCATCATCAAGGGAATAATAAACAACCTTTCCCTCTTTTCTAAACTTCACAAGTCTAGCTCCCTTAAGTACCCTAAGCTGATGGGAAATTGATGATTGGCTCATGCCTAAAACTTCTGCAATATCGCAAACGCAAAGTTCTTTTTTTAAAAGCGCATATATAATTTTTATTCTTGTATAATCACCAAACACCTTAAAAAGCTCAGACAAATCAGTAAAGGCTTTATCACTAAGCATATTTTCCTTAACACAGCATACGCAGTCCTTATGTACCTCAGTGCAGTTACATACCTCTATATTATTTTCCATAAAACACCTCTATTGAACTAACCTCTTTTTACCTATTATAGTATTATTAACATACAATTTCAATTAACAATTAAAAACAAACTATTCTATGAAGCTTTGTTTGCTAAACATACCATAACTGATGCTTACCCATTATTAATTTAGCAGCTTAGACTGCACTCTTACCTAGTGTAACAAGTCTAAGCCTTCTCCTATCTCTGGTTTTCCTTGCCTTTTGAGGAAGCTGTTTATTGCTGGTATTATTATATCCAAGCACTGAGTAAATAGTACTATAACCTCTCCTTCCACTGCATTTTCCATGGCAAAAATAATTGCCTCTTCTTCCTTTAATATAATTTGTAGGTTTTTTTCCTCAAAGCCGCCTTCCAGTACACCTGCTTTTATTAAACCTGCACATTCTTTAGCCTTTCTTCCTCGAAGATCTGCTTGTTCTCTTATAATTATATTATCGCAATATTTTGAAGCAATGGTTCCAAGCTCTATAATATGTTTATTCATCCTATCTCCTGCAGCTGCAATAATCCCAGTGAGTTTTGATGGGTTTAAAGACCTGCCTATGCCTAATACTTCATGGAAGGCCTCGGCATTATGGCCATAATCCAATATTACCTTGAATTTTTCAAAGTCTAATATATTTTGCCTTCCGGGATTAAAATATAAATCACATTTCAAAGACGTTAAGAAGGGCATAATTTTTTCTTCCTCATGACATAGGTTCTCTACTGCAGCCATTGCAGCCATTATATTTTTAATATTACCCTTTGAGTATCCTCCATGGGTGAACGGAATGTCCTTTACATTTATAAGCCTTCTTTCTTCCACATTTTTGCAAACTACTATATAATCTCCTTCAAGATAATAAGCTTCTCCGCCGCTTGCTATATGCTTGCAAATAAAATCATTCTTTTCCGTATTATATAGGCACACATTCTCTCTGCCCTTTACCCGTTCCATCAATTCCTTCTGGGCTTTTATAACTATCTTGCCCTTGTAGTCCAGCTCTTCCATTATTAACGCTTTAATATCTACTAAATCCTCTGTGTCTTTTATCCCATTCATTCCAATATGATCTTCTGAAATGGAAGTTATTACAGCTGCCCTTGCTTTTTCATAGCCAAGTCCATTTTTCAAAATTCCACCTCTTGCAGTTTCTACAACTGCTGCTTCCACTTCTGATTTTGTCAGCACTTCTCTTGCACTGAAAAAGCCTGTAGTATCACCATGCTTTATCTTTTCACCAGCAACAAAAATTCCACCTGTTGAAGTCAAGGCAGACCTATATCCTAATTTATTTAGCAAATAATTAATCAATCTGGCAGTAGTTGTTTTTCCGTTAGTACCTGTAACAGAAAAAATTGGTATTAAGCCTACACCACTTCTTAGCAAACAATCAATAAAATAATCAATAATCCTATGCCTTACATCCCTTATTTCATCACCTACATCAAAAACACAGCCTAAATCCACTGCCTGAAGCTCCTCTTCTTCCTGAAGATCAATATACATAAATTCTATAGGTATGCTTTTGTATATGTTTTTACAAAAAACTTTAAGCTTTTCCAAGGCCTCAGCAATTTCAATAACCTGTAAGCTTTTATCCTTAAGCTCTATCAGCTTGTAGCCATTTTCTTTCTTAAGAATTAACCCAACCTCTCCTCGAAAGCAAATAACCCTATATTTTACGTTTCCGCTGTAAACAAAGGCTCTTGTATACATCTTCATCATATTATCTAGGACTCTATTAAGCTCTTCTTCATTTGCTATAGTGATTTTAACATCCATAGTTTTGTCTATGCTTCTTAAATTTATTGGATATTTAAAGACCTCCACATCCTTTATTTCTTCAATGCTGTAAAGCACCCTTCCCTCTACCCTGGGAATACATAAATATCTCAAGAGGTTCCACAAGGTTTTTCTATTTCTTGAGACTTCAACCATTACCATATTCTCGTAGCTTTGATAGCTCTTCCCTACTATTACTGAATTCTTTCCATAGCCCAGTTGAAATAAATCTTCACTTATTTCAATTACAGGAAGCTCTTTTTTTCTTGCAGCCTTTACAACATCATATAAAAATCCCTCTTTAAGAAGATTTCCTGCTTTATCTGCCAGCTTTTCCGAATTATCCAGATTATATATGATATTGTTTAGAAGATATTTAGACACTTCCTCCTCGGTATATGTAACCCAAAGTTCAAAGTGGTCTTCTTCTCTAACTATATCAACAAGCTTTTCCTTGAAACCAAGCAAAAAGGAAACTCTGAAATAAGCCTTTAAATATTTCTTAACTTCCGTATCAGAGATATTTTCAAGAATAACTCTTATAATCTGCTTTCTTCTTTTAACATTGTTTCCTTCATAAACTTTTAGAGAAGTTATCTTCATAAACACCACATCCTTTTAAAGTTGCTTAAGTAAATAATGGATATTTAATCTATGATTAGTATGCCATTTTTATTGGGTTATATTTATTACAATTCCATAATTAACAAATAAAAATTGAAATTGAGAAATCTTTAAAGCACTTTTAATTCATGTTGACAAGAAAACGGCTTCAATATATATTTTAATTAATAATATAGCAATTTAGGAGGCTGCAATATGATTAGTATAAGAAATGAATGTAAAGACCCGCATTTTAATCTTGCCTTGGATGAATATGCAACTAAGTACTTAGATCCTAGTGAGGACTATGTTATACTTTGGCAGAATGAGCCCTCCATTATTATCGGCAGAAACCAAAATACCATAGAAGAAATCAACTTGAAATATGTAAATGAACATAAAATAAATGTAGTCCGCCGAGTTTCGGGAGGCGGTGCAGTTTATCACGATTTAGGAAATTTAAATTTTACTTTTGTAGTTAACAATGACAAAGATGTGGTAAGCAATTTCAAAAAGTTTACTGAGCCTGTTATAAATGCTTTAAAAATCCTTGGTGTAAATGCTGAGTTTTCCGGAAGAAATGATATTACTATCGATGTCAAGAAATTTTCTGGTAATGCTCAATATTACACTGGCAAAAGGTTGATGCATCACGGAACTATATTGTTTAACTCTGATTTATCCGTTGTTCAAGCTGCCTTAAATGTTAAGCAGGATAAGATTGAATCAAAAGGAGTAAAATCAGTTAGAAGCAGAGTAACCAATGTCTATCCTTACCTTCCTAATAAAATTAGCATAGAAGAATTCAAGGATACCTTATTAAAGTTTTTCATGCAGGATGAAAATTATAAGGAAAAAGAATATATTTTAACTGAAGAAGATCTGGCAAAGATAAATGAACTCAAGGAAAATAAATATTCCACCTGGGAATGGAACTACGGCCAGTCTCCAGATTTCGATATTGAAAAAGGAAAGAGATATGCCGGAGGAAAGCTTGAGCTAAGGTTTAATGTAAGTGAAGGAAAGATACAAGCACTTAAAATATTTGGTGATTTCTTCGGCAAAAAGGAAGTATCTGATATTGCAGCTCTTCTTATAGGAAAGCTTTATAAAGAGGAAGCAATTAAAGAGGCTCTTTCTTCACTGGACTTTGAAAATTATTTTTCTGGAATCACTATTGAAGATTTTATAGAATGCATGTTTTATTAAAAAAGGAAGGGGCTGTCCTCAAAAACGATAAACAGCAGCATGTTCTATGATACCGTAGAACATGCTGCCTTTTATCGTTATTTTGAGGACAGCCCCTTCTTATTTATCTAATACTAGGGCAGCAGCCCTAAATACCTTATTATAATAAGAAAAATCATGAGGAACAAAGTCTTTTAAAGAGGTTCTTAGTTTGATGTAATGTTTATTTCCATAAGCATCAGTTTCATAGCCATCTAATATAATATATGAAACTTCATTATTAAACAGTCTAACTGCGTCCTTAAGCTTTGCCTTGAACATGCCTACAACCTCTTCAGCTTGAAGCTTAAAATCCTCTATAGGCATATTGCAGTAATATAAAAACACATTTCCAAATTCTCTGTCTATAAAATTCTCTTCAATCTTTTCTTCTGTGATTATTCCTACTGGAATAAGGTCCTTAAAATCTACTGATATTCCAAGTTCTTCCTTTAGCTCTCTTGCTGCATCCTCTACTGACTCACCTGCACTAAGATGGCCAGCGGCGGTTATATCTAGCAAATTGGGATAGGTATCCTTATCTGCATGCCTTTTTTGAAATAATACATATTCTTCTCCACCTTCTTTGCTGGTAAACCAGCATTGAAAGGATCTATGCCAATAGCCTTTTTTATGTACTTCACTTCTTAATTCAGTTCCTACGTGCTTCATATTTTCATCATATATATCAAAATATTCTTGTTTCATAAAAATTATAATACCTCATATCTTAAGTTTCTATTTGTTCTATAAGCGGCTTCATGCTCACTTAATCTCTTATATATTTAAAGCTCTTTTTTCATATATATTTTTCCGATGGCATACTCTTCTTCATCCTCTAAATACTTTTCATAATCAATAAATGCTCCAGATAAACTAGTTACATTTTCATCAATATGAAAGTCTTCTATGCTAATTGTTTCAAGCTGATTTTTTTCATTAATACAGGTTGCCAGAGTATAGAAAGTACTCTCATCATAATCATAAACTACCTGCGTACTTAAAATTTTAAGTCTTCCCTGCCTAATAATAGTTTTTCCTTCGTTGTCCTCATTGTCATATTCTTCAGACTTGCCAATTTCTATTTCATCATCGTCATCATTTCCGCCAAACAAGAACTTGAACATTATGTTTCCCCCCACTAAAATAATTTTGCTCTATAAAATAATTATAAGTTATATATTGGCAAATATCTAGGAATTAAGTACACACTTATTGACATAATAATATTTAGGCGGAATTTTTATAAGCAAAATTAATTTTGCTAAAACAAAATGATTAATTGTGGAGGTTTATTTTATGGGTATCTATGATTTTAAGGTTAAAACAATCGATGGAGATGAAAAAACTCTTTCTGAATACAAAGGAAAGGTTTTATTAATAGTAAATACAGCAAGCAAATGCGGATTTACACCACAATATGAGGAGCTTGAAAAATTATATGAACAATACAATTCAAAGGGTCTTGAAATCTTAGGCTTTCCATCTAACCAGTTCGGGGAACAGGAACCAGGAACTAACACTGAGGTTAAATCCTTTTGCCAAATTAATTATGGAGTTCAGTTCCCAATGTTTGAAAAGATAGATGTTAGAGGTGAAACTGCTCATCCATTATTTAAATATTTAACTGAGAAGGCTCCTTTTAAGGGCTTGGATTTAGAAAATGAAACCGGAAAATTCCTGCATGGTCATCTGGTTAAAAATTTTCCTGATTATTTAACAGGGGACTCAATAAAGTGGAACTTTACTAAATTCTTAATTGATAAGGAAGGTAATGTGGTAGCTAGATTTGAGTCTCCAATAGCTCCACAGACTATAGCCCCTGAAATTGAAAAACTTCTGTAAAAGCTGTTAAGATAGACAAAAATAGAGCTAGATAACTTGTTAACTAGTTATCTAGCTTCATTTTTGTCTATTTTTTAAAAATATGAATCGGTTTACCTATAGCTCCATGTGCTGCTTCCATAACCACCTCCGAAAGTGTTGGGTGAGGGTGGACAGCCTTAGCCAAGTCATGAACCGTCCCCTCTAGCTCCAGAGTAGTTACAGCTTCTGCTATCATATCTGTAGCATGAGAGGCTATAATATGAACTCCCAGCACTTCACCATACTGCTCATCAGCAACTATTTTAACAAAGCC